>NZ_CP101717.1:946254-1261672 GCF_030643825.1 Salinispirillum sp. LH 10-3-1
CGATCCGGGGTCGTCGCGCTTCTATCTGTCGCTAGAAGACAACTTCATGCGAATTTTCATGTCGGACCGCATGAAGTCCATCATGCAAGGCTTAGGCTTGGAGAAGGGTGAGGCCCTAGAAGCCAAGATGGTCTCCAATGCCATAGAAAAAGCTCAGCGTAAGGTAGAGAACCGCAACTTCGATATTCGTAAACAGTTGTTGGAATACGATGACGTCGCGAATGACCAAAGAACCGTGGTGTATCAGCAGCGCGATGAGTTGATGGACGAAGCGGATTTAACCGAAATCATTGATAATATTCGTGCCGATGTGGTCGGTGCCGTTGTCGATGAGTTTATTCCCCCTCAGAGTCTTTCCGAGCAGTGGGACATTGAAGGCCTGGAAGCACAGTTGCAGACCAATTTCGCCGTTAATTTGCCGGTTAGCAAGTGGTTAGAGGCTGACGATCATCTCGATGAAAAAGGTATCCGCAAGCGCATTTTGGACGAGATCGTTCAGTCCTACAAAGCCAAAGAAGAAGTGGCCGGCGCTGATGCTTTGCGTCAGTTCGAAAAGCAAGTGATGTTGCAAGTACTGGATCAGTTGTGGAAAGAACACCTGTATGCCATGGACCAGTTGCGTCAGGGTATTCACCTGCGGGGTTACGCGCAGAAAAATCCAAAGCAAGAATACAAGCGGGAAGCCTTCGCGCTGTTCCAAGAAATGCTCGAGTCCGTGAAGCGCGAAGCCATTCGATTGCTGTCGCACGTACAGGTGCGTAGCCGTGAAGAAGTGGAAGAGATGGAACGTCGTCGCATAGAGCAGCAGAAGGCCATGGAAGAACTGCAACGCCGTCAGGCCGAACAGCGTGAAATAGCTTCACAGCTGCCAGGCGGTGGGGCTGAAGTACCTAAGGTAGGGCGTAATGAGCCTTGCCCATGTGGTTCCGGTAAAAAATACAAACATTGCCATGGCAGATTAGCGTAGGAGTCTTCACAGAATGGCCGTAGGTGCTGGTATTACAACGCAACTCTTGCCAGTTGCGGGCGTTGAGCTGTCCGTTACGTCGGCGGGCATCAAGAAGCCAGGCAAGCAAGACTTGACCTTGATGGTGCTGCAGGACGGTAGTGCAGCAGCGGGCGTATTCACCCAGAACCTGTTTTGTGCCGCTCCCGTTACGCTGGCGAAGACCCACTTGGCGGGTGGGTACGTGCGAGCCTTGGTCATCAACACGGGTAATGCCAACGCCGGTACGGGCGAGCGTGGGAAAGCTGATGCTGAGCGTACTTGCGCGGCCGTTGCTGAATCTCTGGGCTTTTCTGCATCCGATGTGCTGCCTTTTTCCACCGGCGTGATCGGTGAGTATTTGCCGATGGATCGTCTGTTAAAGGCAGTGCCGTCGTTAGCGGAAGGGGTCGGAACTGCCGACTGGCACACGGTCGCCCACGCCATCATGACCACCGATACACGTGCCAAAGGCCATAGCATTCAGCTTGAGCTGGACGGTCGTGTTGTTACCTTAACGGGAGTCAGCAAAGGTGCAGGGATGATTAAACCCAATATGGCTACCATGCTGGGTTTTGCTGCTACCGACGCTGCGGTAGCGCCGGAAGATTTGCAGGCGCTACTGACTTCGGCGGCCAATCGAAGCTTTAACCGTATTACGGTGGATGGTGATACCTCGACGAACGATGCGTGCATTTTAGTCGCCACCGGAGCCTCCGGTGTGGCTCTTGGCCCAAACAGTCCGCATTGGTCTGCCTTTAGCCAAGCAGTGCATGAACTGATGCGCGAACTGGCGCACCAGATTGTCCGCGACGGGGAGGGTGCAACGAAGTTTGTTGCCATTCAGGTGCACTCTGCGAAGAGCAGTGCGGACGCCTTGGAAGTGGCCTATACCGTAGCACACTCGCCCTTAGTAAAAACCGCGATGTCGGCGAGCGATGCGAATTGGGGAAGAATCTTAGCCGCCGTCGGCCGGGCCCCTGTTGCGCCATTTGATCTGCAAGGTATCGACATTTATTTAGACGATGTTTTGTTGGTGAAGCACGGCGAAAAAGCTACGGGTTATGAAGAAGCGCAAGGCGCAGCAGTGTTCGCAAAGGACACGTTCACCATACATATTCATATGGGCTGTGGTACCGCAACAGAAACGGTGTGGACGACCGACCTCAGTCATGAGTACGTATCTATCAACGCCGATTACCGTTCCTGATATGCGCCAGATTGATGTTGCCGTGGGGGTGGTGCTTGATGATGCCGGGCGTGTTCTATTGGCGCGGCGTCCAGAAGCACTGCACCAGGGCGGAAAACTCGAGTTTCCTGGTGGCAAGATAGAGCCCGGTGAGTCGCTGGCGCACGCTATGCAGCGTGAGTTCTTGGAAGAGGTTAACCTTGCGTTGCATGTGCCTGAAGACCTAGCGCCGTGGCAAGTGATAGAGCACGATTACGGCGACAAACAAGTACGCTTAATGATTGCTCTAGTGACGTCTTACTCAGGAACGCCAATGGGAAACGAAGGGCAAGATGTGTTCTGGCAACCCGTTGCACAACTCAAAGCAGCGGACTTCCCCGCTGCCAACGTTGCCATTATCGACAAGCTACAACAGCATTTGGGTGTGGAGGATGACCGCCCCATGGTGGACGAGGGCTAGTGCCCGGCCGATACTTAATCTTGCAGGCGTTTCATCTCTTTCTCTATATCATCGGACATCATATCGTCTATTGTCGGATCACCCGGTATTTTATGCCCCTCGGTTATCCAATCACCCAAATCAATCATGTGGCAGCGATGGCTGCAAAACGGGCGGTACTTCGCTTCTTTGGTCCATTGAACGGTCTTGCCGCAAGTGGGGCATTTGACTTCGGGTACGGCCATAACAACGATCTTCCTAACGGCTTTATTGTGCTGACGAACTGAGCTGCTGAACGTAGCGGTGGTGAAAACGTTGTGTTGCTTTGTGCAACGCTTCTAATGAGCCCGTATTGTCGATGATAAAGTCCGCCGCCTGCAACCGTTTATCGCGTGGCCATTGTTTCGACATGATCTGCTGAATCAGGGCTGCACCATTGCCGTCGCGCTGCATTGCTCGCTCAACCTGCTGCCGCTCGGCAGCGTCAACAACCAGGGTGGCGTCGCAAAGCTCAGCTTGGCCGGACTCGAAGAGTAAGGGCGATACCAGAACACGATAGGGGCCGGATGCGCTCGCCAGTTGAGCGACAATGCTTTGACGAATGGCGGGGTGAGTGATCGACTCTAGCCACTTACGACGTTCATCATCGGGTAGCACATGGGTGCGTAGCCAAAGCCTGTTCAAGGTGCCATCGGGACTGAGGGATTCGGGGAAACGGCTTACAATAGCGTCAAACGCGGGTTGCTCGGGAGCGACAACTTCACGCGCAACGACATCGGCGTCCACCACATGAATGCCAAACTCGTTGTGCAGTAAATCACTCACGACGGTCTTGCCTGAGCCAATGCCGCCAGTAACGCCAAGAATGGGTCCCGTTAGCCCATTGCCCATGCTAAATACCCCTGTACCAGCTGCTCGCCCCAAAACAGATAAACCAAGGCAGCGCCACACAGATAGGGCCCAAAGGCAATGGGGATCTGGCGGTCACGGCCGAGTAGCAGCATCATGAGCAAGCCCGCTATAGCGCCCACTACGGACGATAACAAAATGATTAACGGTAACGCTTGCCAGCCAAACCAGGCTCCAAACACCGCAAAGAGCTTGAAGTCGCCATAACCCATGCCTTCTTTACCGGTGAGCAAACGGAAAGCATGAAACACCAGCCACAACGACCCGTATCCCGCCGCAGCCCCAATAACAGCTTGATCAAGCGACAAGCCGCTAGATGGCGAAATGTGCAAGAGCAGGCCTAGCCAGAGAAGTGGTAGCGTGATTTGATCGGGTAATAGCTGAGTGTCTAAGTCAATAAAGGTCAGTGCTACCAACGCCCAGACAAATGCCATCCACAGCAAAGCCGCCAAGCTGGGTGGGACGGAAAGTGCCACTGCCACGGTCAAGGCGGCAGTGAGCAGCTCAACGAGAGGATAGCGACCACCGATAGAGGCCCCACAAGCACTGCAACGGCCGCGTAGAAACAGATAGCTAACGACGGGCAAGTTCTCAAACCACCGTATGCGGTGCCCGCACGAAGGGCAGGCCGAGCGCGGCACTGCTAAATTATAGGGCTCTTCTGCCTCTCCAGATTCCAACGCCAGAACACTTCTGGCTTCATATTGCCATGCCCGTTCGAGCATTTTGGGAAGGCGGTGAATAACCACATTCAAGAAACTGCCGATGCAAAGGCCAAACAACAGCGCGAGGGCATAGTAAATGGCGGGCATTTGCTGCAGGGTAACAATAAAAGACTGCATCAGATAACCGAGCCCATCATAAAGATCGGCAAGTACATGGAGATCAGCAGGCCACCTACCACAACGGCCAAGAAAGCCATGATAGCTGGCTCAATCATCGCTGTCATGCCATCGACCAAGTTATCCACTTCTTCCTCATAAATGGTAGCGGCCCGACCCAGCATGTCGTCTAGTGAACCGGCTTGCTCACCAATGGTCACCATTTGCACCAACATAGGTGGAAACACTTCTTGGCGCGTCATGGATTGATTCAGCTCCGTACCGGACGAAACATCGTTTCGCACGTTGTTAATCGCCTCATAGAAAACAATGTTACCGGATGCGCCTGCTGCAGAGCTCAACGCATCGACCAAGGGGACGCCTGCCGCAAACGTCGTAGAGAGTGTGCGGGCATAGCGAGCGATGGCGCTGGTACGCGTCAAGTTGCCGATGACTGGAAGTCGTACTATGGTGCGCTGCACGGTGTGCCTGAACTTGGTGGAGCGCCGCATACCTTGCTGAAACAAGACGATAAAGGCAGCTGTACCGACAATGACCTTCAGAATGTGTGCCACCATCCAATCAGACATGTTGACCACCATCTGGGTCAGCAATGGCAAATCTGCCCCAAAGCCTTGGAACATATCAGCGAAAACCGGCACCACTTTCCACAATAGAACGATGGTCACCACTACAGCGAACACCAATACGACGATAGGGTAGGTGAGGGCCTTTTTGATCTTTTTCTTCAGCGCTTCCGATTTCTCTTTGTACAACGCGATGCGCGACAGCATGGTTTCCAGAGCACCCGCTTGTTCACCAGCTTCTGTCAGGTTGCAATAGAGGTCATCAAAATACTTGGGGTTACCGCGGAGTGCATCGGCCAGCGTACCACCACTGGAAACACGGTTCTTGATGTCAAGAATTAAGCCGCGCAACGAAGCTTTTTGCACACCATTGGCGACAATGTCAAAGGACTGCATCAGCGGTACACCGGCGCGCATCATGATGGCAAGCTGACGGGTAAAGAGCGCGATGTCTTCATTGGTAATGGTGTTATTGCCTAGAGAAAAAGCTTCACGCTTCTTGACGATCTTCTTGACCTGAATGCCTTGCTTGCGCAGTTCTGCTTTTGCCAACGCCGGGTTCTGCTGCGCAATAATGCCTTTGGTTTGCTTGCCTTTGCGATCTAAGCCGCTGTATTCAAAGGTTACTGTCTTGGTCGCCATGAAAAAAGCCTGATAAATTGTCTAAATGGTGTCTGAACTGAATTCGTATTCGTTGTCGTTAATTATCAATAGTTACGCGGTTTATTTCTTCGAGGCTGGTCACACCTTGAGCCGCTTTCATTAATCCCGACTGCCGCAGGCTCGCGAAGCCGTCTTCACGCATGGCGGCATCCAGCTCTATCGCATTGCCGCCTTCCATGATGATTTTGGAAATACGTGGCGTGATGCGGACCACCTCATAGACACCGACACGCCCCTTGTAGCCTTTATTACACGCACTACAACCCACGGGTTGAAATAACTTGGCTTGTTTGATCAGTTCATCGCTGAAGCCTTGTTCACGCAGTGCTTCCGCCGGTACATCCGCCGGTTTTTTACAGGCGCTACACAAGCGACGTGCCAGACGTTGGGCGATAATGACATTGATGGTGGTCGCCAAGTTGAACGAGGGCACGCCCATATTGAGCAAGCGGGTCAAGGTTTCAGCCGCGCTATTGGTGTGCAGGGTCGACATCACCATGTGGCCGGTTTGTGCTGCCTTAATAGCGATTGACGCCGTTTCTAAGTCACGAATCTCACCCACCATGATGATGTCGGGGTCTTGGCGCAGGAACGACCGAAGTGCTACTGCGAAGTCGAGCCCGACCTTGGCATTCACGTTCACCTGGTTGATGCCTTCCAAGTTGATTTCCACCGGATCTTCCGCCGTGGAAATATTGACGCCTTCTTGGTTGACGATGTTCAAGCCGGTGTAGAGCGATACCGTTTTACCAGAACCTGTGGGGCCGGTGACCAGAATCATACCCTGAGGCTTGCTCAGAGCGTTTAAGTAAATTGCTTTCTGGTCTTCTTCGTAACCCAATGCATCAATACCCAGCTTGGCACTGGAAGGGTCGAGGATACGGAGAACGATCTTCTCGCCAAATAAAGTCGGCAACGTGTTAACCCGGAAATCGATGGCCTTGTTTTTGGAAATACGCAGTTTGATACGACCGTCTTGCGGTATGCGGCGTTCGGAGATGTCCATGTTGGACAAAATCTTCAGGCGCGCGGCAATCTTGGGTCCGAGTTGTATGGGCGGCTTCGACATGGTCTGCAACACGCCATCCACTCGGAAGCGCACGCGGTAAGCTCGCTCGTACGGTTCAAAATGCAAGTCCGATGCGCCTTTTTTGATGGCGCTCAAGAGCATTTGCTGCACAAAGCGCACCACTGGCGCGTCGTCGGTGCCGCCACTGATGTCGTTGCGCTCATTGTCTTCTTGCTCGGCGTCTACAACATCGAGTTCCTCAAATTCACCATCTTCAAAATCACCGAGATCGGTGGCGCCAGCATCAGCCGCTTTGTCGAGCATTTCGCCCAAAATGTCGTCTTCAACAATAACCAGTTCGGTACTCAGGCCTGTAGCAAAGCGTATATCTTCAAGTGCCTTCAGGGCCGTTGGGTCTGACACGCCAATAAATAAACGATTTGCACGCTTAATCAGTGGCAACGCTCGATGCTTCTGCAATAGCTTGATATCGACCAGGTCGCGGGGCAACTGTTCCATATCAAAGGCACGCAGATCAAAAACGGGCACCCCAAGCTCGTCAGAGGCTATGGTTGCTAGATCACTGGCCTTGGCCATGCCGTTTTGCACCAAATAAGTAATGATCGACACCTTGTCGCGTGCCGCAGCTTTCTGCGCATCCATAAGGGAGTCAGCACTCACTATGTGCTGTTCGGCGAGACGCTTATTCATTCCGGACAGGGCTATGGTCATGGTCAGCTTTCTTGTTCTTGAAGATAATTGAAAGTATATCAGTTGCATGCAAACGCTACAGCACACTCTGCATTATGTCATGACTGATCAATGATAGAAGTGCTTGATCTGTGAAAAAACACTACGTAGCTCACAAAATTTACTCAGCAGCCTAGCTGAGAGCAATGAGTTAGGGTAAATTGTGTGCCATGGGTAGATTGCGTGTTACTCGTCGTAGCATTCCTTTACCTACTAACGACAATCCGATGGAGATTTATAAGAATGAAAAGCATGCAAAAAGGCTTTAGCTTGATTGAATTGATGATCGTAGTAGCGATCATCGGCATCCTGGCCGCAGTGGCCATTCCTCAGTACCAGAACTACATCGCTCGTTCACAGTTCTCTGAAGCGCATGCGCTGTTAGGTGCGGTTCGGGTTTCTGTTCAGGAACGCTTGGATGCGGGTAGAGCAATTGCTGATGCAACCGATGCAGCGTCAGTTACGTCTGTGTTGCAGCAGACTCTTGGTGCTCAAGTTCAGGGCTCTTATGGTGCTCTTACAGGCGGTGTTAACACAACAACACCTGATGGCTATCAGATTACATACACTTTCAGTCCTGGTTCTGGTGCCAGCCCTCGTTTGGTGGCAGCAGGAACGACAAATGATGGCGTAGTTAATTACACTTACGTAATCGCTACAGGTCAATGGACATGTAGTACTGATGTTGAACAGGCGCTGGCTTCGAACTGTGACCCTGTAAGCCCCTAGTATTTATGAAGCTTCAAATCAAAAAAACCCTGGCAACTGCCGGGGTTTTTTTTAGCCCATCTATTATATTACCCGTATCCATGGGCTTGCTGTTGCTTGCTCCTCTGATGCTGCCGTTCATTAGACTGCCAACTGATGTGCCCATGTATGATCAGCTCCGTATTGCCGTGGCACTGACGGTGACGCTGGTAGGGTATGCATCATTAATTCTGCACCCGCCGCGATGGGGTGCCATAGGCGTTGCAGTGATTACTCTATCGCTAGCATTGCTGTCTGTGGTGGTTTTTGGCTATGCGAGTCAGTTCAATATTTTAGAGTTCTCGCTGGCCCTTTTGTTGTTGGGTGCCATTCTTTTGCTCGTGCCACTCGTACGCAACCATCTTGCTATACAGACGTTGAGTCTTTTGCTGTCACTGTTTGCCTTGTCTCTTTTTATCGCTGCTTTTTTTGCTTGGCTACCCTTTTGCGTATTTGAATCACGCTGCAGATCATTACAAAGCAGCTATGTGGGGTTCGAAAACAAGCGGCTGGTGAACGATGTCCAAAATTTATTGGTACCCGTGTTACTGGGCGTTTGGCTTGTTGCTAAGCGTGCTTTGCTGCGCAGTACCGCGTTGGCGGCTTTTGGCGGTATGCTCTGGCTCGGCTTCTTGCTGGATTCTCGCGGCTTGTTCATTGCGCTGATAGTGGTAGGTGCTGCGGCCTGTATTGCAGAGCGTCCTAGTTTGAGACAGGTTATACCGCCAGTTCTCGTCAGTCTGTTTGCATTCCTTGTATGGTGGTCTGTGCAAGCAATCGCTGCGCTCAGTTCACAAACTGCTATGGCAAGCATTCGCACGGGTGACAGCGGTCGGCTGGAGCTTTGGGCCTATAGTATCGAGCGGATAATGGCTGCACCAATAGCCGGGTATGGTCCTGGTGCCTTTGCTGCGGAAGGTAATTTTGTGTCCTCGCCACACAATATTCTGTTGAGTGTGGGTTACGACTACGGAGTCTTGATAGCATTGTTGGTTGTTGCAGGTATGGCGGCGCTGTTTTGGTCCATTTTGACCGTACGCCGCCCTCCATTGGCTGCGTCAGTTGCATGGGGCTTACTGGTGTTAATGATAGCGAGCTTGGTCAGCAGCCCTCATATCACACCATTGGGCCAACTGTTCTATGTGATTGCTGTCGCTGTGACGCTGGCGACAGACAATCGTCTCGTTTTTTGGTGGCAATCTCGTTTTGATGGAGCAGTGACTAAAAATCAACTTGCGAGATATTTTGGCGTTGTTCTGTGGGGGGCTGTTTGTGTCTTGGTGGCTATGTCAATGTTCGCCACCTTTCCGCAGACTTATGACGAGCCAAAACGCTTTAAACCTCGCATCTGGCTCGACGGAGAGTATGCGCCTGCCCTCATTGAGCTGGGCAGGCTGGAATCTCAGTTGTCGTTAAGGAAACGCATCGAATAATCCACTGCCCGCACGTGTTTGGTCAAAGACCCCACCGATACATAGGGTGTCTTGGCCAGCTCGACTTTTTCCAGATCAAAATTTCCTGACGACTCCAATGGAATATCGCCACCCTGTGCGATCACCTTCTGTAAGTCGCTCTCGGATAGTTCGTCCAGCATAATGCGATCAGCTCCGGCCTCTACCGCTTCTTGGTATTCCGCAAAGGTTTCTACTTCGACCACAATCAACTGCGTTGAGCGCAAATCCTGTGCGCGCTGAATGGCCGCACTGATGCCGCCAGCGGCCGCTATGTGATTTTCTTTGATCAAATAGGTGTCATACAGGCCCAGTCGGTGGTTCTGGCAGCCGCCAACGAACACGGCGTATTTTTGCGCCAGACGTAATCCTGGTAGGGTTTTGCGCGTATCCAATACGGTGACGTGGTGCGGGCGTGCAGCCTCTGCGTAGCGCCTAGCCAAGGTAGCTGTGCCAGACAGTGTTTGCACAAAGTTCAGTGCCGTGCGTTCGCCGGTCAACAGGCTGCGCGCCGGTCCGGTCAGTTCGCAGACCACGCTGTTGGCGGTCAGGGTGTCGCCGTCTCCGCACTTCCACTGTACTGTCACACGATCGTCGAGTTGCTTGAACACGGTATCCAGCCAAGCGCGGCCGCAAAAAACGGCGTCTTCGCGTATGATAATATGGGCGCTGGCCATTTGATCTTCGGGGATCAGGGCGGCAGTCACGTCGCCAATATCTTCGAGGTCTTCTTGTAAAGCAAAGGCCACTGTGGCATCTATGTGCTTGCGCAGGCGGTCCGCATAAGGCACCGTTATGAGTTTCATGCAGTTAATTCCAATATAGCCAATAGAGGGTAAACCGAATTTGATCGGAATTGCGCTTATCATCAGCACGCTGATCGTGCGTTGGCAGCCCGTCGGTAATCTAGTGTACCCCATCACTGAACGGATGGCGAAGGTGCGCGACCGGCGCCCGTGGCTCGGCATGTTACTGGCCGCAGCGCTCTCCGTTGCTTTGTGGTTTGCCTCTGGGCACGGGCAAACCCTGCTCGTTGTGCTGGTGCTGATGTTGCTGTTTGCCGGGCGACCACTCAGTGGCCAACGTCCGGGCGATACGCCTGAATACGCTGAACGTCTAGCGCGCAGCATACGGCGCTATTTTGTACCCTTGCCATTATTGGCGCTTTTTGGTTTGGCAGGGGTGATCTTTTTGCTCTGGTTGCGCTTAGGCGCCTTTCCTTTTCGTCAGGCCGTAAACCGTTGGCTGAACCTGACCACGGCGCAGCTGGTGGGGTTCCATTGGGGCATGATGAAGAAGTCGAAGGTGGCGTTGCAGCGCAGCCTTGTGGTGGGAGTAGGGCAGCCCAAGTCGCTGCTCAATTGGTGCCTTCAGTTCATTACGCGCGTGCAGGAAGAGTTCAGCTTTGCGCAGATATGGCAGGCCTTTGTGCTGATTCGTTGGCAATGGTTGGTGGTGGCGGTCGTGATTCGATTGGTCTTTGATTGAGTCAGAGTGAGTACTCTGTCAAAGAGATTGTACGGCTTTCCAACATTAGACCTTGAGTGGCTCGAATTTGACCCCATATTTCGCGGTATACTCGATAGCACTTTTTTAAATCATATCAACCGTTTTCAAGCGAAGGATATTCATGGCTACTACACGACACGTCAAGTTACTCATTCTTGGATCAGGGCCTGCGGGCTACACCGCTGCGGTCTATGCCGCCCGAGCCAACCTCAACCCGGTGGTGATTACGGGGATGCAAATGGGCGGGCAGCTGACCACAACGACGGAAGTGGACAACTGGCCGGGTGACGTGGAGGGTTTGCAGGGTCCGGCGTTGATGGAGCGCATGAAGGCGCACGCCGAGCGCTTTGATACCGAAGTCATCTTCGATCATATCCACACCGCCCAACTGACGCAGCGCCCCTTCAAATTGATCGGTGACCAAGCCGAGTACACCTGCGATGCCTTGATCATCGCCACGGGCGCAAGCGCCCAGTACCTTGGCCTGCCGAGCGAAGAAGCCTTTATGGGTAAGGGTGTGTCGGCCTGTGCAACCTGCGACGGATTTTTCTATCGCGGTAAAGAAGTGTGCGTAGTCGGCGGCGGTAATACCGCAGTGGAAGAGGCGCTGTATCTGTCAAACATTGCCAGCAAGGTGACGGTCATTCATCGCCGTGACAGCTTCCGCTCGGAGAAGATCTTGGCGGATCGTCTGATGGAAAAAGCTCGCACGGGTAACGTCGAAATCCTCTGGGATCATGTACTGGAAGAAGTGCAGGGTGATGACATGGGTGTTACCGGCGTTAAGATCAAAGGTATTAAGAGCGGCGAAGTGAAGGAGCTCAAGTTGGATGGTGTTTTCATTGCCATCGGTCACAAGCCCAACACCCAATTGTTTGAAGGTCAGCTTGAAATGCGCGGTGGTTACTTAACCGTGAACAGCGGTACTGAAGGCAATGCCACACAAACTACGATTCCTGGCGTGTTTGCCGCAGGTGATGTGAGTGATCACATTTACCGTCAGGCCATAACGTCAGCGGGTACGGGCTGTATGGCGGCGCTGGATGCCGAGAAGTATTTGGATGATTTGGAGGCGGCCAAGTAAGAACGGCGGGTATAAATAGCCGCCCTACGTCTAAAGCAAATTTATGTGATCTTGTAGGGCGGGCTGTTTACACCCGCCGTCATCACTGCTATTCAGGCAATGTCACATTCAATTCCAGAATTGACACCTGCCCTTCATTCTCTATTTGAATGTTCACGTCGTCTGACTCAATCGGAATGTACTTGCGTATCACCGCCAGAATCTCATTCTGCATGGCTGGCAGGTAGTCCGGTTGGGTCCGTTGTTGGCGTTCGTGCGCCACAATGACCTTTAGGCGCTCTTTGGCCAACGAGGCGGTTTCGCCGCGTTGACTGTCCCTGAATCGTCCAAATAATGACATGATAGTTCCCCTTCTCAACTGCCGAACATGCGTTGCAGCAGGCCCTTGCGTTCCATTTCCGTGAAGCGCATAACACGCTCCTCTCCCAGCAAACGCGATACAACGTCAGCGTAAGCTTGTCCTGCCGAGCTTTCCGTATCCAGAATGACCGGAACACCTAAGTTCGAGGCTCGTAACACGGCGTCGCTCTCGGGAATAACGCCAATCAGTTTACTGGCCAGAATCTCTTCAACGTCCGCTACACTGAGCATATCGCCTCGGCCTACACGTTCTGGATTGTAGCGGGTAATCAGTAAATACTCGCGAATGGGTTCTTCATTGTTTTCGGCGCGGCGGCTCTTGCTTTGCAACATCCCAATAATGCGGTCGGAGTCGCGCACCGATGATACTTCGGGGTTGGTGACGACGATGGCCTCGTCGGCAAAATACATCGCCATCATCGCGCCACCCTCGATGCCTGCGGGCGAGTCGCAAATGATGAATTCGAATTCTTCACTCAGGTCGTTAAGAACCTTTTCAACGCCTTCGCGCGTCAGGGCGTTTTTATCTTTGGTTTGCGATGCCGGTAGGATAAACAGCTTGTCGCAGCGCTTATCTTTAATCAGCGCCTGATTCAGCCGGGCTTCGCCTTGAATCACATTAACGAAGTCGAACACCACGCGGCGTTCGCAATCCATAATGATGTCCAGATTGCGCAGACCAATATCAAAATCTATTACCACGGTTTTGTGTCCGGCTTTTGCCAGCCCCATACTGAGCGCTGCGCTGGTGGTGGTTTTACCCACACCACCTTTGCCTGAAGTCACCACAATTATCTTAGCCAAGGTCTTGCCTCCATATAAAACGTTGATCAGATCAGTCGGTGGTTGGTTCGCCACTGATTACCAACCGATCATCCTGAAAGTGAATCTGCACATGCTGGGTAGTGGTCGGAAATTGCTCAGGCAGCATATAAACACCGGCAATGGCCACAAGCTCTGCCTGCAGTGAAGAACAGAAAATTTGTGCTTTTTCGAAGCCGCTCACACCCGCCATGGCGCGTCCGCGCAAGGGGCCGTAAACGTGGATATTGTAATCGGCCATGATTTCAGCTCCGGCGCTGACCGGTGCCATAATGATGAGGTCAGCATCACGGGCATAAATCTGTTGGCCAGAGCGCACTTGCTGGCGCACCACCACACTGCGCCGCGTGGTTGCCGAAGGTCGCTTGGTGCGTTTCAGTGATGCGTCGGGTGCAGGTAAGTCGGCGAGGCCGAGGGCGTGAATACGCTCTTTCCACGTATCGCTTTGATATTGCACAGCAAAGGGAATCAGCTGCGCCTTACGAATTGCCGCGCACCAGTCCTCTAACCACTCCGGCAACTCAGGCCAGCCTGGAAACGCCATTACACAGGGTGCGTGGCGCATCGATCCATTGTCGTCTGCCATGAGATCCTGTAACGCCAGAATGGCTTGCTCTAGCGTGCTGCCATCGGCCAATTGCAGCAGGGCATAGGCGGTCATGCTGCCTTTCAAGGACAAAATATTCTTTGGGGGCGTGGAGAGGGCTGGCGTGGTCATGCGGCATCCATGGTTGCTTTGCGACAGTGTATCGAACCCACCGATGCCTTACCAGTGCTCTGCGTGGCGCTCTGGATGGGAAAGGCCTTCAGAGCATCCTAGTAAGAAAACGCACGGAAAATATTAGGCAGTTCTTTGCGCTTTTGGGCGGCTTCATATTATGCTCAGGAGAGATTATTCTATGAGAGCCTTGTGGTGACTTTTTTACCCATTTTTCCGCTATCGCAGCCTATGTTTCCGGGTTGTCGGTTACCGTTGCGTATCTTTGAGCCGCGGTACCTGCGTATGGTGTCTGAATCCAGTCGAGATGGTACGGGGTTCGTCATCACTTTGTTGCAGGAAGGCCAAGAGGTCATTCGGTCGGGCAGCCGAGCGGCCACCTTTCATGATCTGGGCTGTCATTGCCAAATTGTCGACTTTGAGCAACTGCCGGGCGGGTTACTGGGTATCACCATTGAAGGCCAAGCAGAAATGTGGATTGAAACAGCGCATCAGGAGGAAGATGGGCTCTGGATGGGCAAGACACATCGTGCCGAAGTCCAGCCCTTGGCGCTGGATGAGCCGCTGGAAGATCTGATGGCGGTGATGGCAGAGCTGAAAACTCACCCTTTGTTGGACAGCTTGGTGCCTGAAGAGGCGGTAGAAGACATGGATCCAGTACGTTTGCTGAACACGCTGTGCTGCTGGTTGCCGATGTCGGAAGTGCAGAAACAGGCGCTGTTGACGGACTTGAATTTGCAACAGCGCTTGGCGGGGTTGCGGGGTGTACTCGATGAGTGGATGCGCTCTTAGGGCGGCAATTTAATTCATCGCTATGAAAATGCCTCACGCGGTCGCGTTCCTCGGGTAGCTCAGGGCAGTGTATACTGTGTGCAAAACCAGCCAGCAGGCTGGCTTCCTACAGAAAATTATTACTTCATTTCGTGACGGATCCTTTCATGGACATTCAAGCCTACGTTGAGCAGGTTGGGCAGCAGGCCAGAACTGCGGCAACCGTAATGATGACCGCCAGTGCAGGACAAAAAAATACGGCGCTCGAACAGATAGCCCAAGCCCTGCGTGACGGGCAGGATTACATCATCGCTGAAAACCAAAAAGATTTGGCGGCAGGGCGTGACAGGGGCCTGACCGATGCCATGCTTGACCGGCTTACGCTAAACGATGAGCGCATCGCCGGCATGATAGAAGGCCTGCGGCAGGTGGCGTCGCTGCAAGATCCCGTGGGCGCCATTAATGGTATGGAATATCGGCCGTCCGGTATTCAAGTCGGAAAGATGCGCGTGCCCTTGGGGGTTATTGGCATCATTTATGAGTCGCGCCCCAATGTCACCATTGAAGCCGCAGCACTGTGTTTGAAGTCGGGCAATGCCGCCATTTTACGCGGTGGCAGCGAAGCTATTCACTCGAATCAAGCATTGGCCAGCTGTGTGCAATCCGGTCTGGCGGCGGCGGGTATACCAGAGCATGGCGTACAAGTGATCAATACCACGGATCGTGCGGTGGTGGGCGCCCTTATTACCATGCCCCAATACGTTGATGTCTTGGTGCCGCGTGGCGGAAAGGGTTTGATCGAGCGCATATCGCAAGACGCGCGAGTGCCGGTGATCAAACACCTCGACGGCATTTGCCACGTGTACATCGACGCCCAAGCGGACCTCGACAAAGCGCAGCGCATCGCTCTGAACGCCAAAACGCACCGGTACGGTGTGTGTAATGCCATGGAAACCTTGCTGGTGCATGAAGTCGTGGCCGCTGAGGTGCTGCCTAAGCTGGCAGCTGCTTATGCGGAAAAGGGTGTTGAGCTGCGCGGCTGTGCGGCGACGCAAGCGATCATTGCGTGTAATACGGCTACCGAAGAAGATTGGGAAACCGAATATTTGGCGCCTATTTTGTCAATCAAGGTGGTGGCCGATTCTGACGCAGCGATAGCGCACATTAATCGTTATGGCTCGCAGCACACCGACGCGATCGTGACTGAAAACTACACCTTGGCGCGTCACTTTTTGGCCGCGGTTGATTCAAGCTCGGTCATGATCAACGCATCAACACGCTTTGCGGACGGCTTTGAATATGGGCTGGGTGCGGAGATTGGTATTTCCACCGACAAGTTGCACGCACGTGGGCCTGTGGGCCTGCTGGGGTTGACCAGTGAAAAATATGTCGTGTTTGGCGACGGGCACATTCGCCAGTGAGAATGACTTGTCGCTGATCATTGTCTATGGGGGCACCTTTGACCCCCCGCACCTGGCCCACCTAGGTGTCATGCAAGCAGCTTTGCAGCAGCTACCGGAAGCACGCTTGCTGCTGTTGCCGTGCTATATGCCGGTGCACAAGGCACGGCCAGGCGCTTCTGCCGCGCACCGTCTCGGCATGCTATCGGCGATGCTGGCGGCCGAGCCGCAGCTCATGGGTCGGGTGCAAATCGACGACCGCGAACTGCAAGCCGAGTCGCCACGCTACACGGTTGATACATTGGCAGAGCTGCGCGCTGAACTGGGCTCGGATCAGCCATTGGCTTTTTTGATGGGCGGTGATTCATTACAGGGACTCAGTTCCTGGCAGCGGTGGCGTGAATTAACGAACTTTTGTCATCTGCTGGTTTACCCACGGCCTGGCTATGCATTGCCGCAAGAAGGGGTGTTAGGTCAGTTTTTGGCAGGCAAGTGGTTGCCCAACCAGCAGTGCGCGAGACTGGCGCAGACTCCTTTTGGGCAGGCATGTCTGCTATCCGGTACACTTATGCCGGCTGCCAGTCGAGAGATTCGTGCTGGAGCAGCGTCTATGCACTCCTCAGTGCCCAAGTCTGTGTTAAAATATATCGAGCAATACTCCTTATATCAAAATAGCTGAGGCCGAATGAACAGCGAACAAATGCAAGAAATCATCACGAATGCGCTGGAAGACGTAAAAGCACAGAATCTAATAGCGCTCGACGTTCGTGATAAGACCAGTGTCACCGACATGATGTTGGTCGCCTCTGGTACGTCGACACGCCATCTGCAAGCCTTGGTGGCGAACGTAGATACCGAAATGTCGAAACTGGGTATCGAACCGCTGGGGCGCGAAGGCGAAACCGGGTCTGACTGGGTGTTAATCGACTACGGCGATGTCGTTGTACACGTGATGTTGCCGGAGACTCGTGCCCTCTACGACTTAGAGCAGCTCTGGTCAGGCGCGTCACCAAGTGACAATGTGGCGGGTGATGGCACTTCGGCTGCTGACTCGGTCGAATGAAGCTACGGATCCATTCGGTCGCTGGCAAAATGCCAGCCTGGGTGCAAGCTGGGGTAGACGAATACGTGAAACGTCTGCCCCGTGAGCTGGCACCTGAATGGGTTGATTTGCCTTTAGCCAAGCGTGCGCGAAATGTAAAAACTCTTGATGTTGTGGCGCAAGAAACGGATCGTTTGTTGCGCAGTGTCCGCGAGGATCATGTCGTGCTGCTGGACATCAGTGGTAAGAATTGGTCCACCGAAGAGCTTGCCGAAAGTATGACGTCATGGCAGCGCGAAGGACGTGACGTCAGCTTGGTGGTGGGCGGACCTGACGGTGTCGACGACCGCTTGCGTCAGCGTGCGCAGCAACGTTGGTCGTTGTCGCGGCTGACCCTGCCGCACCCATTGGTGCGTGTTTTGTTGGCTGAGCAGTTGTATCGTGGGTGGACAGTGCAGCAAGGTCACCCGTATCACAAGTGAGTCGATGACCCCACAACAGGCAAATAAAGAAACGTATGACCAGACACCACTTTAAAGATCACGCACGCGAGCAGGTACTGGTATTCCGCCGCATGCTGGTGGCGTTCTCTTTCATTGTCGTCTTGTCGGGCATTTTGGCGGGTCGTCTTTTCTATCTGCAAATCGTTAAACACGATGTTCATGTCGCGCGTTCTAATAACAACCGCATCGCCTTGCAGGCCTTACCACCGAACCGTGGTCTGATTTACGATAGTCGAGGGCGACTGTTGGCCGAAAACCTACCTAACCACCGTCTTAGCATCGTGCGCGAGCGCGTAACCGATCTGGACGCTACGCTTACACAGCTCAGTGAGCTGGTCGAGTTGTCGGAAGACGATATTGAGCGTTTTCGTCGGCAGCTAACGCGCTCGCGTCGTCCATTCTCGCCTGTGCCTCTAAAGGAAGGCCTATCAGAAGAGGAAATAGCGCGCCTCGCAGCGAATCGTTACTTCCTTGATGGCGCCATGGTTGAAGCCAGTCTTATGCGGCATTACCCGTATGGAGAAGTATTTGCACATTCGCTGGGCTATGTAGGGCGCATCAATATTGAAGAACGGCGGGTGCTGAATGAATCACTTTACTCCGGAACGGAATACATTGGTAAGGCCGGTGTAGAACGTTTTTACGAATCCGCGTTGCTGGGTCAACCGGGTTCGCAAACCGTAGAGATCAACGCGCGTGGCCGTGTTTTGCAGGTCTTGGAACGGACGCTACCCACACCGGGTGCCGATATTCAGCTCTATCTGGATATTGAGTTGCAGCAGGTAGCATTTGAAGCCTTTGAGGGCCGCCGCGGCGCGGCGGTTGCAATAGATGTTAAAACGGGCGGTATCATCGCCATGGTGAGCAGTCCGAGTTTTGACGCCAATTCCTTTGTGCGCGGGTTCAGTACGGCGGATTACGCTGTGTTGCGCGACAGCTACGATAAACCCTTTCTGGATCGTGCCACGCGTGGTCAGTATGCACCTGCCTCGACCATCAAGCCTTTTCTAGGTCTCGCGGGGCTGCAAGCAGGCACCACTACGTGGGACGCCACAATCAATGATCCGGGCTGGTTCCGCCTACCCAACGATGACCGGCTCTACTACGACTGGACGTGGCGTACCCGTCGTGATGGGCATGGTACCCGTGTCGGCATGGTGCAGGCGATAGAGGAAAGCAGTAACACTTATTTCTATGACCTCGCCTTTCGCACCCAATTAGAAGCCTTGCATGAAACGCTGGACGCTTTTGGCTTTGGTCGCAATACCGCAGCCGATGTACACAACCCGGCGCGTGGTCTTAACCCTTCGCGTGATTGGAAACGGCAGCGTCACGGCATGCCATGGTTCGCCGGAGATACAGTCAACTTGGGCATTGGACAAGGTTTTCTGCTAACTACCCCACTGCAGATGAGTATTGCTACTGCAGTAATTGCACGGGAAGGGGAGTGGTTTGTGCCACGATTGCTGAAGGACAGCTCAGACCCCGAATTACTGGCCGCGCTGCCGGAAGTGCAAGCGCATATTGAGCTGGATGATCCGTCACACTGGGGCAGAATGGCGAGCGCAATGCGACGTGTGGTGCATGGCCCTCGAGGAACTGCGCGGCGCTTGGCGGTGGGTATTGATTATGAAATTGCCGGAAAAACGGGCACGGCGCAGGTCTTCAGTATCGAAGACTTTGAAGAGTTTGATTCCGAACAAACAGCGGAACGCTTACGTGACCACGCCTGGTTTATGGGTTATGCCCCTTACAATGACCCACAAATTGCCGTGGCGGTGATCGTAGAAAATGGTGCCAGTGGTGGTGGTATTGCTGGCCCTGTTGCGCGGAAGATATTTGATCACTATATGGCGCAGCCGCGTGACGAGGTATTAGCGTTTGAATATTAAAGGTTATGTTCGGACATTGCCCACAGTGAATCTGGGCAGTCAGCGCGCCCTGTCGTATCGATTGCATCTGGACCTGCCGTTATTGCTCATGCTTACACTGTTGATGTTTGCGGGGCTTGTGGTGCTGTACAGCGCTACCGGTGGCAATGTGGAGTTTGTGCAGCGACAAGGCATTCGCATATTGGTTGCCTTTGGCGCGATGTTTGCGTTGGCCCAGTTCGATCCGAGAACGATTCAGCGCTGGGGCGGCGTCGCTTATCTCGGTGGCTTGGTGCTGTTGGTGGCCGTCTTACTGTATGGTACCACTGTCAACGGTGCCCAGCGTTGGTTGCGTATTCCTGGGGTTATTACCTTCCAGCCGGCTGAGGTGATGAAGCTTGCCGTGCCCGCTATGGTGGCATGGTACCTGGCCCGCAATGAGTTGCCGCCGCGCTTTAAACACCTGTGTGTGGCTCTGTTGTTGATTGTGGTGCCTACCTTATTAATTCTGCAGCAGCCAGACCTCGGCACCTCGTTGCTTATTATCAGCAGTGGTGTTTTTGTTATCTTTTTGGCTGGTATGAGCTGGTGGTACATCACCGCTGGCTTGCTGGGTGCGGCGGCATCCTTTCCTTTGCTCTGGCTATTTGTCTTACGGGACTACCAAAAACAACGTATTTTAACCATGTTTGACCCTGAGCAAGACCGTCTAGGTTCGGGCTGGAACATTATTCAGTCGAAAACAGCGATTGGATCCGGTGGCTGGGATGGCAAAGGTTTTATGGAAGGCACGCAATCCCAGCTTGATTTCTTGCCGGAGAGTCACACCGATTTCATTGTGGCGGTCTTGGCCGAAGAGTTCGGTTTGCTTGGCATGTTATTGCTGTTGACCTTGTATTTGGCCATTTCCGCGCGTTGCCTCATGATTGCCATTGGCGGCCGGGATACCTTTGGACGCCTACTCGCAGGCGGCTTGACGCTGGTTTTCTTTATTTATGTCTTTGTAAATGTCGGTATGGTTTCTGGTATTTTGCCGGTAGTCGGTGTGCCATTACCCCTAGTCAGCTATGGTGGTACGTCTATTGTTACCCTGATGGCTGGATTTGGCATAATCATGTCGGTCGCAACTCATAAGAACGTATAAGAGGTAAGTATGCGAAAATGGATATTCAGCTTTGTTGGCAGTATGGCGATGATGGTGCCGTTAACGGTCACGGCGCAGGCCAGTACGGGTTTTTTGAGTGATCCACGGGCTGAGACTCTGGTCGAAGAGTTGGTGGAGTTTGGTCTAGATCCAGACAAGGTGCGTTATTGGTTGAGTCAGGGTAATTATCTTGAGTCCACCACCACCAATATTGCTGCCCCACGTGAACAAACATCTACCTATCGTGAGTACCGCCCATTGTTTGTCGCTGAGTCGACCATCCGGGGTGGTAAAGAGTTCATGGCAGAGCACGCAGAAACCCTGGCGCGCGTTGAAGCAGAGTTGGGCGTCGACCCCAAGGTGGTGGTTGCCATCATCGGCGTCGAAACGCGTTATGGTCGGCTGACCGGGCGAGACCGCGTAATTGATGCCTTAGGTACTTTGGCGTTCAGCGATAATCGTCGTAATGACTATTTCTATCGCGAGCTACGCGCGCTGTTTCGTATTGCTCATGAAGAACAAATAGATCCCTTGCTCCTGCGTGGCTCCTATGCTGGCGCCATGGGCGTGCCGCAATTTATGCCGAGCAGCTACATGGCCTACGCCATTGACTTCAATAATGATGGTAAGCGGGATATCTGGAATAACCCCGTGGATGCGATCGGCAGTGTTGCTAACTACTTGGCTGCGCACCGTTGGGAGCGTGATGGTCCGGTTGCCATGCGAGCGCGCGTCAGTGGTGACGATTTCGAAGACATTGTGGCAAACACCAGGTTGCAACCGCACACGTCAGTAGCCGATACCCTAGCCAGTGGTTGGGAGCCTATTTACGACATTGACAATGATCGGATGGCCTCTACTTTTCGTTTAGACGGCGAGCATGGCGCCGAGTTTTGGTACGGGTTTAACAACCTGTACGTCATCAGTCGTTACAATCGGAGCCTGAGCTATGCGATGGCGGTTTATCAGTTGAGCCAGGAATTTAGATGATGCGAACACCAGTTCTTGCAGTCGCTGTCACTGCATTACTGTTAGTTGTGGCTGGTTGTGCCGGTCACTATGCCGCTTTGGATGATACCACTCCGACGCGAGTCGGCGGCGATACGGCAGGTGGGCGCTATGCCATGGCGCAAGACCGCCCTCCATCACGCACCATTACTGCAGATCAAGTGCAGGACGTAGTCCCTATCTACGAACCTCCCTCTCGCGGCGGTAATTCTGACTACACCATTGGTGGTGTGCGTTATCAAGTCATGGCATCAGCCGAAGGCTATCGCGCCGAGGGGGTGGCGTCCTGGTATGGTGAAAAGTTCCATGGGCACACCACTTCAAATGGTGAAACCTATGACATGTACCAGCTTTCCGCGGCGCATACACGGCTTCCTCTACCCACCTATGTGCGAGTAACCAACCTCGAGAATGGCCGCGAAGTGATCGTGCGTGTCAATGACCGCGGCCCCTTTCATGATAATCGGTTGATCGATCTTTCCTATGCGGCGGCGGTGCGTCTTGGTTTCGCTGACCAAGGTGTTGCACGCGTCCGAGTAGAGGCGTTGCCACGTAATCAGCATGCGTCTGCAGCAGCAGCGCCAGCCCGTTATTGGCTGCAGTTTGGCGCGTTTCGTGAAGAGCGAACCGCACGTCAGTTCAGTCAGCAAGTCAGTACAGAGCTAGGGCAGCAGGCGTCGATTGAAGAAGAGGGCGGGGTGTTTCGTGTGCGCATGGGGCCCGTTCATTTGTCGCGCGCCGAAGAGTTGCAGCGTAGCTGGCAAGGTAAAGGAAACGACAAGCCGCTGTTATTCCGGCGTTAATCCGCGGAATACAGCTGCATTATTGCCTTGTGCTGTTAAAATAGCGCGCAATCGAGAATCCCTCACTTTATTCAATTAACGGGTTTGTATTTCTTCCATGATGAAAAAAGTATTATTTTCAGCTGCTGTCTCGTTGTTGGCCCTCCCTTCCTTTGCGAACACGCTTATTGTGCCAGCACCCCCCATGGTGGCGGCTAGTTCGTACATCATGATAGATGCTCACAGCGGTGCAGTATTGGTTGAGCACAATGCGGATCAACGTTTGCCGCCTGCCAGTCTGACGAAAATGATGACCGCCTACATTGCTGAAACGGAGCTGGCTGCAGGTCGGTTGCAGTTGGATGATCAAGTGCGCATCAGTGAAAAAGCGTGGCGTACTGGTGGCTCTAAAACCTTCGTGTTGGTCGATACGGACGTATCGGTGGAAGACTTGATGCGCGGGATAGTTATTCAATCGGGTAACGATGCGTCTATTGCTATGGCCGAGCACCTGGCGGGTACAGAAGATAATTTTGCCGCGGTGATGAATCAATATGCCCAGCGCATGGGCTTGAGCAATACGAACTTTGTGAACTCAACGGGCCTGCCAGCACCGAACCATTATTCCACTGCTCGCGATATGGCTATTTTGTCCACACACAAGGTGCTGGATCACCCACAGTATTACGCCTGGTACAGTGAACGCGAGTTTACGTTTTCTGGTATTACGCAGCCGAACCGCAACAGCTTGCTGTGGCAGAATCCGTTGGTTGACGGCTTAAAAACCGGCCATACTGAAGAGGCTGGATATTGCCTCGTGGCTTCGGCGGTCGACGAAGGCATGCGTCTCATTACCGTGGTAATGGGTACCAGTAGCAACCAAGCACGCATTCAGGAAACGCAGAAACTGCTGTCGTATGGCTTTCGCTACTTTGAAACCAATAAGCTGTTCGATGCGGTATCAAATCTACACGATGCTAGAATTTGGGGCGGCGCTACTGATCAGGTAGCTTTAGGCTTGGTCGATGATCTCTTCGTGACCATACCGAAAGGGTCTTCCGGCTCGGTTCGTACTTTGCTGGAAGTTGATTCGCAGCTGGAAGCGCCCGTAACGACCGGTCAAGTTTTGGGTGAATTGCGCGTGATGCAGGGCGACCAAGTACTTGCTGTACGTGATTTAATCGCCTTGGAAGATGTTGAGCGCGGTGGCTTCTTCAAGCGGATATGGGACTTTATCAAGCTGTTCTTTATTGGCATTTTTAGTTAGGGGGTGTGCGGATGAATGAGCAAGACGCACCGAAGATAGAGTTTCCATGTAAGAATTACCCCGTCAAGGTGGTTGGTGAAGAAGGTGAAGGCTTTAAAGAATCTGTCTTCGCTGTTTTCGAGCATTTGGGTATTGAACACTCAACCACTCGTATACGCGAAATGCCCAGTAAAAATGGGCGTTTTGTTGCTCTGACGGTGCCCATTACTGCAGAAAGCGTGGAACAGCTTGCTACATTGAATACCGAGTTGCGTAAGCTGACCGCGGTTAAAATGGTTATCTGAGTTGCACACCGAATCTCCTCTTATTGTTCGCCAGTTAGGGCGCGTAGCGTACGCGCCCACCCTCGAGCGTATGCGCGATTTCACCCTGAACCGGCAAGAAGACACCCCGGACGAAGTCTGGTTGTTGGAACATGAGGCTGTTTTTACCCAAGGCCAAGCCGGTAAAGCAGAGCACATTTTAGCCGCGGGTGAAATTCCAGTAGTGAACGTTGATCGTGGTGGTCAGGTGACCTACCATGGCCCTGGGCAGCTGGTCGCGTATACCTTACTGGACATTAAGCGCTTGGAGATGGGTGTACGGGATCTCGTCAGTCACTTGGAGCATTCCGTGGTTGATGTGTTGGCGCAATGGGGGGTGCTGGCTTATGCCAAGCCAGACGCGCCCGGCGTCTATGTTAGCGGGGCAAAAATTGCTTCTCTGGGCCTGCGCATTAAGAAAGGCCGGGCGTATCATGGCCTTGCTTTGAATGTTGATATGGATTTATCACCGTTTCAGCGTATTAACCCCTGCGGTTATGCTGGTATGGCAATGACGCAGCTGAAAGATTTGACGGACGAGCAAGTTACCGTCGAGCAGGTGGCTGAGCGCTGGCTGGCAGGCTTTATGCAGCGCATGGGCGTAAACTCAGTGCACGAAATTACGGAATAAGGCGCTGTCCTCTACTGGACAGCGCCCTGTTACTTCTAGCTGATTTGCTTCAACGGAATCTGGTTTGGGTCAACCACCACCGGTACCTCGACCGGTGCAGCCAAACCAAGATTGTTCTTTTCGAACACGCGATCCGCACGATAGCTGGAGCGTACCATGGGGCCAGATGGTACTTCTAAAAAGCCTTTGGCGAGCCCTACTTCCCGATAGTGATTGAACTCATCCGGCGTTACCCAACGCTCTACCGGCAGATGGTTTTTGGTCGGGCGCAGATACTGACCCAGAGTCACAATATCCACACCGACGGCGCGTAAATCATCGAAGGTCTGATAGATTTCTTCGTCGGTTTCGCCAAGGCCAACCATGATGCTGGTTTTGGTAATTACATCAGGGCGATGCTTTTTCGCGTGCGCCAACACCTGTAAGGTTTTGTCGTAACCGGCGCGGATGTCACGTACCGGGTGCGTCAGGCGTCGCACGGTTTCAACGTTCTGCGCGAAGACTTCCAGGCCGGAATCTACCACGCGTTCAATGTGCGCTTCGACCCCGTCAAAATCGGGTGTTAATGCTTCTACCACGACTTCTGGTGTGCGAGCTTTAATGGCCGCTACGCAGGCAGCATAATGAGCCGCGCCGCCGTCCGGTAGGTCATCGCGATCGACAGAGGTCAACACGATGTAACGCAACCCCATCAACTCCACGGATTTCGCCGTGTTCTCCGGTTCGTCGTGATCCAGCCAACCTTTGGGATTGCCCGTATCTACCGCGCAGAACTTACAAGCACGAGTACAGACCGAACCCATAACCATGATGGTTGCCGTACCGTTGTTCCAACACTCGCCGATGTTTGGGCAATGAGATTCCTGACAGACAGTGCTGAGTTTGTGGTCTTTTACGTTGCGGCGCACAGCCTCAAAGCGCTCGCCGCCCGGCATCTTGGCACGTAGCCAATCGGGCTTGCGCACATGGGCTTGTTCGACGACTTGATGGCTCTGCTTAACGCCATCTTTTATCGCAGCAATGCCTTGTTCGGTGCGGAACTTATGGCCGCTGATAATACGCTCTTTTCCGTCGCTCATCGAAAGAGATGCTCTCTAGCAAGAAGGTGAATGAACAGGGTGAATGACCTGCTTGAATAGTACCATATCAACCTAGTTTGTGCTCTGTGGGTGCTCCATCAGCCAACGTACGTTGCGCACCAGCTCAGGGTTCAGCAGCGACTCGGCCGCCGCAATGGCTTCAGGAACACGCTGATCAAAAGTAATACGTTGTTCGGCATCGGTTGCGATCACCGTTTTCTCGCGCAGCGTCAGCACGAAGCGCCGAAACAGGGTCTTGTCAAAGAACTCCGGCGCATTCAGGCCATTCAAAATAGACATTCGCTGCGCCAGCTGCTGGGCCTGCGCTTCTAGGTCAGCTACGGTAAGGCTGTATTGGCCATGTGCCTGCAGCACGGCGAGTGTGAGGTAGTAGCGCTCGAGAGTTGGCTGCATTAGACGGCCGACGGCGATGAACTGGGTCGCCAAACTCGGGTCGGTGCTGGGAATCAGAAAATCGCCTTCAACCGAAATCAAACCACGTGCGATCAAACCATCGAGGTATTGGTGTGCGACCTTTTGGGCTGCTTCCATGTCCCAGTGCATAAACAATTCATTGCGTACGTAGCCATAAATCAGCGTGAGGTGCTTCATTAACTGGTCACGTGTTTTGGGTGTGCCGTGAATTTGCAGGCCGCAACAGAGCAATGCGGGCAGCGCCAGTAAATGAATGATGTTGTTACGGTAGTAAGTCAACAATACGGCATTGTGGTCGTTAACGCTGTAAAGCGCACCCATCGGGTGGTCAATACGCCGTACCATCTTCATGTCTACGGTATGCGCTAGCCAGTCCGACGGAGCACCATCAGGAAAGGTCATTGTATCGCTGTAAGGCACTTCCTGTAGCAGGCTGACGTAGAGCGCCGCGTGTTGCTCAATACTGAATTGATCCAAGGCGTGGTTAGGGCTCGCTAACAGTACTGTGCCGATCACATTCACAGGGTTCAGTGCTGCAGCTTGATTGATACGGCTGGCCACCTCATTGCTGAGTACCTGAATGGTCTGCGCCAGCCAGGCCGGTCGAGAGTCCTGGGTGATGTTGTGGTCACGCCAGTTGGCTTCCTGTGCCGTCAGGATGCTTTGCAATTCTATGGGAGTGCCAAAGTTCAAGCTGACTTCGCCGTAATTCTTTAGACGCCGTATCGTGCCGATAACATCGAAGATAGATTCGCTCTTCTTTTCTTTACCGCGTAGCTCTTTCAAGTAACTGTTGGCTTCGAACACCTTCTCATAGCCGATGTACACGGGAACGAACTTCATTGGCAAGCTGGGGTCACGCAGATAGCTTTTAACCGTCATCGCCAGCATGCCGGCTTTGGGCTCCAGGGTACGCCCGGTACGTGAGCGCCCACCTTCGACGAAATATTCAACAGGGCTGCCCCGTGTGAACATCATATGCAGGTATTCGTTAAACACTGCGGTGTAGAGCTTGTCACCACCAAAGCTGCGGCGCATAAAGAACGCGCCACCGCGGCGTAAGATTGGCCCAACGATCGGCATATTCAGGTTCTTGCCTGCCGCGATGTGCGGGATCGGTACGCCTTGCGAGTGCAAGCTATACGACAGCAGCAGATAGTCAATGTGGGAGCGATGGCAGGGGACATAGATGACCGCGCTATCCTGCGCCGCCTGTTTTACGACCGCAATGTTATTGATGCGGATGCCGTTGTAAATCTTGTTCCATAAGCGCGATAGAAAGAGGTCCAGCACCCGCACAGTAGAATACGAAATGTCCGCCATGATCTCTTCGAGATAACCGGTGGCGACCTTGCGTGCTTTGTCCGGCGTGGTCTTCTGGGTACGCGCATGATGTGCAATGGCTTCACGCACCTGCACAGAATTGACGATATGGGTCATCATGGTACGGCGATGCGATAAGTCCGGCCCCAAGACGCCCAAGCGGACGCGATTGAAATGCACGCGCAGAATACGATGCACTTTGCGGGACAGGCGAGCGACAGGCTGATCTTCAGTGATCAGTTCGCGCAGCGATAACGGCTGATTGATCTCGACAAATGTGCTACGGCCATTAACCAACACGGTAAACAGTTTGCGTACGGGGCCGGGGATAGACCAACGGTCGGAAAACAGTATTTTAAACAGTGACTTTTCTTTGGTGGGCGCACGGCCCCAAAACACACTGATGGGCACCAGCTGGATGTCCTGCTCGGGGTCATCTGTAATGCGCTGGCATAGCTGCGTCAGTGCAGTTGACCGACCCTGGCGTTTCAGCGTACGCAGGGTGCGCGACTTATACTCCAGAAATACCAAGGGCTCTTGTTCGATGGACTTGTGTAGGGTCGGCAGCCCCATTTTGCTGATAAATAAATCGGCGGCAATGCGGTCGGTTAGGCTTTGCCGACGCAAGACATAGATAATGGGCTGGGTATCTTGCAGTTTTGGCAATTCCGCTGTTTTGGAATTATCAAAGCGTATCCAGACGCTCAGTAGGCGTTTCAGCAGCGCATACATAAATGTTTTGTTCCCAATACCAAAGGCCAGTCGGGCGATTGTAGCAAAAGCAGTAGCTACTTCCTTACAAAAATTAGACATTGACCGGTCTGTTGTAGCGTCAGCCTTACACCTCAATGCCAAACGATTTCGGCTGTTTAGGCTTAATAGTGCGGCGGTGGGCTGTCGGTGATTTCGGGGGCTATCTGTTGGGTGAGGCCGGACACCTGATCGCTGAACTTTTCTAGCAGGCGTTTAAGTTGGCGAATCTCCGCGTCCTGACGCCCTATAACGGCGCTCAACTGTTCGATGGTGTCCTCCGAAAAGGCCAGGCGTACTTCGAGATCGGCAAATCGTTGTTCAATATCCACAGTGTTTTTTCAATCCGGGTTGTTTAGTAGTCAAGGTTTTTGGCATTATGTTGACACTTGTGCGGTTGTGTCTTGTTTCGCCGCGCCAAGAGTACATGTGCAGAAAGGATAGCATACCCATCGGGTGGAGATGCGTCGAAGTGGGTCTAATGCTGGTTAGTTACCCTAGGCCTATTAGGTATGCACATTTTAGTTAACTTACGTTAAGTGATTATTGAGAGAAGAGCTAGGTTATGAATGCAGTGAGTATTATTGTTGGTTTAGTAATTAGTTTTCTGGCGGCTATTGCCGCAACATTGGTTGTTGTTTTTTGGCAAGGCAATCCTGTGTCTTTGGCGTTCAGCCAAGATGGTTTTTGGGCATCCGTCGCCAGTGTCTGGGCGTTGATGGCTCTCGTATTGATGATTATGGAGTTCCTGCCACTTGAAGCACGTGAAGATCTGCGCGAAGAGGGCGTGGTGAAGTGGTTCAATGGAGCAAAAGGGTTTGGTTTTATCACGCGCGATAACGATGAAGACGTGTTTGTACACTTTCGTTCGATTCGTGGGCGCGGACATCGCACCTTGCATGAAGGTCAGCGCGTAAAATTTGGGGTGGTTGAAAGCGCCAAAGGTTTACAAGCAGAAGACGTAAGCGTGGTGCGCCACCAGTAGGAGGCAAGCCCTCTGGCCGAATACTAACGGCCAGCCCAACGCAATACAACCTGCCCCATCAACAGCCACGGGTCCAGGTTGTCACTGCCTTTAACCGCCGCATCGGTGCGCTGCAGCAACTGCAATAACGTGCTCCAGCGTGCCGGTTTGATGCGGCTCACCGCTTGCTTCACCGGCCCTTGGCGTGGCCCCATAATCCGCAAGGCCATACAGGCTTGGTCGATGGACTCACCTCGCTGAACCTTTTCCTGAATCTGCATTGCATGGCGTGCTTCTCGCGTAAGCGCCCATTGCACCATCAAGGGTTCAACACCCTCGCTGCGCAAGCTGTCCAGAATGCGCTGCGCGCGGGCTAAATTGCCTGTATTCGCAGCATCGGTTAGATCAAATACCGTAAAACGGGCATTGTCGACCACCGACTCCAGCACCAGTTCGGCACTGACTTCGCCATCGCATAAAAGTGCCAGCTTCTCCAACTCTTGCTTGGCAGCCAGCAAGTTACCGTCAACGCGTTCGGCCAACAACTGGGCGGCATCCGGTGTGAGCGTCAGTTTCAACTGGCGCGCCCGTTGTGAAAGCCATTGCGGCAATTGCTGGCGTTGGATTGGCCATACATTGATGACGCCAGCCTGCACGGTGAAGGTTTTGAACCACTTGGTTTTCAGCGTAGCGCGATCCAGTGCTGCGCCATTCACCAGCAATATGTTGTCCGGGTTGGGCGACGCGGCGTATTCCTGCAGCACATCCTGGCCTGCTTTATCCGGCTTGCGCTCCAGGTTCAATTCCAGCAGCAGTCGGTCACTGAACAGCGACATCGCTTGATTCGCCTCGATCAACGAAGACCAACTGAACTGTGCATCCGCTTGCAGTACCCGGCGTTCTCCCACCCCATTTTTGCGGGCGTGCTGCCGTAAGGTGTCTAGCGTCTCCAACACCAATAGCGGTTCCTGCCCCATGACCACGTAGATGGGCAGAAACTGCTTATTCAGATGCTGGGTCAGCTGTTCAGCCTTGATGTCCATGTGCGCTTAGGCCACCACAATATTGACCAGCTTGCCGGGCACCACAATCACGCGCTTGATCTCTGCATCAGCCAAAAACTTCTGCACATTGTGCTCCGCGCGCGCGGCGGTCTCAACGCTTGCTTTATCGGCATCGGCCGCTACCGTGACACGTCCACGTACCTTACCGTTCACCTGCACGACGTAAGTCACTTCGTTGCGCACCAAAGCGCTTTCGTCCACGGCAGGCCAGCGTTCGTGTACGACTGCGTTGCTGTGCCCAAGCGTGGCCCACAGGCTGTGCGCGATGTGTGGCGTGATCGGCGACAGCATCAATACGGCGGTTTCAAGCGCTTCACGCACCACTGCTTGGCTTTGGCCGGGCTGCAAATCAAATTTATTGACTGCGTTCAGCAACTCCATGGTGGCGGCAATGGCCGTATTGAACGTTTGGCGACGGTCAAAGTCATCGCTGACTTTTTGGAGCGTCTCATGGGTTTTTAAACGCAAAGCTTTCATGTCGGCGTCTAAAGCTGACGTGTCCAATGCAGTCTGATCATTCAGCTCCACCAGGCTGTGCACCGCACGCCACAAGCGCTGCAGGAACTTGTACGCACCCTGCACGCCAGACTCGACCCATTCCAGTGTCTGGTCTGGTGGGGCGGCAAACATGGCAAACAAGCGTACGGTATCAGCGCCATAGGCTTCGAGTGTTTCTTTTGGGTTAACCCCGTTGTTCTTAGACTTCGACATCTTGCTCATGCCGGAGTGTATAACCTCGTCGCCCGTAGCGGTTTCTACGGCGCGGGTGACCTTGCCTTTGTCGTCGCGCTCCAGCGTGACGTCCTTGGGCGAAATCCATACCTGGCCGCCATTAACGGTTTTATGGAAGGTGTCGGCCAATACCATGCCTTGGCACAGCAGGCGATCGAACGGTTCATCGCACTTCACCAAGCCTTCGTCGCGCATCAACTTGTGGAAGAAGCGTGAATAGAGCAGGTGCAAGATGGCGTGTTCGATGCCGCCGACATACTGGTCGACTGGCAGCCAATAATTGGCTTCGTCAGGGTCGACCATGCCGTCGGCATAGTTCGGGCTGGTGTAGCGCGCGTAGTACCAGCTCGACTCCATAAAGGTGTCAAAGGTGTCGGTTTCTTTTTCAACCGCGCGGCCATCGAGCTCATCTTTGCGCCAATCGAGGTCGGCTTTGATGGGCGACTGTACGCCGTCCATTACCACGTCTTCCGGTAGCAGAACAGGCAGCTTGTGCATAGGCACAGGAATTTCGCCGCCTTCCGGCAAGTTGAACATCGGGATGGGGGCGCCCCAGTAGCGTTGACGAGACACGCCCCAATCACGCAGACGATAATTGGTGGTCTTTTCGCCCTTGCCCAATTTGGTCAGTTCAGCGGCAATGGCCTGAAAGGCATCTTCCGAGGTCATGCCATCGTAAGCACCGGAATTCACCAGCACGCCCTTGCAGGTGTAAGCGCCTTGGCTGAGATCAACCACATCATCGCTACCGTCGACCGGGCGGATGACTTGAGTGATCGGGATGTTGTACTTGGTCGCAAACTCCCAGTCACGCTCGTCGTGGCCAGGTACGGCCATCACCGCGCCGCTGCCGTAGTCCATCAACACAAAGTTCGCTGTCCACACCGGCACCTCGGCGCCCGTTAATGGGTGAATGGCGGTCAGGCCGATCGGCATGCCAAGCTTTTCCATGGTCGCCATGTCGGCTTCCGAAGTGGTCATGCTTTTGCACTTGGCGATGAAAGTTTGCAGCTCAGCGTTGTTCTCGGCTGCTTTCAAAGCCAGCGGGTGCTGGGCGGCCACGGCTACGTAGCTGACGCCAAACAGGGTGTCGGGGCGGGTGGTGTATACGCCGATCTTTTCGTCACTGTCTTTCAGGTCGAATTCTAAGTTCACACCTTCAGAACGACCGATCCAGTTGCGCTGCATGGTTTTGACCTGTTCCGGCCAGTGCGGCAACTTGTCCAAGTCGTTCAGCAGTTCTTCGGCGTAGTCGGTGATCTTAATGAACCACTGCGGAATTTCACGGCGCTCAACCACGGCGCCAGAACGCCAGCCGCGACCGTCGATGACCTGCTCATTGGCCAGTACCGTTTGGTCAACCGGGTCCCAGTTCACCGTTGCCATCTTTTTATAAACCAAGCCTTTTTCGTACAAACGGGTGAAGAACCACTGCTCCCACTTGTAGTAGTCGGGTTTACAGGTGGTCACTTCGCGTGACCAGTCAAAGCCGAAACCTAAATCTTTCAGTTGCTGGCGCATCTGGTCCGTATTGGCGTACGTCCACTTGGCCGGTGCTGTTTTGTTCTGAATCGCCGCATTCTCTGCTGGCAGACCAAAAGCATCCCACCCCATGGGGTGCAATACGTTCTTACCCAGCATGCGCTGATAGCGCGCAATAACGTCAGAAATGGTGTAGTTGCGCACGTGCCCCATGTGTAGCTGCCCGCTTGGATACGGAAACATCGACATGCAGTAGTATTTTTCGCGGCTGGTGTCTTTTACCGCACGAAATACTTGGTTTTCTTCCCAATACTGTTGGGCTTGGGCTTCAATTTCACTGGGATTGTACGTGGCGTCCATAAATAGGCAGTCCGGCTCTGATCAGTCAAAATAGAGAATGGGTGAAAGGCGGAAAGGATACCCGAGTCCGCCTTGGTTTTCGATAGCTCATCGCGAGTTGAGTTAGACCGCGAGCAGGTTACCGGCGAGCTGTCCGCAGCGTCCAAAATAAACCCAAGGCACTGAGCAGCACGGTTAAGAGCATCACGGGCCAACTGCCTAGGCGCTGAAACGGTGTTATGCCATTGCGCGGCAGGATTTCACCTGACACCGTTGCTTGCACAAATTGCGGTGCGCGCGCCAACACCTGGCCGTGTTCGTCCAGAATAACGGAGATACCATTTTGGGTGGCGCGAACCATGGGGCGTTGATTCTCGATGGTTCGAGCACGGGTGATTTGCAAATGCTGTTCGGGCGCTAGGCTACCACCAAACCAGGCATCATTGCTGATTACGATCAGCACGTCACTGTCGAGCGCTTGTTGGCGCGAAAGATTCGGATAGGCCGCTTCATAACAAATCAGCGGCGCGAGCTTCAGTTCGGTGCCTGCGTACTGCATGGTCATCGCCGCTTGGCCAGTCGGGCCGGGCGTAAAGCCTGACATAGGGAGGTCAAAGAAAGCGATCAGCCCTTGCAAAACGCTTTGCAGAGGTAAGTACTCACCAAAGGGTACGAGGTGTTGTTTGCGATACTCGCCCGCACCGTTACCCCAGGCCTTGATGCCGTTGTAGTAAACACGGCCTTCGCCGCGCAGTGGTAACCCACTGATAATAGCTTGATCGCGCGCCACGGCACGTTGTTCCAACACTTGAATAAAGCCGGGCACCGCATCCGGGAAGGTAGGAATGGCCGTCTCTGCCCAGAGCACCAAGGCGGCTTCGGTTTCGCGGTCGGTGAGTGCTAAATGAATACTCAAAATTTCGTTGAGGATTTGTGTGTCCCATTTGATTGACTGATCGGTATTGCCCTGTACCGCAGCAACCGGCATGGGCTGGCTCAGGCTAGGCTGGGTGTAATGTCGATCCGTCAGAGCAAAACCGACGCCCCACGACAGCACTAGAAAACCGGCGGCAAACGCCGTGGGCATCAGGGCCTTCACCCGATAGCGCCACTGCCACAGCAAGGCAGCGCCAAACAGCAACAAAAAGCTAACACCAAACACACCGGTAACCGGAAGCCAGCCGCGCAGCCAGTTATCGGTCGCCAGCGTACCCCACAACAACCATGGCATACCGGTGAATAAGGTCGTGCGCACGCCTTCAAAGGCTAACCAAAGCAGCGGAAACAACATCCAGTGCAGCGGGGCATCGTTGCAGTAGCGGCGTCGCACCTTTGCCGGCAGCCAGGCCTGCAGTGCAAACAGTAAGCCCATGGCAACGCAGAACGCAGCGGTTAATACCAAGGAAATGGCAACGGGCGTCTCCACCGTTCGCATGGAGGCGTAAACCCAAGACACGCCTGTGCCGAAAAAACCGATACCAAAAAACCAGCCACGCAAAAAGGCTTCCCGTGGGTTCTGTTGTGCGGTCAGCCACCAAAAGACGATAGGGAGAGCGTAAGCCAGTGGCCAAATGAAGAAAGGTGCGAATATCAGTGGTACAAGAGCGCCTGTTAACAGCAATATCCAGCGAGCAGGCCAGTGCTTTTCCGTTAAGGCGTATATCTGAGCAGCAAATATCATTAAACTACGAGTCCTTTGCATATTAGGCATCTTAAAGTGTTAAGAGTGCCACACACCAACCATCGAGAACCACCTGTTATGTCACAAGCGTTACCCGAATTTCGCGGCTACCGATTCCCTCACCTCAACCGGCTGTGGTCGGCATTGTGCCAAGAGCGAGAATTGCCGCAACTGGATCGATGGTTGAGTCGCACTCTGCGCGAAGAAAAAGCCTTTGGTCGACGTGATCGTCTGTACTACGCTGACGTACTGTTTGCCGCCATGCGCTACCTGCAAACCATTGTACTGCTGGAGCAAGGCTATAAAGCTCAGGACGTAAAGGCTTTTCCCGAGTTTTACCGAACGCAAGACGCCAGCATGACGGCTGCGTCACTGTGGGCCGAAGTGCAAGCCCTGCCGGTGGAGTCGGTGCTGTTCTGGCTGGCCAAAATCACCGATACCGGAGGTGATTGGCCACGCGAAATTACCGACCTGAGCGAACGCAATCTGTTTTGGAGTAACGTCAAACAGGTGCTCAATAAAGCCTCAATGAATGATGTGTTGCAAGGCTGGCGGCCTTCTTGGCAGCCACTGCTGCAGGAGCGAGCGGCACAGTCAGGCTGGCAGCAAGAAGATTGTCATCGCTTTGTCCAAGGGCAAAATACCCGTCCGCCACTGTGGTTACGGGTGCAGCGCGCCGAAGATCAGGCCGCTATCGTCGAGCAGATTGTGGGACAGGGCTACGACCTTGAGCAAGATGGCGATGCCTTGAAGGTGGTTGGCGAACGCGGCATATATCAATTGCCCGCGTGGCAGGAAGGCAAGCTGGAAATACAAGACTGGGCCAGCCAGCAGATCAGTCGCGCCGTCGATGCCCAGCCCGGCGAACAAGTCTGGGACGCCTGTGCCGGTGGTGGCGGTAAGACCTTGGCGATTGCCAGTGCGATGAACAATAAAGGTGCCGTGACGGCAACCGATATTCGTGAATATAAGCTAGAAGAGGTTAAGAAGCGGGCCAAGCGGGCCGGTTGGTTTAATGTGCGACGCTTTGCTTGGGACGCTGAAGCACCACTGCGATTACCCAAAGAAGCGGCGCGCCAAAACGGCTTTGACCGCGTACTCATTGATGCGCCGTGCAGTTCGTGTGGTACTTGGCGCCGCAACCCGGATGCACGCTGGCGTTTAACGGAAGAAGAAATTGTTCGACTGACGCAGCTGCAAGACAAAATACTTAGTCAGGCAGCACCCGCCGTAAAAGTCGGTGGCCGCTTGGTATACGCCACGTGCAGTTGGCTGGTCGCCGAGAACGAAGCGCGGGTTGAGGCCTTTTTGGCGGCTAATCCAGGTTTTAGTTTGGAGCGTCAGGAGGTCGTGGGTTATCCGGCACAGGATGCAGATACGATGTTTGTCGCAGTACTCACCCGGCAGAGCTAAAAGCTACGGCCCTTCGTTGTCTTGGGGGCCTAGCTGGGTGATGAAGTCGATGATCTTCTCATCGTCCCAAGGCTTGGCGAAGTATTTCACCACGCCCCACTGTTGCAGTTGGTCCGCCGAGGGTTCGGCTTTGGCGCTCAACAGGACAAAGTACGCGTCAGGACGCAGCGGGCGCAGCAGCGCAAACAGTTCCGGGCCCAGAATGTCCGGCATATGAAAGTCCGATACCACCACATCAACGCGAATCTGGCGCGCAATAGCGATGGCTTCTTGCGCGCCAGTGGCGAACATAAAGTCAAACGGGGCCTGGCGTAACTGACGATGCAATGCCGCCAGTACTCGCCGGTTGTCGTCCACAAACAGAACGCGTTGCATGGAATTTTGCCTTACTGGGTGATCTTCTGTGGGATGAGCGTCAGCAAATGCGTGGGAACTTCATTGGTCGACGTAGTGTGGGTGCGCATGGCAAAGCAGGGCATGGTGCCAATAACACAGTGCACGCCGTCGCCAAGGGGGAGATCCAGTAAACCTTCCGGCAATATTGTACGTGCCTTCATGCCAGCGATGGCGTGGCCATCGGATATCCACTCCGCAGCCAAAGCGTTGGACTCCACAATTCGGCCATCTTCACCAATGTGCAAAATGCCAACAGGCAAAGCATCCAGTATCGATTGAGTGGCAATCAAGGTGCGTGAATTCGCATGCAAAGCGCGGTTCTTCTGATCGATGCGCTCCATCAAGGCTTGATTCACATCTTTCAGCTCTTGGGCAAGATCCTGATGGCGAGTTTGTAAGGTATAAAGCTCTAAACCTTGATGGATGGTGGCAAGCAGATGATCGTCGTCCCAAGGCTTAAACAGTATCTTATACACATGGGCTTCATTGACCGCGGTGACCGCAGCCTCCGCTTCGTGGTAGCCGGAAAGAATGATGCGCGTGACCAGCGGATGGCGCGAGCGTGCCACGCGCAGTAAATCGTTCCCGGACAGGCCAGGCATGCGCTGGTCAGACAATATGACGCCAATGTTTTCTTGTTCAAGCAGGCTCAACGCGGTGGCGCCTTCGCTGGCGCTGAAGGACGCGAAAGGCTGGGAGTGCAGCAGTCGCATGATGGCTCGAAGTGTTGCAGGGTCATCATCTACCACTAGTACACCGGGATTCTTCATCGGCTACCTCTCTGTGTGGTCTACACTTCAGTATAGACAATATGTGAAGGCTGCAAGCCATGGCAGAACAATTCTTCCTGATGCCGAGCTCGCCCCTGGCCTTATGGGGGCTATTGTTGGTGGCCGCCGGGCTCGGCGCAGCGTGCTACGATCTGGTACGTCGTTGGTGGTGGGCGCCACGAGAACGGGCGCGCATCGATGCCGAGCGGCAAGTATTGGGTGGCACCTTGATGGATCTGCGTGAGCGTATGCAGCATCAAGAACATATGGCGTCGGTCGGAAAAATAGCCAGTGGGGTAGCGCACGAGATCAACAACCCGGCAGGCTATATCATGTCGAACTTAAAGACGCTGAAGCGCTATATGACGCTTTTGCTAGCGCGCGAAGCCGGCCCCTTGTCAGAAGCGGAGCGCCAAGAGCTTTTGTTCGTGCAGTCGGATCTACCTACCTTAATGGACGACTGCTTAGACGGTGTGCAGCGGATTAGCGGTATTGTGCGCAGTCTGCGCAGTTACACCCGAGCGGCAGAGTCGACAGAACAGATTCCCCATACATGGGATGACCTCGTACGTAATGCGGTCCGGTTAACGCACGCTGAAATTCATCATCTGTGTCGACTCGAACAACAACTGCACGCTACTCATTCTGTCCGTGCAAACGAGCGGGAAATCACCCAGGTATTGGCCAACTTGATCCTGAATGCACGGGATGCCATGGCGCTATCCGGTCAGGGGTCGCTCATTACCTTGCGCACTCAGGATGTTGATGGCGGTGCTGAACTGCTGGTGGAGGACGATGGGCCGGGTGTGCCTCCACACCTGGTCGAACGTATTTTTGAGCCTTTCTTTACCACCAAAGCGAGCAATAAAGGCACTGGCCTTGGACTTAGCATTTGCCGCGACATCATTGAAGCCAACCACGGCGGGCAATTGCGCTACGAGGCCGCCAGCAACGGCGGCGCTCGTTTTATCATTTACTTGCCTAAGGCAGGGGCTAAGACAGCATCAGAACAATAACGTCATCAATTTGCGCTGATACTTAGCCACCAAGGCTTTGTCGTGGCAGGCTTGGAACAAGGCCTGTATGTCTTGGCGGCCCTGATTGTTGTTCCAGCCAATATCACCGCGCAACACCTCCAATAACAGTTCGAACGCGCGCTCGTAACCGCCGTGTGCAGCTAAGGCCATGGCAAGCGCATGTGCGCTGGCTGGGCTTGGGTCATTGGCGTAGCTGGCTTCCAGTAAATCCACATCGCCATACGCGGCCGCTTTGTGTTGCAGTGCGATTTCTTGGCAGGCAGATTTAATGGCCGGATGCGCTTGCTGTTCTTCATTCAATTGTTCTGCCACCGCACTGGCATCTTCAAGAGCACCAGACTTGAGCAACGTGTGCAGCAACAGCGCCAACGCGTCGGCGTCATCCGGCTGGTTGTGCAGTTGTTGCTGCAACAGTGCCAAGGCGTCTTCATACGATTGCGTTGCCCAAAGCGCCTCGACCTGCAACGACAAGTCTGGCGCGGCAGGCCCCAAGTGTTCGTCCAAGAAGGCCTTTACTTCAGACTCGCTCTTGGCGCCCTGAAAATGTCCTACCACCGCGCCGTCTTTAATCAGAGCAACCGTGGGCAGGCTGCGGACGCCAAACTGTGCGGTTAATCCGGGCTCTTCGTCGGCGTTCACCTTGGCCAGAATAAAGCGTCCATTGCCCTTAGCGGCTAAGCTTTCCAATACCGGCATCAAGTTCTTACAGGGCGCGCACCAGTCGGCCCAGAAATCCACCAACACCGGTGTGGTTTGTGACTGCTCGACAATGGCTGACATGAATGAGTCTTCGGTGACCGTTACAATAAAAGGTGAATCACTCACGGGTGGCTCCTGTTTGGTCGATTGTTCGATAAAAAGTGTCGATATGATAAACCGAATCGGCCTAGGGAATCTCTGAATTAATCGCACGGCGCTCTGGCTTTTCGAGGTGCTTTGCGGCAAGGCGGGTTCACGCAGGAATGTCGAGACCTTTCTAGTGAACCTAACGCAGGCGCGGAGTACCTCGGAAAGCCCCGCTGGGCGCGGCCAAAATGTCCATACACTGCGTTGTACTTCTGGGCAAGGGCTACTGCCATTACCGGCGAAGTACGCCTTGCGCCTGAACATTTTGGTCAGCGCAGAGTCGCGTGGGATTAATTCAGAGCTTCCCTAGCAGCGGGAGCCAAAAGCGTTGCTATTTTGTCTGGCATCCCTAAGATGATGAGATAGAACAACTCAAGTTTTAGGGATTTGCACAACACCACCGGCAGCCGACTTAGTACACAAAAAGTCTCGAAAACTTGAGTTCACAACAACTCCGAGCCTGTTGCGCCTTACCCATGTCTTCTGATGTGGCTGGACTTCAGGCCCCAGCGAATACCCGTTGGTATTACGTTGGCTGGGTTCGGCGAGGAAACTCCCGGGCCTCCCACACTTGGAAAGGGGTTTTAAAAATGCTTGCCGACTCGTTTGGACGGCGCTTCTATTATTTGCGCCTGTCCGTCACAGAAGTGTGCAACTTCAGTTGCACCTATTGTTTACCCAATGGCTATAGCGGGCCAAAGCCTTCGGCGTTTATGCGCCGTGATGAATTGCGGCGCGTGATGCAGGTGTTCGCGGCTGAGGGTACGCGTAAAATTCGACTCACCGGCGGCGAACCGTCGCTGCGAGCCGACTTGCCAGACATCATTGCGGATGCGCGTCAGACCCAAGGCATCGAAACCATTGCACTGACGACCAATGGCTATCGCCTTGCTGAGTCAATTGCCGACTGGCAACAGGCAGGCCTTAGCCAGCTTAATGTCAGCATCGACAGCCTTGACCCCGCCCAGTTCAAAGCCATCACCGGCCATGATCGTCTGCGCGCCATCCTGCAAGGCGTGGATGACAGCCTAGCGTTAGGTCTTCCGGTCAAAATCAATGCCGTCTATATGCGTGGGATGAACGACCAGTTGGGCCAGTTCTTGGCTTGGCTGAAAACCACGCCCGTCACCTTGCGCTTTATTGAAGTCATGGAGGTCGGGGCACAGCCGGATTTCTATCATAACCATCACGTGCCACTCAGTAATATGAAGCAGCAACTCTTGCTGGAAGGTTGGCAACCCATCGTGCGCGGCAAAGACGCCGGGCCAGCTCAAGAGTTTTGGCATCCGGATTATGCCGGGCGTATTGGCTTGATCATGCCTTACAGTCGTGATTTCTGTACCACCTGCAATCGCTTGCGTGTCACAGCGCAAGGCAAACTGCATCTGTGCTTGTTTGGTGAAACCGGCTACGACCTGCGCCCTTGGTTACAAGAGGACGCGCAGCAGGACGAATTGACCGCCGTCATTCAAGAAGCACTCGGACATAAACCAGCCACGCACGGCCTGCACGAACACAACACCGGGCTGATCCGCGACCTGTCGATGATAGGGGGCTGAACATGGCGCCTTGCGTAGGTATTGTTCTGGCCGGTGGGCGGTCGTCTCGTATGGGGCGAGACAAAGCCGGCTTGCTGTGGCACACCGGTGTGACTTGGGCCGAGCACGCGCGCCAGCGTTTGTTGAGTGTCTGCGACGATGTGCATGTGAGCCATGCGGATGACCTAGCGGATTTGCGCTCAGACTTCATTGGCCCGCTGGGCGGTATCGAGAGTGCCCTGACAGCTTGCATGGGGAGGCGTTGTGTTTTCCTGCCGGTGGACATGCCGCGGGTCGATGAGTCGGACTTGCGTGTGGTGACCGAGGTTGCAGAGCCTCATGCCACCTACGCGCAAGGTTGGTTTCCGCTGATGCTGACCGCCACGCCGGATGTATTGGCGACCGTGCAAAGCATTCTGGCCCTGCCCGAAGCGCGTCAGCGCTCTGTTCGTGCTCTGGTAGAAGCCCTACAACCCAATATTTCAATTATCGATGCGGCCGCTCCGGATCGACTGAAAAACATTAACGATCCCGTCGAACTGCAAGCGATGGGTTTAGGAGAAAATACCCATGGGTAACCACGTTTCCACCCATTTTGTGCCCTTAAATATAGCCGTGCTAACGGTGTCTGATACCCGCACAGCAGCAAACGACACATCGGGCGATGTACTGGTGGACCGCCTGCAACAAGCCGGACATCAACTGGCCGTACGTGCCATCGTCATAGACGACGTCTACCAACAGCGTTCCGTGGTGTCGCAGTGGATTGCCGACGCCGGGGTCAATGTGATCTTGGTGACTGGCGGCACCGGTCTGACCGGTCGGGACTCAACACCGGAAGCCTTGAGTGTACTGTTCGACAAAACCGTGGAAGGCTTCGGTGAGCTGTTTCGGCATCTGTCATTGCAAGACGTCGGGTCTTCCACCGTGCAGAGCCGCGCCTTGGCGGGTTTGGCTAACGGCACCATGGTGTTCTGTATGCCCGGTTCGCCCAATGCGTGCAAAACGGCGTGGGACGGCATCTTGGCCGAGCAACTGAACAGCACCCATAAGCCCTGTAATTTTGTGCCTCACCTGTATCTCGACGTCGTGCAATGCGCCACGCGCGATGGCCTGGAGCAGGGCTCTGCACAAGGAACAGCGCAGGAAAGTCAGGAAGGTGCAGCATGAGTCAATTGACGCACCTGAACGCGCAAGGCGAAGCCAATATGGTGGATGTGTCCGCAAAGGCGGTTACGGCGCGCGAAGCGCGCGCTGAGGGCTTTATCGCCATGCAAGCAGATACTCTAAAGCTGGTATTAGAGGGCGGGCATAAAAAGGGCGATGTGTTGTCCGTGGCGCGCATTGCCGGTATTCAAGCGGCGAAACGCACGTGGGATCTGATTCCGCTTTGTCACCCCTTGATGCTGAGCAAGGTGCAGGTCGACTTCGTACCCGACGAGACAGCTGGTGGCATTCACATTCAATCGCTATGCAAGTTGAGCGGGCAGACCGGCGTTGAAATGGAGGCCTTAACCGCTGTTTCGGTGGCCGCGTTGACCCTGTTTGATATGTGCAAAGCGGTAGACCCTGGCATGGTGATCAGCGGAATCCGAGTTATGGAAAAGCAGGGTGGTAAGACCGGGCACTGGCAAGCGGAAGGAGTGTCGTGATGACCGTGCAGGTGTTGTTCTTTGCGCGCTTGCGCGAAGCCTTGCCCACAGCGGAGCTTGAATGGCCGTGGCAGACGGGCACCGTGTCCGATCTAAAACAGCAATTGACGGAGCAGGGTGCTGAATGGCAGCCATTGAACGACGACTTGCTGGTGGCGGTGAATCAGGAAATGGCGCGCCTGAACACGCCGGTAAACTCCGGTGATGAGGTGGCATTCTTTCCACCGGTAACGGGAGGCTAGCATGGCAGTGCGCGTACAGGTCGAAGACTTCGACGTAGCAAACGAATACCACCAGTTGGTGGCTGACAATACGGCCGATGGCGCCGTGGTGAGCTTTGTCGGACGTATGCGCGACCTGAATCAAGGCGAGCAGGTACGTACCATGACGTTAGAGCATTATCCCGGCATGACGGAAAAGGCGCTGAATAAGCTCGAAGCCGATGCACGTCAGCGTTGGTCGCTAGGCAGAGTGAGTATCATTCATCGGGTCGGCACGCTGACCCCAGCGGATCAAATAGTTTGGGTCGGGGTCACCAGTAAGCACCGGGGCGATGCCTTTGCGGCCTGCGAGTACATCATGGATACACTCAAAACCACTGCACCGTTCTGGAAGAAAGAATCCACCGCAGCGGGTGAACGCTGGGTGGATGCACGCGAGGAAGACCAACAGCGCAGCACGCGCTGGTTGTAGGAGGCCAGCCCTCTGGCCGAAATTACCTCCTACAACGTTTCTACTACGCCTCTTTCGCCAAATACAACCACGTATCCAACACCGAATCCGGGTTCAACGACACGCTGTCGATTCCCTGATCCATCAACCATCGCGCAAAGTCCGGATGGTCCGACGGCCCCTGACCACAAATCCCGACATACTTGTTGGCGTCCTTGCAGGCTTTAATCGCCATCGCCAACAGGGCTTTCACAGCATCATTACGCTCGTCAAACAGGTGAGCAATGATGCCAGAGTCGCGGTCTAGGCCGAGCGTCAACTGTGTCATGTCGTTGGAGCCAATCGAAAAACCATCGAAATACTGCAAGAACTCTTCAGCCAGCAGGGCGTTGGACGGAATTTCGCACATCATGATGATACGCAAGCCGTTGTCACCGCGGCGCAGACCATGTTCGCCCAACAATTCAACCACGCGCTTCGCTTCCGCTGGCGTGCGTACGAAGGGCACCATGATTTCCACGTTGCTCAAACGCATGTCATCGCGTACCCGTTTCAGAGCACGGCATTCCAGCTCAAAGCAGTCGCGGAAGTCGTCAGAAATGTAGCGCGACGCACCACGGAAACCCAACATGGGGTTTTCTTCTTCCGGCTCGTACGCCTTACCGCCGATCAAATGCGCGTATTCGTTCGACTTAAAGTCAGACATGCGCACAATGACTTTTTTCGGATAAAACGCCGCCGCCAAGGTCGAGATGCCTTCGGTCAACTTGTCGACGTAGAAGTCGACGGGCGACGCATAACCCGCAATGTGATTGCTGATGGTGGCTTTGAGGTCTTCGCTCTGATCATCAAAATTGAGCAGCGCCTTAGGGTGCACGCCAATCATACGGTTGATGATGAATTCCAAACGCGCCAGACCAACACCTGCGTTGGGCAGGAATTGGAAGTCAAAGGCGCGATCCGGGTTACCCACGTTCATCATAATGTTGAACGGCAGGTCGGGCAGTGCCTTGATGTCGTCACTCTGATGTTCAAAGGCCAGCTTGCCTTTGTACACGCTACCAGTATCACCTTCGGCGCAGGAAACCGTCACCATCTGGTCTTCGGTCAGTTTCTCGGTCGCGTCGCCGCAACCCACAATGGCTGGAATACCCAGCTCACGCGCAATGATCGCCGCGTGGCAGGTACGGCCACCACGATTCGTCACAATGGCCGAAGCGCGCTTCATCACCGGCTCCCAATCGGGGTCGGTCATGTCGGTCACCAGTACATCGCCGGGCTTAACGTCGTGCATGTTTTCCAAACTCGCCACCACGCGCACAGGGCCACTGCCAATGCGATGCCCAATGGCGCGGCCTTCGGCCAAGACTGTACCGGTTTCTTTCAGCACGTAACGCTCAATGGACGTGGTGCCAGCAGTCTGGCTTTTCACGGTTTCAGGACGGGCTTGCACAATGTACAGTTGCTGGTCGTCACCGTCTTTGGCCCACTCAATGTCCATCGGGCGGCCGTAATGGTTTTCAATGGTGATCGCAATACGCGCCAGTTCTTCCGCGTCGGCATCGCTGATGCAGAAACGCTGGCGGTCGGCCATCGCCACATCAACGGTTTCAACCGCGTTACCGGCACTGCCTTGGCCCGTGCAGATCATCTTGATGGCCTTAGAGCCCAGCGTGCGGCGCAAAATAGCGGGCACACCTTGCTTAACGGTTGGCTTGAAAACGTAGAATTCATCAGGGTTAACCGCACCCTGAACCACGGTTTCACCCAAACCATACGCGGCGGTAATAAAGACCGCGTGCGGGAAGCCAGACTCGGTGTCCAGCGTGAACATAACGCCAGACGCCCCGGTTTCACTGCGCACCATGCGCTGTATACCCGCAGACAGAGCCACTTCGCTATGGGTAAAGCCTTGGTGCACACGGTAGGAAATAGCGCGGTCATTGTAGAGTGAGGCGAACACTTCTTTGATGGCCTGCTTGATGTTATCCAAGCCTTGAATGTTCAGGAAGGTCTCTTGCTGACCGGCGAAAGAAGCATCGGGCAGGTCTTCGGCGGTGGCCGAAGAACGCACGGCGACTTTCAAGTTGGTGTCCGTACCCACCATTTCGGCGTAGGCGGCGTCAATCGCCGTATTCAGTTCGGCTTGGAAATTCGCCTGCATAATCCAGCCACGAATCTGCTTGCCGGTTTCCATGAGCGCGCGGGTGTCGTCCACATCCAACGCATCTAGGGCCGCATTAATGCGGTCGGCAAGGCCATCATGAGCCAGAAAGTCACGGTAGGCTTGTGCCGTAGTGGCAAAACCACCTGGCACGCGCACACCGGCGTCACTGAGTTGATGGATCATTTCGCCGAGGGAGGCATTTTTGCCGCCCACTTTATCGACGTCTTCCATTCGCGCTTGGTCAAGGCGTATTACGTAGTTAGGCACAGCGATGTCTCCGTTGTCGTAGCTAGTCAGGGCGCGAGGGCTCATTATTATATTATTGGGTGTTCTGGGGCTCGCGCGCTTGATATTAGAGTGCCGATGATGAAAAATCGACCTCAACAGTTTTACATCATAATACCGGTTTTGCGGCCCAGAGCTGATGCAGGTCAGTCTTCTGTTGGAAGGGGCGGTGTTGAGCCGTAACAGGCAGAGATGTTTTATGAGACGTTCAGCGTTTTTCGTATCAGATGGCACCGGTATCACCGCAGAAACCCTAGGTAACAGCTTGTTAACGCAGTTTGAAGGCATTCCGTTCAAGCGCGTAACCATCCCCTACATTGATACGCCGGAGAAAGCCGCCACGGCGGTCGCTCGCATTAACCAAGCGACGCTGGACGACGGAGCGCCCGCGATCGTCTTTGACACCATTGTGAACACCGACATTCGGGACACCATTTCGACCTCAACGGGCTTTATGGTCGACGTATTCGCTACCTTCTTGAAACCCCTCGAACAACAGCTCGGCATCGAGTCGTCTTACTCCGTCGGCAAGTGCCACTCCATTAACGAGTTCAGTCGCTACCACCGCCGCATCGAGTCGGTGAATTTTGCATTGGATAATGACGATGGCGGCCGCCAGCAACAGTACGACAAAGCGGATATTATTTTGATTGGCGTATCACGTTGCGGTAAAACACCGACCTGCCTGTACATGGCACTGCAATTCGGCGTGCATGCCGCTAACTACCCACTGACCATGGAAGACTTGGCCAACCCGGGCTTGCCTGACGTGCTGATGAAGCATCGTGAAAAGCTGTACGGCTTAACTATCGACCCTTTTCAGTTGGCCGCCATTCGCCATGAACGCCGCGCTAACAGTCAATATTCATCCTTGAGTCAGTGTGAGTATGAAGTGCGGGAGGTCGAGAAACGCCTGAAGCAAGAGGGCATTACCTTTATCAACACCACGACGTTCTCCATTGAGGAGATTGCGACGCGGATCATGGATAATGTGGGGCTTGACCGCCGCCAACTCTAGGCAGCCGCCAAAACCTTTTTTCTCAATCTGGCGTCGTTAAAAATGGCCTCAAAATGCTCATTTACCATTAGTAAACTGCGCTTTCTCGGCCATTTTTGCCTAGCCAGATTTTCGCCTCCGAGGCTTTAGCAACTACCTATCACCATTCAGGTTAACACCTACCAAGGCAGTACCGTACCATCCCAATTCCAGAACTGCCCGCTGGCATCAGCGGTGTTCAACTCGGTCAGCACATGCCACAAATGTTCCGCAGCTTCCGCAGGTGTTTTCAACTGACCAGCCGGTAAGCCAGCCTGAAACGGTTGTGACAGCGGGCTGTCGGTCGTGCCAGGATGGTAAGACCCCACCGCTGCCAGCGGAAAACGCCGCTGCCATTCTACTGCTGTGGTTTTGACCAACATATTGATCGCCGCCTTGCTGGCGCGATAAGCGTACCAGCCCCCCAGTCGATTATCCTGAATGCTACCGACCTTGGCCGACACCACCAACGCCTGCATTTTGTCCTGCCGTGAGAGGCGAGACGTCAGATGCTGCAACACCGCCATTGGCAAGAGCGTATTGGCCTGAAAAGCGGCCAACAACGCATCCGGCTTAACATCTTCAACGCGTTTCTCGGGGCGCTGTTCGCCGTTTGACAACATGCCAGTAGCCACCACGACGCGGGTGGGCAGCGGAAGCGAATTGAGCGCGGTCTGCACGTTGTGCCACTGCCAGTCGGCTGTGCGTTGGTGGGTGATGCCACTGGGTAGCTGCGGCTGGGTTTGGCTGGATACCATATAGACGTTCGTATCCGTCTGGCGCGCCTTTGTGGCTGCCGCCATACCGATAGCACCACCACCAACGATCCAAGTGCTCATGAAGGTACGCTCTACTTAATTGAAGGGAGTAGGACATACGTAGGTTTAGGCGAGTTGGAGCACTTGTGTCGTCTAACGAAACGCCGCTTTATTGGTGGGATTACTCAAGGCCTTGTTGGCTGTGCCTTTGTAGTGGCATAGTGAATTTGGCCACCTAATTAGAGGTGTTATCATGCACCAAGAAGCAATTAGGTGACAGTATGGCAACAAGACCCAAACGTAATTTTAGTCCCGAATTCCGACTCGAAGCCGCTCAATTGGTTGTCGATCAAAACTACACAGTTCGAGAGGCTGCTGAGGCCATGAGCGTTGGCCATTCGACCATGGATAAATGGGTTCGACAGCTACGCCAAGAACGCGATGGACAGAGCCCTAAAGCAACCCCGATGACGCCTGATCAGCTTAGAATCCGTGAGCTCGAAAAGCGCATTCGGGATATTGAAATGGAAAAAGACATACTAAAAAAGGCTACCGCTCTCTTGATGTCGGACTCCCTGAACACTTCTCGCTGATCGAGAAACTCAAGACGAGCTACCCGGTCAAAAAGCTGTGTGATGTATTCGGCGTACATCGCAGCAGCTTCAGATACTGGCTACAGCGTTCAAAAAGACCGATGTGTATCAGAAAGGCCAAGGAAATTGCGAAGGTTAAAGAGCTATTTCGCGACAGCGAAGGGTCTGCAGGAGCACGCAGCATCGCCGAGATGGCAACAACTCAGGACGTGCCACTTAGCCGCTATCGTGCTGGACGCCTGATGGAGAATCTGGGGCTAATCAGTTGCCAAATACCCGGTCACACATACAAGAAAACAGGTGATGAACATGTTGAAATACCGAACCATCTAGGCCGCCAGTTTAACGTTGAAGCGCCAAACCGCGTTTGGTGTGGCGATGTCACGTACATCTGGACCGGCAACCGCTGGGCTTATCTGGCCGTTGTCATTGATTTATTTGCGCGAAAGCCAGTGGGCTGGGCGATGTCGCTATCGCCGGACAGTGAACTGACCCGTAATGCGCTGAACATGGCCTATGAGAGCCGTGGACGTCCTAAAGGTGTTATGTTCCATAGTGATCAAGGCAGCCATTATACAAGCCGCAGGTTTCGCCAAACGCTGTGGGCATGCCAGATCAAACAAAGTTTAAGCCGACGAGGGAACTGCTGGGACAATGCGCCGATGGAGCGGTTCTTTAGAAGCTTAAAGGTCGAATGGGTGCCTACTTATGGATACCGCTCATTCATGCAAGCAGAGCATCACATCGTGAAATATTTGATTGGATATTACAGTCAACTTCGGCCGCATCAGCACAACAAGGGAATGAGTCCGAATCAGGCTGAGGAAAACTACTGGATTAACTATAAACCGGTGGCCAGTTTTACTTGACCACTACACTTGAAAGTCTCGACCAGGCTAGTCTGGCAGTGAAAATACACCTTAACGAAGTCAGGATCGTTTGGCTTCCAGTCCATTCGAACAGCGCTGCCACCCTTTACGAGGAAGCTGGGTTCACCCCACTTCAGAGTTTCTTCAACCGTGCCTAAACCATTTTCTTCGGCAACAGAGAAGACCAAACGGCGAATACTCTTGAGCTGCTCTTGTGCTGCCACAGGGTAGGTAGCAAATTTCGCTTCTATTTCAGATTTCACGCAGCCTCCGGATTAGTGATGCGTAGCGCTTGTGTTCAGCGGCACCATGGAAAGAGGGCAGGCAACTAGCTTGAATGTCTGGTTAGGCGCTCAACTCCGCTGGCAACCAGCCAATACAATGCAAGCCACGCTAAGACCGAAAGAAGCCAACCCAAGGTATTTGGCATAGGCATTCCCCAGCCAGACAAGCCCTCATTTTGTAATACAGGCAATCCCGTTTGGTGTAAAAGGTAAGGAACTGCAAGCACTGTCATAACAAAGGCTTCCAATGGCGTATCCACAAACGCCGTCGTGAACACCGCAAGCACCAGAAATAGCGCATGCAGAGAGCATATGGTGAGCCAGAACCATACAATGCGATATGCTGTTGGTTGAGTCATCAGTAAGCCTAACGCCAAGCACAGAGGGAAATTGGGAGAGCAGGGAGCAAGTGCTGATCTTGCCCCACTCTATACTGTAAAGCCTGACTCGACATCCTCATTCAATTTGTCCACCTGATCTGTCATTGACTCGGAACAGGCCTCGCACATCGCATGCGTCAGCTGCGGCAACTTCGCAAGCTCAAAAAGCTGCAGCCGCTCCGTTGCATCCTCAATCTCGACCCAGTCATTGGAACCGAATCCCACGTCAATACGATTGCACCAAGCACAGACCCGAAGCAGCTCAGTCGAGCGCGGTATATTCCGCGACAATAAGGCCACCGGATCACGGTCTTCCACACGAATGGTGCGCGACTCAAACTCGACGGAACCATCAGGCACTGCGCTGATCTTCATTTCCAGCAATCGCCGACACTCAGGGCCATCGCACCGAAGGGTAAAGCTTGCCAATCTACCCTCCCGAACGCGAGCGACTATCTTCTGATAAATCATGCACGTTTCCGGATCGGTGATGCTATCCCACAAGGACTGACCTAGGATCTCCGGGCGCATCAACTCCGCTCCGTCGTTCGTCTGTGCGAACATGTACCACCCCTCATCTACGAAAGAAATATTATCCTCTGCGTCGATCCTATAACGAACAATCGATTCATTGCCCATACTGTCTCCAGGCGACTTACCCATCAGCGCAAAGTGCGTTGTAATGACAGTATAGGTTACTCTTAAGGACACCGAAGGCAGCGATAGCTACTTAAAGTTCGCTAGCTGGGACACCATGTGTCAGCAACACTGCTAAAAGTCTGTAGATCAGCAGAATAGATTGCCCTTCGCGCTGCAGTGCAGAATGCACACGGGGCGAGCGCAACGTCGTTGATCAGTGCGTCAGGATCAAAGGTCATTTCGACGGACTTGCGCTTAAATTCTAGGCTGTACTGCTGTGTCTTTTTGGCTAAATTGGACTTGGGCATGGTGCACCTCTTCAATTTAAAGAGGCGCCCGTTTTAATGGGGCAAGATCAGGTGAGTGCCGCGCGAGTTGTTAGGTTATTTGTAGTAGATGTTAGTGGTGGATGCAATGTTTTTTGTTCAGCGTTAGAGGAGGGCAGTTGTGCGTGGGGAGTAGAAAATGATGCATGGAAGTGATCACGGGGGGCTTTTTCGGCGTACAATAACTGAAGCAATGAAATTTGAGCGCAAGACAGGAAGCAGTTATGGATCTGGAAGCATTACGCCGCGAATACAGTTTAACGGGGCTGGATCGGGAAGACCTGGCCGATAGCCCTTTTGACCAGTTCGAGCAATGGTTTAAGCAAGCGCTGGATGCCAAGTTCAGTAATGACCCGTCGGCGATGACGGTGGCCACGGTCAGTCATGATGGCCAGCCGAGCCAGCGTATGGTGTTGCTGAAGCATTTTGACGAGCGCGGTTTTGTGTTTTACACCAATTTGGAAAGCCGTAAGGCGCGTGAGTTAAAGGACAACCCCAAGGTGTGTTTGCACCTGCCTTGGCATCCGTTGGAGCGTCAGGTGATTGTGTACGGTGAGGCGACACAGTTGTCGGCGGCTGAAGCAACGCGGTATTTTATGTCGCGTCCGAAAGACTCACAAATTGCAGCCTGGGCGTCGCATCAGAGCCAGAAGGTGAAGTCGCGCCAGTTGCTGGAACAGGCGTTCGAGCAGATGAAGAACAAGTTCAAGAGTGGCGATATTCCTCTGCCGTCGTTCTGGGGTGGGTTCCGGGTAGTGCCGAATCACATTGAGTTTTGGCAGGGGCGGCGCAATCGTCTACACGATCGGTTTATGTATAGTCGCCGGGGGGCGCAGCAGTGGGAGGTTGAGCGCCTACAACCCTAAAAACTACTGCGCTCGTCCTGACGGCGTTAAAATGGGCTTCAGAATGCTCACCTACCTTAAGTAGGCTGCGCTCCTGAAGCCCATTTTGCCTTGTCAGCGCTTCGCTCGTGACGTTTTTAGTCGCGCACCCATCGCCCAAGCAATGATCAGACTTAAGAAACAGGGCTAGGCTCGTTCAGGCGGGGTAAAATGGGAATCAACACCGCTTCGCTCTTCGCTTCTTCGGCGTAAGATTCGTTCAGCGAGATGGCCTTGTGCAAGGCTTGTATCGCTTCTTCTTCACGGTTCATCATGGCGTACGCGCAGGCGAGTTGGTAATGCGCATGAGCGTATTCTTTGTCTTGGCTGAGCGCCAGATGACAGAGGTTGATGGCCCACTGGGGTTCATCAAGCTCTAATACGGCGTCGGCTTTGTAGGTCAGCGCTTCCGCATCCCATGCCCGCAGTTGCAGTATCTGGTCGTAGATACCAATGCGGTTGGTGACGTTCTTCTCTTGGCTGGCACGTAACCACAGGGCGTGAATTTCGTTGGTCAGTTCAATTTCATCGGCGTTGTGTTCGATCATTTCACCGGTGTGTTTGAGGTCTTTCTCCAAGTCTTCCAGGCGCTTTTCATACACCGCAATCACTTTGCTCATTTCGGCTTGCGCTTGTTTGCGCACCGAAGAACGAATGTCGCGCAACGAGTTCCAACCGGCGAAGATCAGTACCGACGATACGGCGGCGATCAGGTAGAAAAAGTAGGTGACGGTATTGGTGGTGTAAGACATGGCACGGTCCATGGTGTCTAACTGACGATCGGTCAGAGACTCCGTGATGCGTACCTGGGTCTGGGCCAGTTCCATGCGCAGATTTTTCACTTCATCGAGCAGATAGCGCTCAACAAAGGGGTTGTACAGAGGCTCTTCCAGTCCGCTGATGCGGGCTTGGGCGGCGGTGTCATCTACGGGGAGGTAAAGGATCGAGGTGTCTTCGGCATAAGCGGTGCTGGCGGCCGCTAGGGCTACCAGCACACTCATGGTTATGCTGCGCATATGGCGTACTCATGATTATGTGGTTCAATTAATGCACCATGCAATGCTTGCACAGCACTCACATAGTCATCTTCAACCACAATAATCTGAATGTCCACCTGACGCATGCCTTGGTGAATCGCGAGTACGTTAATATTTTTGTCCGCCAGTGACTGCACGGTGCGCGCCAGCAGGCCTGCTACTTCCATATCGCTGCCAACGGCCGAGACGACAGATACCTTTTTCGAGGTGATCTGCGCCGACGGAATGCGCTCTTCAAAGGCGTCCGCGAGGCGTTTGGCTTGCTTCAAGCTGCAATCGGCATAAATAGTCAGCGTATTGGCGTTGGAGTCGCGACCCAGAATGCGCAATTTGAAGCGTTTGATCAGCTCCTGCAGGCGCTCTTCGTAGCGTGCGCGTTCACCGACCATGTCTTGGTCGAAAATCTCGATGGCCAACAAGTGCGGTTTACCGGCGATGATTTCGACGCACGGCTTTTCACTCACATAGTCACGCGTAATCAGCGTGCCGGTGTGCTCTGGCTCAAAGGTGTTTTTTACGCGCAATGGGATGTCCATTTGGCGCATGCCTTTGGCGGCCCGTGGGTGAATCGCTTCCATCCCCAGGTTGCTGAGCTGGTCGGCCACGTCGTAGTTGGTACGACCGATGGGCACCACTTTGTCGGCACCGACGACTTTCGGGTCGGCGCTGCTCAGGTGGTACTCTTTGTGAATGACCGCTTCGTCGACGTTCAACTGGCAGGCAACGGCAGAGAAGGTGATTTCGCTGTAACCGCGGTCAAAGGTGCGCATTAAACCTTCGGTGCAGTAGGTGTAGCCGGTGACGATGGGCAACTCTTTGCTGAGGTCGATGCTGCTGAAGGCGTCTTTAATGCGCTCGTTCAGCGTCAGTTCGCGGTCATCACGCCAGCCGGTCAAATCGACGAAGCGGGCGTTCAAGCCTTCGGTGCGCAACAGTTGCGTCATGTTGTAGGCGCTGTGTGCTTCACCCAGCGACGACAGCAATTCACGTACGGTCAGCAGGTGCTCGTCCAAACGGAAGTGGCCGTAGCTGCACAGGCGTTGGAGGTCGAGCAGACAACTGCGTACGCCTTCCACGCGCTCGCGCACGAACTGGTCGGCTTGCTGAAGCAGGTGCGTGTCGCTGAACAAGCTGGCGTTGATGTCGCACATGGCCTGTGCCACGCCGGTCAGGGCGTCGCCCCAACCCCAGTCGGAGTCGTCGTTGGCGAACAGGGCGTATACGCCGGGCTTGCCTGATTTCTTGTGTTCCAGCAGTTGGTCGGTCATACCGCCGTAGGCTGAAACCACGAAAATGCGACCATAGATATGGTCCGGGTCATACATCACTACATTGTCGCGGATGGCGGCATAATCACTCATCGAGGTGCCGCCGATTTTTTCCACGCTGATGGGCAATGGGTTTTTAGTATCACTCATTGGGCTTACTTTCCTTCCCCAGAGGGTTGGTGTATTCGTATTTTTTAGAACTGCAAAACGCCCCGAAGGGCGTTTGTTTGATCAATCAATCGGGTCCGCTTCCAGCGGATACACGCCATTCTCATCGTGTACCTCTTTGCCGTGCAATGGCGGATTAAACACGCACGCCAGTTGCATTTCCTTGGTCGCCCGCAGCAGGTGCTTGTCGTGCTTATCAAGGATGTACACGGTGCCCGGCTTGATCGGGTAAACCTTGCCGTCAGCAACGGTTTCAACTTCGCCTTCACCACTGATGCAATACACAGTTTCGAGGTGATTCTGATAGTGAATCGGTGTCTCGGTACCGGTATAGATGGTGGTGATGTGAAACGAGAAGCCCATGTTGTCGTCTTTCAACGACAAGCGCACGCTGTCCCAAGTTTCACTCTTAATTTGGCGGCCGGTCTTAATGGCTTCGTCCAGTGTCCGTACGATCATGTTTTATCTCCCGTTAATTGAATTAAGCTGACTCTGTGGTTTTGAGGTTTTGGCGCTCGATAGCCGCATCTAACAGGTCTAAGCCCTTATTCAATTCATCCATAGTCGTGGTGAGTGGCGCAAGGCATTTCACAACCTCGTCGTTCGGACCACTGGTTTCGATGATCATGCCATTCTCAAAGCAGTCTGAGGTGATGGCACTGGCAATGTCGCCGTTCGGGCACGACAAGCCGGACATCAAACCACGGCCCTTCAAGAACAGTGGCGTACCTTCGGCCATGTCGGCAAGGCGTTTACGCAGGTGTTTCGCTTTGGCTTGGATTTCATGTGTGAAGTCCATATCCGCCCAGTAGTGCTCTAAGGCCACGCGAGCCGTGATGAACGCTAAGTTGTTACCACGGAAGGTGCCGTTGTGCTCGCCCGGTTCAAACTGGTCGAGTTCACGACGAATCAGCGTCAAGGCGAACGGCAAGCCGTAACCACTCAATGACTTCGACAAAGTAATGATGTCTGGCTCGATGCCGCTTGGCTCAAAGCTAAAGAAGGTGCCGGTACGGCCACAACCCGCTTGAATGTCATCGGCGATCAGCAAGATGTCGTGCTTGCGGCAGATCGACTCCAAACGTACCAACCATTCGTCAGTGGCGGCGTTCAAGCCACCTTCGCCCTGCACGATCTCTACGATCACGGCGGCGGGGTGGTCCATGCCCGAGCTTGGGTCTTCCATCAATGTTTCGAAATAGGTCAGACTGTCGAGTCCGTCCATATAGCCTTCGTACGGCAGGCGGAATACGCCCTGCAGAGGAACGCCAGCGCCACCACGGTGGTGTTGGTTACCGGTAGCGGCCAAGGCGCCTAATGACATGCCGTGGAAGCCGTTGGTGAAGGACACAATGGTGTGGCGGCCTGTAACTTTACGAGCGATCTTCAATGCCGCTTCGACGGCGTTGGTGCCGGTCGGCCCAGGAAACATCACGGCGTGGTTCAGGCCGCGTGGCTTCAGAATGATGTCGCTGAAAGCGTGCAAAAAGGCTGCTTTGGCTTCGGTGTGGAAGTCGAGGCCGTGCGTTACGCCGTCTGCTTCGATGTATTCCAGCAAGGCTTTTTTCAGTACGGGGTTGTTGTGCCCGTAGTTCAAGGTGCCTGCACCGGCCAGAAAGTCGAGGTAGACCTTGCCGTGTTCGTCGACCATCTCGCTGCCCTTGGCAGACTTAAAGATGGCAGGGATGCCGCGACAGTATGAACGTACGTTTGATTCTACGTCTTTAAAAATACCCATGATTTTAGCTCCTGGCCTGATTTACAGGTCCGATGGTGTAGAGAAATTCGGTGTCGTGATGGCCGTCAAAGTGCACATCCCGCGTGAAAAAGGGTTCGTTGTGAATGCTGGCTTCGTGGCGGTCGGCCAGCTTTTCAAACACCCGCTGCGATGCAATGTTGTCGGCGGTAATGGTGGTCTGCACCTGTTTTACCGCTGCGCAAGCAGGCTGTTTAAGCAATGCATCAAGCATGCGCTGGGCGAGGTTCTGGCCGCGCGCGCTCTCGGCGACCGCGATTTGCCACAGGAAATAAGTGTCCTGCTGGCGTGGCGGTATGTAGCCGGAAATGAAACCGATGATCTCATCGCCTTGCCAGGCGGCGATGCAGGTATCAGCAAAGTGACTGCACTGTAAAAGGTTGCAGTAGCGCGAATTGGTGTCCAGCGGCGGACAGTTGGCAATCAGGTCAAAGACCTTGGCGCCATCTTCTGCCTGGGGCGGGGTAAACCTAATGTCGTTGCTCATGTTTCCTGTTTTTGATTCATAGTGTTGAAAGTAATTATATGGACTGATACTTAGATGTCAAATTAGTTTGTTGGTACCTAAAGGCTGATATTGCTGGAAAAAATCGCTCATAGTGGTTAATATTTGCGCAGAATAGTATGAAAATATCATTACAGGCATTAGTAATATGTAAGTTATTTAGTGATCTAAGTAATGGTTTGCGCTACTGTATTGCGAGTGAAGTGAGTAAACTACGCGAACGCTACGGGCGGGTGCTGTAACGATTGAAATGAATGAGTGTGCGAGGTTGTAGTTAAGGTGATGGACGATTGGTTGAGCTTACGAATTGGCGATACTTGGTATTGTGCCTCACTGTCTTCGGTGCGCGAGGTGTTGCCCAACGTACGCTGTGCTCCCGTACCGGGGGCGGCGGAGACGGTCAACGGTATCGCCGAAGTTCGCGGAGAAGTCATCGCCGTACACGATGGCGCTGCGCTCTTGAAGGCGGCGGGCGGTAGCGCCAAACAAGCCACTAAAAATGCTGTGGATGCCGAGGAGGCCTCCATTGTGATCGTGGAGCGCGCGGAAAGTACCCAAGCAATGACGATTGATGAAACCGGCTCTATTCTGCAGTTCAGTGCCGATGAGTTAGAAAAAACCAGCGATGGTGATGCTGTACTGGGCACTATTTATCGTGACCCATGGCTCTATGTCGCGCTAGATCTAGAGCGTTTGTTGCCTGCGGGCGAGGATTAAGGTTAGGCCTATGAACGAAGAAAAGCATTTTGAAGTCATCGAGTCCATTCGTCGCATCATTCGGGCGACGGATGTCCACTCGCGTCGCTTGGTGAAAGAGTCTGGCCTGACGTCTGCGCAAATTTTGATCATGCACGCCATCGGTTCTGAGCGGTTCCATAATACGTCGAAAATCGCTGACGAAGTATCATTGAGTCAGGCCACGGTAACCAACATTGTCGAGCGGTTAGAGCATCGCGGTTTGATCATGCGGCAGCGTGATGAGCGCGACAAGCGTAAGGTTAACCTGTGGCTGAGTGACAAGGGACGAGAGGTGCTGAACAATGCACCGCGCTTGTTGCAGCAGCATTTTGTTGAGCGCTTTGATCGTTTGGAGTCGTGGGAGCAACAGATGATCGTATCGTCGCTCCAACGTGTCGCGCTGCTGATGGACGCGCACGAACTGGATGCCTCGCCGGTGTTGGATGTGGGCGTGTTAACCAGTCATCCCGAATAAATCTTTGGCCGACTAGCCGAGCAGTTCGGCGCCAAAAGGCACGACAGTGACTTCACTGCCAATAGGAATGTCCCCGCTCTCTGCTGGAATCACTGCGTATCCGTTGGCTTGTGTAAAGCTGAGCAGCATATGGGACCCTTGGCCGGATGTGGGTTCGGCTTCCCAGTCGCCTTGGTGATTTCGTGTCAGAATAGCGCGCTGGAAGTCCATGCGGCCGGGCTTCTTGCGGAACGTTTTGGTGGCTACAGCCTTCAAACGGAAGGGCTCATGCCAGTCTTGGCCTGCCATATAGCGTATCGCTGGTAGTAGAATTTGATGCGCGGTCACCAAGGCTGACACGGGATTGCCCGGCAAGCCAAAAAACCAGGCGTTGTTAAGTCGACCAAATGCCACTGGCTTGCCCGGTTTTATGGCCAGCTTCCAAAAGGCGATGTCGCCGATCTCTTGCAAAATCTCACGGGTATAGTCAGCGTCACCCACTGAAACCCCACCGGTTGATATGACAATGTCGTGTGAATCTGCTGCCGCCAAAAAGGTTTCGCGCAGGAGCTTGGGGTCGTCCGGTAGGATGCCGAGGTTGGTGATCTCGACCGGTAGGCTCTTGAGTAAGTGGGTCAGTGCCACACGGTTTGATTCGTAGATTTGCCCCGGTTTCAAGGTTGCGCCGGGTTCCTTCAGTTCGTCGCCGGTGGCAAAGAGCGCAATGCGCAGTGGCCGGATCACCTCCGCTTCTGCGATACCCATGGCGGCCAACAAGCCGATGTCGGCCACGCCCAGTGTCTTACCCGATGCCAAAACCACATCGCCTTTGACGACATCGTCACCCGCGGGTCTAACGTGTTCACCCTGTACCAAGGTTTCTTGCAGTGTGATGGTATCGCCGTCGAGACTGACATCCTCTTCAATAACCACGGTATTAGCGTTGTCGGGCAGCATTGCGCCGGTGGTGATGCGTACGCACTCGCCCGATTGGATTGTGCCTTCCCAAGGCGCGCCAGCCAGCGCCGTGCCGATAACGTGCCATTGAGTACCGGGTGCTGCTGCGATGTCGATGTGTACGGCATAGCCGTCCATTGCTGAGTTGTCTGAGGGCGGTACATTGATCGGTGCAACCACGGGCTCGGCCAGTGTGCGCCCTAGGATGTATTCCAGCGGCGAAAGTTCGGACTCAGTAATAGGCAATAGCGCCTCTCGTAGACGGTCCAGCGCGATATCCATGGGCAGTAAGCTGGATGGCGGTTGGTTGTCCATTACTGTGTCCTCTTCTGTGGTTTAAGCCTTTATTTGTTGTTTTAGCTGTTCGAACAGCGCGCGCTTTTCTTCAGGTGGGCGTTCTGATGCTATATGATCGTGGCTCACTAATGGCGATGTGTCCAGTTCTACGGCGTGATTGGTTGGCTGGTCGACTGGCGAAGATGGGGCGCTTGCACCCGGTGCGCGACTTTGCAGTTCCGCCTCGAGTACATCGAGCGCTTCGATGGAGCCTTGCAGTTCCTCGTCTGACCAGCCTGAACGCTCAATGCGTTCGTTCAACTTGACGATCATCTGCTCTATGGTGTCCGAAGACGGTTTTTTTTCCTGTAGCCACAGGGTGGCGCTTTCTGCTGAGGTCGACATTGTCTGCTCTGCTTCCCGATATTGAGTACTGGCCGAATTATCTCACAGCTGTGGAGGCAGATCAGCTATATCAGCATTGTGTTGCGGCTTTGCCGTGGCGCCAAGAGTCGATTCGACTGTTTGGCCGCACGCTGTTGCAGCCACGTTTGCTGGTGTGGATGGGGGATCGGCCATATCGTTACTCAGGTCAGACCTATCAGCCAGTGCCGTGGGATGCGCGGCTAAAGACATTAGCCGAGCGGTTGGCCCAGAGCGCAGATGCTGGCTTGAATAGCGTGCTGTGTAATTGGTATCAGCATGGGCAGCACAGCATGGGTTGGCACTCTGATAACGAGCCTGAGTTAGGCGCGGAGCCAGTGATTGTGTCGGTGTCATTGGGTGAGGCGCGGCGCTTTCTTCTGCGTCGCAAGGTTGAGCCGCGGCAGAAAGTGGAGTACTTGCTGCAGCACGGTGATGTCTTGGTGATGCGGGGGCGCAGTCAGTGCGAGTGGGAGCATTCCGTGCCCAAGTCAGCACGCGTGACCGAGGGGCGCATTAATTTGACCTATCGCCTAATTTTACCGGCTGCACCGTAGGAGCGCAGCCCTCTGCGCGAACATTCGGCCAGGGGGCTGGCCTCCTACGCCCTACCGAGTCAGGTTGATGCGGTCGGCGTGCTTGTACAGTACGTACAACTTCTGATTGATGGCTCGTTTGATCGATTGGCGCTCGAACCCCGACATCGACTTCAACTCCGGTAGCTTGAGCCGATGCAGGTGCAGGCAGGGCGTGCGCGCATCGAACTCACGCAAATCCCCTTTGACCAGAATCGGCAGGAAAGGGTCCTGACCATCCTGCGTGGCTAGAATTTTCTTCAGCGCATGGCGAAACGGAATCGGTGCAGCCGAAACATTTTTTTGCTTATGTCGAGAAATCAGATGCAGACCCTGCTTGCCCACGGTTTCGCCCGGTATAATAAATAGCCCAGTGTCTCGAACAGCGGACGCAGAAACGTGACTGTAGGTGTCGTGAAAAGCATAGGGGTTCGGCAAAATCACCATTGGGGAGTCTGCCCGGCTGGCGAAATTGATGGTGTAATTGGTGTACAACTGCTCGACTGAGGCGCTGTATACGCAAAGTCTGCTTTCAAAATGCATGACAAACTCAATGGCGCTCTGGCGCGACCCGGTCAGTGCCAGATTCCATTCGAGGTCAGCATTGCTTTGTTTTTGTAAAGCAATGTGCGACATTTTGTAGCCTCCCGCATGATTGCTGCTTACGTTCAACTATAGTTACGCTTGAGGCGATTAATAGGTCGCTTTTGCTGGAAATGTGAACAAGAGCCAATTAGGGTGAGAACTGGTTCAACTTTTTTCGTAAATCGACATTTACAATAGGTACATTTACGCATGGACACAGTGGTTGCTGATCTCATCAGCTTACTCAGTCTGGAAAAAACCTCTGATACAACTTGGATAGGGCGCAGTAAAGACCTTGGCTACCCCAAGGTATATGGTGGCCAAGTCATCGGTCAAGGCTTAACAGCTGCATCGTATTCCGTAGAAGGCCGTATACCACACTCTTTGCACGCTTATTTTGTGCGCGCTGGCGATGTGGACGCGCCCATTCAGTACGACGTTGAAGCGGTGCGCGATGGCGGTAGTTTCAGTGTGCGTCGTGTGGTCGCATCGCAACACGACCGGCCTATTTTGGTCATGACGGCCTCGTTTCAGGCGGAAGAAGCCGGACTGGTGCACAGCGCGACCATGCCCAGTGTCCCCGGGCCGGAAAAGTTGGAAAGCGAGTTGAACCTGTATCGTAGTCACGCCGATGAGATCCCCGAACGGGTGCGTAAGCAGTTTACCGCTGAGCGTCCAGTGGAATTTCGCATTGTCGAAAATCAGAATCCGTTCCGCCCTCGCGTCGGTGTAGCCAAGCGCCATATGTGGATTCGTTCAACCGCACCCTTGCCAGACGATTTGAGCGTGCACCGCTCCATGCTGGCTTACACATCGGATTACGGTTTTCTCGAAACTGCATTGATGCCGCACGGTGTGTCGATCATGCAACGTAATTTGCAGATCGCCAGCCTTGATCACACCATTTGGTTTCACCGCAATTTCCGCTTAGACGATTGGCTGTTGTACGTGGCCGATAGCCCGGTAGCAGATCATGGCAGAGGCTTCGTGCGTGGCCAGATTTTCAATCGTGACGGTGTGTTGGTGGCCTCGACCGCGCAAGAAGGCTTGATGCGCCTGCGGGACATGGAGTGATGTCTACAAGTCCTGCGGCACCGATCGCCATCGGTATTACCGGTGCTTCTGGCGCTCAGTACGGCTTGCGCCTGACTGAAGTGTTGTTGCGTGCCGGTCAGCCGGTTTACCTTATGATCTCCAAGGCTGCGCTTATGGTGATGGCGCTGGAGACTGACGTCGCGATGCCGGCAAAGCCTGCCGCTATTCATGAGTTCTTGCAGGAGCGTTGGCAGTTTGACCCAGAACTTCTCCAAGTGTTCGGGCGGGAAGATTGGACGGCGCCAGTGGCCAGCGGTTCGGCACTGTGGCGTGGTTTGGTGGTGTGTCCGTGCAGCACGGGTACACTGTCGGCGATTGCCACGGGGGCCAGTAATAATTTGATCGAGCGCTGCGCAGATGTGGCTTTGAAAGAGCGTCGTCAGCTTATTCTGGTGCTGCGCGAAAGCCCCTATTCACGAGTTCATATCCAGAACATGCTGACGGTAACCGACGCCGGAGCGGTCGTATTGCCGGCCAGTCCGGGCTTTTATCATAAGCCGCAATCCGTGGATGACATGATCGATTTTATTGTGGCGCGCGTTCTGAACAGTCTGGGATTGCCGCAAACATTACTGCCGCAATGGGGTGAGCACCTGTCCGATGGCTAGCGTTCGCGCCTTGCGCAACGCATCGCCCAAGGCGGGGCCTTTCAGTCCGCGCTCTAGCAGTGGCTTCGTGCTGACGGCCACTGCCGCCTCTCGTGCCGCTAACAACCAATCGGCTTGTTCGTAAGCCAGTTGGTCGTAGCCACTGCGGCCTCGAGCGTCTGATTTGCAGGCCAGCACAAACCCTTCCAGCTGTGTACCGTCCTGCAATGCTCGAAACGCCTCCAATACCTTAAGCACCGTGCTCGGTTTCAGGTCTGATACCCGATGACAATGGGTGTGCCATTCTGCAGTAAGGCGCGCCAGTTGGTGCAGTCGCTTGCTGACTTTCAGTCGCTTACAGGCGGCGTCTACACGCGCCACACCACTGCGTTCATGTCCATGATGGCTGGGAAGGCGTTCGGTATCGGTGGCCGCTTTACCAAAGTCATGGCACAGCACTGCAAAGCGCACGTCGATGCGATCGGTGAGGGTCGTCGCGGCATCCAGTGCCATCATGGTGTGCATGCCGGTGTCGACTTCGGGGTGAAAGCGCATGGTTTGCGGCACACCAAAGAGGGCGTCCAGTTCGGGCATCAGGATATGCAGAGCACCGACTTGGCGTAAGGTCATGAAGTAGACAGATGGCTGATTACTCAGCAGGGCTTTTTCGGTTTCTTGCCAGGCACGTTCGGGAGTGAGGTTGGCCAGTTCACCTGACTCAACCATCGCCTTCATTAAAGCGAGGGTCTCCGGAGCGATCTCAAAACCCAGGTCGGCGAAGCGGGCGGCGAAGCGGGCAACACGGAGCACGCGCAAAGGGTCTTCGGCAAAGGCGGGTGAGACATGGCGCAGTAATCTGGCTTGCAGGTCTTGGGCTCCCCCATAAGGGTCAACCAGGGTGCCATCCGTCGCTTCTGCCATGGCATTGATGGTCAGGTCACGGCGCAACAAGTCATCTTCTAAGGAGATGTCCGGTGAGAAATCGCAGATAAAGCCCTGATAACCTAAGCCGCTTTTGCGCTCCGTGCGCGCCAGGGCATACTCTTCTTGCGATTCGGGGTGCAGAAAAACAGGAAAGTCTGCACCGACTTGGCGGTATCCAGCGCGCAGCAATTCATCGGGTGTGGCACCGACCACCACCCAGTCTCGGTCTTTAACCGGCAAGTGCAGCAGTCGGTCACGTACCGCGCCGCCAACCAGATAGGATTTTGAGCTAATGTCTTCTTGCATAGCGCACATTATGCCTGATGGCGTTATCCCTGTCGGCAGCAATTTCGAGCATCAGTGAAATGTCATGCAGATTTTGCTAAGGATTTTTCGCGCAGCGCCGACAACAACGAGGATAGCATTGGGCAGAACAGCGCATATGGAGCCCCGGATTATGAATCAGATGATGAAAAACACAGCAATAATGAGTCTGGCACTGTTGGCAACGACGGGTTGTGGCCTGTTGGGCAGCCGAGCGGCAGAGCAAGAGCGGGAACAAAAAATCGATGCCATCGTTGAAGAAGTTCGCTTCATCAACGAGCGCTTACCCCCTATGGACCCAATGGTTCTGCGGGTGAGCGGTTTTGGTGCCATCAATGAGACTTCGACCGGTATGACACCGGTGCAGAAGCGCTTGATGGCGATGCGGGCATCCAAGTTGGACGCCTACCGTACACTCGCCGAGCGAGTTTATGGTACTGCGATCAGCGGCAACACCACGGTAGAAAACATGGTTGTGCAGAACGATCGGTTCCGTACCTATGTGGACACGTACATCTTTGGTGCTCGCGTAGTATCCCAAGATGTGATGCCAGATGGCAGTTACGAAACGGTGCTTGAAATGGTGATCGATGAAGGATTCCGCAACTGTTTGGTGAATGAAAACCAAGTGCGCAAAAATGGTCAGTGTGCTACCCAAGTGGTGCATGATCTGGATTCCTTCAATCGTAATAACATGTCGCGTCAGGGTATACGCCCCGGTGAAACTGGACTGTATTTCATTCAGTAATGCAGTCGTGGTCTAACTCGATAAACGCAGGATGGTTTGCCATGAAAACTGTTACCTTTTTGATGATATTAATGTTGAGTCCCTTGCTGTTCGCGCAGGACATGGCTCACGTGACCGCCGGGCGATTCGTCCAAGCCGAAGGGCAGGCGGATATTATCTATGGTGATACTCACAGCGCTCGGGTTCGGGCTCTGCGGGCGGCCATTCAAAACGCGTCGATGCAGGCCAGTTCACAAGTGCGCTCTTCACAGGTGGTTGAAAATGGTCGACTGAGCATGGACTACTTGCGCATTAATTCAGCGGCACAGGTCACAGCGGTAGAAGTGGTCAGTGAAGGTGCGGTCGGAAGCATGTACCGCGTCGCCATTGAGGCGCGAGTGTCTGAGAGCCAGATGTGCGCTAATCATGTGGTTAACGATTACTCGAAGAGCTTAGCCGTTACCGGGTTCGCGCTGGAAGATCCGACGCAAACTACCTTGGGGCACTTGGGCGCCGTTGACCGCTCCTTGCCGTCACACTTGGTGAATGAGCTGAATGGCTTGGGTGGAGTGCGTGCACTCAACGCCAGTTACCTAATGATGTACCCCTCCATTCCCACGGCGCCGACACGCGTGTCGGCGCGCAATACGCTGACACGGGCCGTGGATACGGCGCGGGATTTGGGTGTTCAGTTCGTGGTGTCTGGCGTGGTACGCGACCTCGGCATGCAAGAGGTAGAGCGTAACCGTGATGAGTCCGATGGCCTATTGGCGGCGTTGACTCAGCGTGGTCGTATGATGCAGCGCCACTTGGTTGTTGATGTCTACATTCACGACGGTTACAGCGGTGCCTTGGTGTTCCAGAGTCGTTACAGTGCAGCAGGTGCTTGGGACTTCCGTTCGAACGAAAAAGTCGGGTTTGCCACGCCCAAGTTCTTCGGCTCTGATTTTGGTCGAGAGGTACAGCGCCTGTTTGATCAGGTGGTTGAAGACGTTTACGCCACGGTGGAGTGCCAGCCCTTCATGGCCAACATCGCGCAGGTAGATGGTCAGACGATCTTTATCAAGATGGGTGCGGAATCAGGCTTGCGGCCTGGCGACAACTTAGGTGTCTATCGCACCAGTACCTTTTTTGACCGTGATCAGCAAGACTATACGCAGTTGACCGACACCAAGTTGGTGGCGCGTGTGACGCAAGTACAGCCCCACTTCGCGATTGCGGAATTGCCGGTACGCGTTGAACGTTTGAATTTACAGCCAGACGACTTGGTGATTGCTTGGTAGGTTGGGCTTCGCCCGATCTACTGGCCCCGAGCCTGACTATTTCGGCGCGGGGTTAGCTGGCAGGGGCGTCACAACGCCATTGTTCGCCAGTGTCTATATCCCGCAAGGTCAGCCAATTTCCCCAGCCATAACCGGTATCCAGTGCGACCATGTCGTCACGCTGGGTATTCCCCATCAGCGCCGCCCAGTGCCCAAAGATGATTTGCCAGCCGTCCGGTTGACGGGCGCTATACCACGGCGTCCAGCCTGCTGGCGGGTGATCGGACGTTTCCTTATGATCAAAATCAAGACGGCTGTCGGCGGTGATAAAGCGCATCCGGGTAAAGTAGTTGGTGATGGTGCGCCAACGGTCTTCCTCGGTGAGGTCTTGGTGCCATTGATCCGGTTGATTGCCGTACATGGTGGCAAAGAAACGGGCAGCCAGAGTCGGATCGGCCAATACGGCTTCCATCTCATGCGCCAGAGCGGCTGCTTGGTCAACGCTCCAGCAGGGCGGAATACCAGCGTGCGTCATCACCTTCTGGGTGCGTTCACAGCGGTGCAGCAAGGGGCGTGTTTGCAGCCAGTGCAGTAGCTCGACCCGATCAGGGGCGTCCAGTATGTCAGTGAAGGTGTCCTTGCTGCGCGGCGGCCGAACGCCATGGGCAACGGCCAACAGATGTAAGTCATGATTGCCGAGTGTCACATGGCACTGCGAGAGTTGGCGTAAGAAGCGCAGTATGTCGGCATTTTGTTGACCGCGATTGACGAGGTCGCCAACCAACCACAGTTCGTCCTGCGCCGGGTCAAACTTCACCTGCGCCAGAAGTTGTAGTAGTGGATCAAGGTGACCCTGCAGATCGCCTACGGCGTAGCGTGCCATGGTCAGTTAAGCCTATTGGGTACGGCCAATGTGAATACTGGGATGTCGGCGCGAAACGGCTCGCCGTCCGCGGTGACCATTTCATAATAGCCTTGCATGGTGGCTACCTCGGTTTGCGAGACGGCTCCACTGGTGTAGACATAGGTGCCACCGGGCTCAATGACTGGTTGCTCACCTATGACCCCTTCGCCGTAGACTTCCTGTGTTTGGCCATTGCCATCGGTGATCAGCCAAAAGCGGTGCAATAGTTGCACTGGCTCTTCACCTTCGTTGCTGATCAGAATGGTATACGCAAAGACATAGCGTTGCTGGTCAGGATTTGATTGCTCGGCCAAGTACTGTGGCTTGGCTCGGACTGCGACCGCCGTCATTGGCTTGCCTCCGCGATCAGGTTGCTCAGGCGCACATAGTCTGTGACTGAGATCACTTCCGGGCGCGCCCCGGCATCAATACCGGCTTTTTCGAGCAGGTCGATGTCGAAATCATTTTTAAGGTTGTTGCGGATGGTTTTGCGGCGCTGAGAGAAGGCCGTGCGTACCAATCGCGACAGCAAGCGGGCATCTTTGGCGTTAAGCTCTTCGGCGGGACGTGGCACCAAGCGAATGATGGCCGAGTCGACTTTAGGCTGCGGGGTGAAGGCGCCGGGCGGGACGTTAAACAGCCACGCCGGACGACAATAATACTGCGCCATTACCGTCAGTTTGCTGTAGGCCCCTGTGCCCGGCTCGGCACAGAGGCGATCAACCACTTCTTTTTGCAGCATAAAGTGCATGTCGATGATGTGGTTGCGATGCTCCAGTAGATGGAAGATCAGCGGTGTTGAGATGTTATAGGGCAGGTTGCCCACCAGTTTAATGGGCTTTTCTGCCGTGGCGAGTGTACTGAAGTCAAAGCGCAAGGCATCGCCTTCGATCACGGTAAAATTGTCTGCGTTGAAGAACTGCGTCCGTAGAATAGGCAGCAAGTCTCTGTCCAGTTCGATTGCTGTTACCTTGGCGCCGGTCGCCAGCAGGACTTCAGTCAGTGCGCCACGGCCGGGGCCTATTTCAACCACGTGATCCGCTGCGGTGACGCCGGTCGAATTGCCGATGCGCTGGATGATGTGTTGATCGTGCAGAAAGTTCTGTCCGAATCGTTTACGCGCTCTGTGCACTGCGTGCCTCCACCATTTTTTGAGCGTAGTCGAGCGCGGTGCGCAGACTGCCAGTATCGGCTTGGCCAGTGCCGGATAAGTCTAATGCGGTGCCATGATCCACCGAGGTGCGCACGAATGGCAAGCCTAGGGTGATATTGACAGCGTTGCCAAAACCTTGGTGTTTCAACACCGGCAGGCCTTGGTCATGGTACATAGCCAGTACCGCATCGCCTTGGGTCAAAACACGGGTTGTGAACAGCGTGTCGGCAGGGAGCGGGCCAATGAGGTTAAGACCCTCCGCGCGCAGCGCGTCTAGGGTTGGGGTAATCACTTCGATCTCTTCGCGGCCAAGGTGGCCATTTTCACCCGCGTGTGGGTTTAAACCGCACACCAGAATGCGTGGCTGACCGATGCCAAAGCTGTATTGCAGGTCATGGTGCATGATGCGACAAATGCGCTGCAGCTTCTCGGGTGTAATGGCAGCAGAGACGGCACTGAGCGGCAAGTGCGTAGTCACCAAGGCAACCATCAGTTTGTCGCTGGCGAGCAGCATGACGACGTCATCCACGCCGGCGTGCGCCTGCAGATATTCGGTATGACCACTGAAGGCAATACCCGCATCGTTGATCACGCTCTTTTGTACGGGCGCGGTCACCATACCACTGAACTCACCGCGCTGGATGCCATTCAGGGCGCTATCCAGTAGCGCGAGTACATAGCGTGCATTGCCGGGCTCTAAAACGCCAGGCACAACGACTTCAGGCGCTGTTATTGGCAGCAGGGTCAATTCATGCCCACCGAGCGCGGCGGGCTCGCCGGGCACCCAGGTTCGTATCTTGATGGACAAATTCAGGGTGTCCGCTCGCTCAGCAAACAATGTCGGGTCGCCGAGCACCACAGTTGGAAATTGTTGTGCGTCAGCGGCCAGCTGCAAACAGATATCAGGCCCTATTCCCGCTGGCTCTCCCGACGTTAACGCCAGTGGTTTCATGGCTCATTCCGGAGCGAGATGTAGGCGCTGTTTTTAATTTCTTGCTGCCAGCGCGGCAAAGCTTCGGAATACTTCTGATCAAACAGCAGCTCACGGGCTTTTTCGCGCAGAGCGGTCAGGGTTTGGTCAGTTTCGCGTCGATCCTGTACTTGCAGAATGTGCCAACCAAAGGTTGTACGAAACGGTGCGCTGTATTGGTTGAGTGGCGTACTCCGTACGGCGTCAGCAAATTCTGGTACGAAGACTTCCGCTGGGTTCCAGCCGAGGTTGCCGCCGTCTTGTGCACTGTTATCGACCGAATAGCGTTGGGCTAAATCCGCGAAATCGGCACCTTCCTCGGTCAGTTGAAGGTAGAGGTCTTGGGCGAATTCTGCTGCAGCGGCGGCAGATAGGCCACGTGTTTCATTGACCAGAATATGCCGCGTACGATATTCGGTGACGGCTTGAGTGGCGCTACCGCGCTGATCGGCCATAAATACAACATGCCAACCGTTAGGGCTTTCAAAGACCCGTGCTGAGCCGGTAGATAGGCCACGCACAGGCTCACGCAATAAGCTGGGTAATGATTCTGCGCGGCGCCAGCCGAGGTCTTGCACCGTGCGACCGGTGGCCGCCGCTTGTAACGTTTGTGCGCTGGAATTGATGGTGTCTGCAATGCTGCGCGCTGTGGCTTCTGCGGTTGAATCGGAGTGTGCAATCAACAAGTGCTGCAGGCGATATTCTACATCTTGCAGTGCTGCACTGACTTGCGTTTGTAAGTACTGATTCACTTCCGCATCGGAGACTTGAATCTGCCGCGCCACAAAACGCTGTTGAGCTTGGCGAATCAGCATGTCACGGCGTACTTGTCGACGCACGTTGTCATAACTAATGCCTTCGCGGGCTAAGGCATTGCGGAAGGCCAGTAGGTCCATACCTTGGCGCGCCGCGATGTCCGTTAACGCGTTATTCAATGCGGCGTCGGTGATGGTAATGCCGGCTTCGGCGGCTTTTTGCACCTGCACCTGTTCCAGAATCAAGGCATCCAGTATCTGGTTGGCAAGCTCGCTACGTGGCGGCAATACCGCTGGGTTGTCGCGGTAACGCTGCTGTATGTCCAGAACACGGGCATCGAGCTCGCTCTGCAAGACGACATCGTTGTTTACAACAGCCACGATCCGGTCGAGCAAGACTTTTTCAGCCTGTACGGCCACGGGCAAGAGTACAAGGCACAGCGCGGTGAGAATTCGTTTCATAAGCCTTACTTAGTATTAAACAACTGATTCTGGTAACTGGGGATGTTGTCGCGAATACGATCCTGTAATGCACCAGAATCGACACTGCCCAGACCTTTTAGGGTTAGGTTAAGTTGTATGGTATCGAACAACGCCAAGCGTTGCGACTGCTCAGCCTCATCTTTGACGGTTCGTTGACCTGCTAACTGGATATGCCAACAACAACCGTCGTATTCGAGGCCTAATATCGTATCAGTCAAAAGGAGTTCATCTTCTTCCGAATCTTGCGCCCAGTTAGCGTAGGCGATCACCCCAAAATAGGTCGTGATGGGCAGTGTGGCGGAAGCGTTCACTGTGAAGTACTTTTGTTCGTCGGTTAGCTCGCCAAGCCGCCATGTGGTCGCTAGGTCAGCTCCACGTCTACCTTCACGATAGCGGTAGGCGGTAGTGACGGACGATAGCGGGTACTCACGATCAAAGAAGCCCAAGCTGACATCTTTCTCCGGCTCCCAGACCGCGTTGGCGGAAAGGTCGTGTACGTCAGCGAAGTTAATGCCACCGCGCAAGGTGACTGGACCTGGTTGGAACTGGTCACCCTCTTCTCGGTCTTCAATGATGACGGAGTTGCTGAGCTTTCTTAGACGAGTAGGTGTCACATCAACACGCTGCTGCAGTCCGCTTGTGAGCGTCCAGGGACCACTGCGGTAGCGGTAGTCCGTACCTGCCGTTAAGCGGTTTTGGTCGGGTAGAAGGTCTGCGCTGGTCATCTGTGGCAACTGCGTCTGGTCAACCAGCGGACGGTACTGGTGCAGCACGAAGGGTGTCACGCGTTGGCGCGCACCAATATCCCATTGGTACGACAGGCGTGCTCGGGTGTCGTACAGCCAGCGGTTATCGTTCTGCGCCGGGTGATCGGATATTGTTGGAAGGTAGTAAAGCGTGTGATCACCGGTATAGGTTTGCTGCAACGTCCACTGGCTCCAGCGGTCGGTGCGGTTCAGTTCCAAACGGTTGCGCAGGCGCACGCCTTCATACGGGTCAAAATTACTGGGGGTAATGGTCAAGTAGTCGGGTTGAATCTTGAAGCGGCGCTCCCAGTCATACAGTCCGCGCAGACGCCAAGCGCCAAAGCTGGGGAGGGGCTGCACAATATGAATGCCGGGTTGCTCGACGTAGGTTAGGTCGCTTCTTTTGGCCGCTTCACTCAATACGGTTTGCTGTTCGACATTGACGCGATAACGTGTCCCGCCGTCGCTCTCATAACCGAGGGTCAACCGATTGGTAAACGTTGGTGTGTAGTCGGCGTAATGAAACTCCGGGTAGTACTGGTCAGAACTGGCGGCCTGATAGTCCAGAGTCCACTCCAGAGCGCTGTCGTAATTGCTGATGTTGAGCTTATAGCCCCAGCTTAAGGCGTCGTCGTTCGGGTCCTGAAAGCCGGGGTAGATACCGCCTTCAATTTCGGCGTACAGATAGCGATTCAGGTAGCGCCATTGTTGGTTGATGTGCACCGTCTGTGGCGCTCCGTCTGCAGCGTCACCACCGATCAACCAGTCGGTGGTCGTCGTGTTGTCGATGTTGGGCGCAATGTTCCAATAAAACGGCGTGCTGACACGATGCTGTTGATACGCTGCTTGATAGCGATAGCCAGGCGTTAACAAGCCTGTGCTGCGCTGTTGATTCAGGTTCAGCCGGAAGTACGGTGTGTAGGCCACGGGGACGGGGCCGACGCTCAGCCAAGCGTGATAGCCGCTGGCGACGTCGGTGTCCATATTCACGGTCATGGTGCGTGCATGGAGTGACCAGCCAAAACGGCCGGGAGCGCAGCGCGTCATCCAGGTGCGTTCTAAACGATAAATGTTGGCGTCGCGCTCGACTGATCGCGCCGCTCCGTGCAATTGTGAGAGGTGCAATACGTACTGCGCATCATAGAGTTGGAACAAAGGATCTACCGTCGATGCCGTGGCTGCACGGGTAGTAATTGCCAAGTCTGGTTGCCGAATTAGGCCGCCACCGACCAACTGAGCTTCGTTTGCCTGGGTGTCGTAGTCCAATTGTTCGCCGTACAGACGCATGACCGACTGCGTAATGACGACGTCATCAAGAAACGTCAAGACGCCATTCATGTTGCCTGACTGACGGCCTGACTCAACGGCAAGAGCGCCCGCTTCTAACGTTGGCTCAGTCCAAGGGTCAATAAAGCCGCCCGGACACTGTGTTGAGATTAGACTGCGTTGCTCGGCGGGGAGGGCATCATAAAAGACCCAATCCAGATAACCGCCAACAGGCTCCTGGGCTTGTGTTAAGGCACTACAGAGAGGAATGAACAACAAGGTGCATGGGCGCCAGCATCTTTGCGCTGCGCTAACCTTTGCTTTACTCTTCAAGGTTGATCTCGATGCCGACAGGGTTTGCGTGTAGCGGCGCGCCTCATTATAAGATGCGGCCTGTTGGGAACTGTCCTTTCGCTTAAGATAGGTCAATGCTGCCTCTGTGTACGGGTGGTAACATTGCGCGTCATGATATAGAAAGGCCTGAGCAGGCGCCATGGTTTATTCGCAGGCTTACATGCTCCTCAGTGTAGATGATCGTGGCGGCAAATTAGGGGGTTTCTATGTGGTGGGGCAAGGCACTGGGTGCAATGATCGGTCTTTATCGAGGCGGCCCATTTGGCATGCTGTTGGGTATGGTGGTGGGGCATGGCATTGATCAGTTGCTCGCCCGCATGTTGCGGCGTTCATCCGGGCCTGCAACGCCGCAGGTTCATTCGCAGTTTTTCGAGTCTACCTTTCAGTTCATGGGCCATATGGCTAAAGCCAAAGGCCGTGTAGAAGAAGTTGATATCGCCTTCGCACGCAGTGTTATGACGCGCATTGGGTTGACCCCCGCACAGCGTGAACGCGCCGTGGAGTTGTTTAACCAAGGCAAGTCTCCGGATTTTGACCGTGATGAGCAGCTTCGGCAGTTGACGGCATGGCTAGCCCCGCACCCGTCGTTATTATTGTTGTTCTTAGAAACTCTGGTTCAAACCGCCTACGCCAATGGCCGTATAGATCCGGCCGAGCGTGTGTTGCTGCAGCGTGTTTGCGATGCGCTGTCGGTCAACCGTATTCAATTCGAATACATTCATCGGCGGGTGTTGGCGCAACGCGCTTGGCAGACGCATCAACAAAGCTCAGCCGGCCCACGGCGTACCCAGGATATGACGTTGCAGGAGGCATACGATGTCTTGGGGGTAAAAGCGAGTGACGACGACAAAACCATCAAAATCGCTTATCGTCGTTTAATGAGTCAGCATCACCCCGATAAGCTTATGTCGCAAGGACTGCCCGACAGCATGCAAAAGCTTGCGAAAGAAAAAGTGCAGGGTATTCAGGCGGCTTATAGCGCTATCAAGGTGGCACGCAAGAACGCGACTTGATTATCCGCCTCCTCCGTTGCCGCTATTGATAATGTCGGCTTCGCGACCACTCATGTTGCTGCGCAACCAACCCCAGACACGCCGAGTCACAACGTTGGGCGATGCGCGATAATTTGTACTGGAGCTTTGTTCACGCACCTGTACCAGATTGTTACCTTGTCCTGCTCTATTCAATGCCGCTCGGCGCTGCTGAGCTGCTTGGGCAGAATGCGCACTGCGGTTTAAGTACAAATCCAAGACAGGTACATCAAGCTGCGCCAATAATGCAGCAAGTGCTGCTGTGTCCTGTGGTCGCGCATCCAGCATAATTAAACCGAAACCAAAACCGTCGCCTTCTGGTGCGTTGGTCGTGATAAAACGCGTGACCTGATAGGCGCCGCTGCCCACGCCGACTAAGGCAATGTTTAAGTAGCCTCGTCGAATCAACTCGTTGATGCTTGCTTCGATACGAGCATCCACCATGGGGAGGTAGTCTTCGTCCGGCTCGAAACCGGCCGCTGAGCCGGGCACAATGTCGTCATTGTCCAGCAGGCGAGCAGGGACTCGGGGGGCGGGTACCGGCGGCATCGCAATGGATAACGTTGACCAACCGACAACGGGCAAATATTGCCGTAAGTCTCGCACAACATGTGGCCAGTCTTGATGGTGGCCGTTATCGTGCACAATCAACAATGCCCCTTGCGGGTTGCCGGTTTCTTGATTACGCCACAGCGTTGCAAACTCGACGCCGTTGGCCTGCAAGCGAACAAATTGTTCCGCCGGCAACTGGTTTAAATAACGCAGCTCTAAGTCGAAGCTGCCTTGCTCTGGGGGCGGCATGACGCGCTCTAAATCCATTGGATTGGGCGGTGCTTCGGCTGGTGCTACAGGGGCTGGTTCTGGTTCATCGTCTGGTGCTTGCTGAGCCACAATTGACCCAGATGCGAACAATAGGCAAAAACCGACCCCTAAAAACCATGCGTTGCTGCGACTCATTGTTTACAATGCCCCCGCCCACTTTCAATTGCTGTTGCTGTTAATCGCTGCATCCGCGTTAAACCGAAATAAAAGGTCATATTATGTCAGACTACCTTATTGCTCCATCCATTCTGTCAGCCGATTTTGCCCGACTGGGTGAAGATGTTGAGGCTGTGTTAAACGCCGGCGCTGACGTTGTGCACTTCGATGTTATGGACAATCATTATGTGCCTAATCTGACCATGGGGCCGATGTTCTGTAAAGCACTGCGCGATTATGGCATTAAAGCCCCCATCGATGTGCACTTGATGGTACAACCAGTAGATCGGCTGATTGGTGACTTTATTGAGGCGGGGGCAGACATCATTACCTTCCACCCGGAAGCCAGTGAGCATATCGACCGCAGTTTGCAGTTGATTAAAGACGGCGGCTGTAAGGCCGGTTTGGTGTTCAACCCTGCCACTCCACTGCATTATCTTGATTATGTGATGGATCGTGTGGATCAGATACTCATCATGTCGGTTAATCCGGGTTTTGGTGGGCAGAGTTTCATTCCGACTGCGCTCGATAAACTCCGCCTTGCGCGTGAGCGTATCTCGGCGTCCGGGCGTGATATTCGTCTGGAAATCGACGGTGGGGTGAAAGTCGACAACATTCGCGCCATTGCGGAAGCCGGTGCCGATATGTTTGTGGCTGGCTCCGCTATTTTTAACGCGCCTGACTACGCCGCACGTATTGCGGAAATGCGTGCTGAACTGGCGAAGGTGGCGGGCTGATATGACACCCAAGGCCGTATTGTTCGATCTCGATGGCACTCTGGTTGATAGTTTACCGACCATCGCGCTAGGCTTGCAGGACGCCTTAGCGTTGTTGGGCCTACCGGGGGTGACTGAGGAACAAGTCGGCCATTGGATTGGGGAGGGTACGCCGGTCCTGACTCTAAAGGCGGCTACCGCCGTTGGCGCGCCGGAGCGCGCGGACGAGTTGTTTGCGCAGTTTTTTCCTAGCTATATGCCGCATATTCCCGGCACGCCAGAAATTGCAGGTGCCACTGCGTTGCTGGAGAACTTGGCTAGCCAGGGCATTCTTTGTGCGCTGGTGACCAACAAACCACGCGCCTTCACCGAACCGCTGTTAGCAGCTTTGCATTGGAATCGCTGGTTACCGGTGGTGATTTGCGGTGATGATCTCGACGAGCGGAAACCGCATCCATTGCCCATCCTGGAAGCCTGTGCGCGCTTAGGTGTGTCGGTGAGCGACTCGGTGATGGTCGGGGACAGTCGGCACGATGTCGGCGCAGCGCGCGCTGCCGGTATGTCGGTGGTCGCACTGGCAGGGGGTTACAACCACGGCGAGGAAATCACCGGAGCTGACTTCCATGGTAATACCTTGGCGGAATGCGGTGATTGGGTGTTGCGCAATGCTAAACAGTTCAGTAAAGTTTCAGCCTAACTTTCTGCTTGAACGAATGGTTACTATGAACCTGTGTGTGTCTCTTCATCTGCTCTGGGCCTCAGATGCCCGTCGATGGCGTCGCTGAACGTCAACCATCGTAGCTGTATAGCGCGAGCCTTCGCTCGTGGACGCCATCCTTTGACGGAATGATTGAGATGCACGAACAGGAATACTATGCCCTGGCAGCACAGGGCTATAACCGAGCCCCTTTAACTCGGGAAATACTTGCTGACCTAGATACCCCTCTGTCGACTTACCTCAAGCTAGCACGCGGCCCATTCAGTTATCTATTTGAGTCGGTACAGGGCGGCGAAAAATGGGGACGCTACTCCTTCATCGGTCTGCCGTGCCGGGAATACATCGAAGTCCGTGGCCACCACGTACGTGTGTTGCGTGATGAGCAAGTCATCGAAGAGCATGCTCATCATGAAGACCCTTTAGCCTTTATTGAGGATTTCAAAGCACCGTTTCGCGTGGCTGAGATCCCGGGTCTGGCGCGCTTTAATGGCGGTTTGGTGGGTTACTTCGGGTACGACACGGTGCGCTACATCGAACCACGCTTGGCGAAATCAACACCACCGGATGACATCGGTAATCCCGATATTTTGCTGATGGTGTCGGACGAAGTGATAATTTTCGACAACCTTGCTGGCAAGATTCAATTTGTGGTGCATGGTAATCCTGCTGAACCGGGCAGTTACGCCAAAGCGCAGCAGCGCCTCGACGAGTTGGCGAAGGCATTACACGACGCCCCGGTGCCGGATCTACCCACACCGCAAGGCAAGCACCTGCAAGAAAGCGACTTTACCAGCCACTTTGGTGAGGCCGAGTTTCACGCTGCGGTCGAGCGCATCAAAGAATACACCCTGGCCGGCGATATCATGCAGGCAGTACCTTCGCAGCGCCTCAGTGCCCCCTTTCCTTATGAGCCGCTTAACCTTTATCGTGCTCTACGCAGCTTGAATCCGTCCCCTTACATGTTCTTTCTGGATCTGGGTGATCACCAGGTGGTGGGTAGCTCACCGGAAATTCTCGCCCGTGTTGAAGGCGATGAAATTACCGTGCGTCCGATTGCCGGTACACGGCATCGCGGGCAGACTCCGGAGCAGGACAAGGCCATGGAAGAAGAACTGCTGGCCGATCCGAAGGAGATTGCTGAACACCTTATGTTGATTGACCTAGGACGCAACGATGCCGGGCGTGTCGCGCGTACCGGCAGCGTGCGCGTGACGGATCAGATGGTGGTAGAGCGTTATTCGCATGTAATGCATATCGTGTCGAACGTTAACGCCTTGCGGCGCCACGATGTGAGCGCCATCGACGTATTGCGCGCTACCCACCCGGCGGGCACACTCAGCGGGGCGCCCAAGATTCGTGCCATGGAGATCATTGACGAGCTGGAGCCAGTGAAGCGCGGCATTTACGGTGGGGCTGTGGGGTATCTGGGTTGGAACGACAATATGGATACGGCCATTGCCATTCGGACGGCAGTGATCAAAAACGGCGTGCTCTATGTGCAAGCAGGCGCTGGTGTTGTGGCCGACTCTGTGCCGCGCTTGGAATGGAAAGAGACCATGAATAAGGCGCGGGCGATTTTTCGTGCCGCAGAATTGGTCAGTCGCGGCTTAAGTGTCGAGTAGGGGTGCAGCATGTTATTAATGATCGATAATTACGACTCCTTCACCTACAACATCGTGCAGTACTTGGGTGAGTTAGGTGCCGACGTTAAGGTGGTACGCAACGACGAGATGACGCTGGCCCAAATCATTGCTTTGAATCCGACGCAATTGGTGGTGTCACCTGGCCCTTGTACGCCCAATGAAGCAGGTGTTTCCGTTGCTGCCATCGAGCATTTTGCCGGCAAGATCCCCATATTGGGCATTTGTTTGGGGCACCAGAGTATTGGGCAGGCATTTGGCGGTGATATCGTACGTGCGAAAGCCGTCATGCACGGCAAGACGAGTCCCATTTATCACACCAACAGTGGCGTGTTTGCGGGCTTGAAGCAAGGCTATACCGCCACCCGCTATCATTCGCTGGTGATCGCTCAGGATACTTTGCCGGAATGTTTGGAAGTGACGGCTTGGACACAAAAAGACGACGGCAGTCTGGATGAAATCATGGGGGTAAGACACCGAACCTTGGATATTGAGGGCGTGCAGTTTCACCCGGAATCCATTCTGACCGAACATGGGCATGATTTGTTGCAGAACTTCTTAAGTAAGCGGCGCAATCAGCCTGGTTATGCACCACCGGTAGGAGATGCGCAATAATGAACATTCAGCAAGCCTTGGGTCGAATTGCCGAACATGGGCATCTCGATCAAGATGAAATGCAGTCCGTCATGCGGCAAATCATGACGGGTGAGTGTACCCCCGCACAGATTGGCGCGTTCCTGATGGGTTTGCGCTTGAACGGTGAAAGCCTGGAAGAGATCACCGGTGCTGCTTTGGTAATGCGTGAACTGGCCACCAAGATCGAGGTGAATTCGGATGGCTTGGTCGACACCTGCGGAACCGGTGGCGACGGCCAGAATCTGTTTAACGTATCGACCGGCGCTGCCTTTGTGGTAGCCGCCGCCGGTGGTCGGGTTGCCAAACATGGCAACCGTGGTGTGTCGTCGAAGTCTGGCAGCGCTGACGTGCTGGAAGCGGCTGGGGTCAATCTGAACTTGACCCCAGAGCAAGTTGCTCGGGCAGTAGATAGCATCGGCGTGGGCTTTCTGTTTGCGCCCGCTCATCACAGCGCCATGAAACACGCTATTGGCCCGCGCAAAGAAATGGGCATGCGGACGATTTTCAATATGTTAGGTCCTATTACTAACCCTGCTGGTGTTAAACGCCAAGTACTGGGGGTTTTCTCAGCGGGGCTATGCGAGCCGCTGGCTAACGTTTTGAAGCGGTTAGGCAGTGAGCATGTCATGGTGGTACACGCCAAAGATGGCCTGGACGAGATCAGTTTGGCGGCGCCGACCACCGTGGCTGAACTGAAAAATGGGCAGGTCACCACCTATCAGATTTCGCCGGAAGAACTGGGTATTGAGACACAAACGCTCAGTGGCTTGGTGGTAGACAGTGCTGCCGAAAGTTTAGCGTTAATCCAGTCGGCATTGGCCGGTGGTAAAGATAAAAATGGTCAGAAAGCCATGGATATACTGGCTTTGAATGCCGGTGCTGCAATCTATGTGGCAGGTATTGCTGATACGCTAAAGCAGGGTGTCAGTATGGCGCAGGACGCCATGGGCAGCGGTTTGGCCTTAGAGAAAATGCGCGAGTACGCCGCTTTTACCCGAGTTTATACCGAGGACGCCAGCGCATGAGTTTGCCGACCGTATTAGAGAAGATTATCGCACGCAAACACGCCGAAGTAGCAGAGCGTCGAGCGCTGCGCACTGAGTCGGATCTGCGCGCGCACTTTGATGATGTCGAGCCGCCGCGTGGTTTTGTGACTGCAATGGAGCAACGGAAAGCCGCAGGGCAGTCGGCGGTGATCGCCGAAATCAAAAAAGCATCACCCAGTAAGGGTGTTATTCGGCCCGACTTTGACCCGGCTAATATCGCTCAGTCCTATGCTAAGCACGGGGCGGTCTGCCTATCAGTTCTGACTGACGTAGACTTCTTTCAAGGTTCCGATGCCTATCTGCAAGATGTGCGTGCAGCCTGCCGTTTGCCGGTTATTCGTAAGGATTTCCTGGTTGACCCTTATCAGGTGATTGAGGCACGCGCCTTGGGTGCAGACTGTATTCTATTGATCGCGGCCGCATTGACCGATGCACGCATGGCTGAGTTGAATGCCTTGGCGTTGGACTTGGGAATGGATGTCTTAATTGAGGTGCATAACCGGGAAGAATTGGAGCGCACCCTGCCGATTGGTAATCGATTACTGGGCATTAATAATCGCAACCTGCATAGTTTTGAGGTGACACTGAATACCACGTATGAACTTTTAGACGCCTGTGCCGACCGCTTTGTGGTAACGGAAAGTGGTATATTGACACAAGACGATGTGGCCGCCATGCGAGCACGTCAAGTCAGTGGGTTTTTGGTCGGCGAAGCCTTTATGCGCGCGCCGGAACCGGGTGAAAAACTGGCCGAACTCTTTGCGGGGACTTTATAATGCCACCGATTTTACAGATCTTGATCCTACTCTTTTTGGCGCTCTTCGTGTTGGTGACCGTGACCAAGAAATACCCGGTTCATTTGACTGAGCAGCAGGGCAAGGTGTTGATGTATGTGGCAATGGGGGCGATGGCGACCGCAGGGATCGTTATGCTGTTCCGCGGGTTTGGCTAAGGATGCCAACCCGTGTGGGTGATCAGTGTCCGTAGTTCTCTAGTGGAGAGGCTTGATTACCTCGAGTGCCAAACACAACCATGGTTTTGCCTTTTACGGAGATCAGTTGTTGCTCTTCCAGTATCTTCAATACACGCCCAACCATCTCGCGTGAACAACCAACGATCTGACCGATTTCTTGGCGAGTAATCTTGATCTGCATGCCGTCAGGGTGCGTCATGGCGTCGGGTTGCTTGCATAAGTCGAGCAAGGTACGGGCAACGCGCCCAGTTACATCCAAGAAAGCCAGGTCGCCGACCTTTCGGGTGGTTTTGCGCAGACGGCTGGCCATCTGTTCGCCAATAAAGTAAAGAATGCGAGGGTCGCTCTTGGCAATTTCACGAAAGCGGGAATAGGAGATTTCGGCGACTTCGCATTCCGTGCGCGTTTTCACCCAAGCTGAGCGCTTTTCGACGTTATCAAACAGCCCCATTTCACCAAAAAAATCGCCATTATTGAGATAGGCCATGATCATCTCGCGGCCATCCTCATCTTCAATGCTGACCGCAACGGTGCCCTTGATCAAATAAAACAGTGAGTCGCTATGGTCGCCCGCATAGATAAGGGTTGTCTTCGGCGGGTGGCGCCGACGCTGACACTGGGACAAAAAATAGTCCAGATGCTGGTGGTCGATCAGTGAAATTGTCATTACTTCCTAATTTCGAATTTTACATCCAGTATGAAAGAGTGCCTCAAATTGGGACAGTGTACAAGTATGCACAGTGTCAGCGGACAGTATGCAACAGTATTGAAGCATAGGGTAACGGAACGAAAACATAGCGTAACATGCAGGCATGGGTGACTGCTGTTCACAATGATTTTTGTGCTAAGCTTGCCGGCATTTTTACGACGAGCCAGGAGAGCGCCATGCAGGCAAAAATACGTTGGGACGGAGATGTGCGTTTTGTTGCCACCTCTGGTAGTGGGCATGACATTGTCATGGACGGTTCACCCGAGCACGGTGGCCAGAATGCTGGAGCCCGGCCGATGGAACTGCTGCTGATGGGCTTGGGCGGCTGCACTTCATTTGATGTCATGTTGATGTTGCAGAAGTCACGCCAGCAAGTCACCGACTGCGTAGCGGAATTGACCGCCGAGCGCGCGGACACAGTCCCATCTGTTTTTACCCGCATTCATGTTCATTTTATCGTCACCGGGCATGATTTGAAAGACAGCCATGTAAAGCGAGCGGTACAGCTTTCAGCCGAAAAATATTGCTCAGCGTCCATAATGTTGGAGAAAGGTGGCGTCGAGATTACGCACGATTATGAGATAGTGGCTACACCCTGATGCAGTTTTATCGGTCGCTGGACAGGGAGCGCCAAGGCATGATGCTGGGCTTCTCGGCCGTGCTGTTGTGGTCTACCGTTGCGACAGCGTTCAAGCTGGCGTTAAACGCTTGGCCGTTAATCGGTGTGCTGTGGTTATCGAGTACCGTCAGTCTGGTGTTGTTTAGCACCGTACTGTGGCGCCTGGGGCTTTTGCTTAAGTCGGTAAAATGGCTGCGCCGCTATTGGCGGCGCGCCTTGCTGATGGGCATGCTTAATCCCGTCATCTATTACTTCACGCTGTTTGCCGCCTACGACCAATTATCAGCGCAGGTTGCGCAGCCGATTAACTATACGTGGGCATTTGTATTGTCGCTGATGGCGGCAATATGGCTTAAAGCGCCAGTGCGCTGGCGCGACTGGCAAGGCATGGCGCTGGGCTATCTCGGTGTGATGGTGCTGGTTATGGGTGCGCAAGGGCGACTGGAGGTGACGTTGCCGGGCGTGCTGTTAGCTATATTGAGCACCTTCTTTTGGGCGTTGTATTGGGTGGTGGGTATGCGTGATAAGCGCCCGCCCTTGGTCGCTATGTTCCATCATTTTTTAGTGGCTTGGCCGGTGCTGACCATTATCCTGTTATGGCAGGGTATCGAGTTCATGGCCGTGCCTGCAGGTTGGTTGCCCAGTCTGTACATCGGGTTGTTTGAGATGGGCCTGGCGTTCTTGTTCTGGATGACGGCGTTGCAGCGCGTAAAAAACACAGCTAAGGTTGCCAATCTGATTTTCATTGCACCCTTTTTGAGTTTGATTTGGGTTTTTTTGATTCTGAAAGAGCCCATCCTGGCGACCAGCCCGATTGGGTTGGGGTTGATTCTGCTGGGGCAGTGGTGGCAGCGGCGGCGTGTCTAAAACACTCATGGACTCAATCTGGCGTTGTTAAAAATGGACTCAAAATGCTCACTGGCTTGCCAGAACGACTATAGGTCGGCCCGAAGGGCGCGGCCAAAACGTCCATTTACTGTGTTGTACTTCTAGGCAAGGGCTACGGCCATTACCGGTGAAGTACGCCTTGTGACTGAACGTTTTGGCTAGCGCAGAGGCGCGAGGGAATACGTCGGAGATTCCCTCACCAGCTTATCGCCTCCGAAGGTTTGATCTGTACCCGTCCCTTATGATCTAAGCCGTGGCGGTTTCCAGTTGCTTATCCAACAGCGGCGCTAGAAACTCCCCCGTCAATGAATGCGGCATCTTGGCGATCTGCTCTGGCGTGCCGGTGCCTATGATCTGACCACCACGGATACCGCCTTCCGGCCCTAAGTCGACCACCCAGTCTGCCGTCTTAACCACATCAAGATTGTGCTCAATCACCACAATGGTGTTGCCGCGATCTCGCAATTGATGCAATACGTGCAACAATTGTTTGATGTCGTGGAAGTGCAGGCCAGTCGTTGGTTCGTCGAGTATGTACAGGGTCTTGCCAGTATCACGCTTCGACAACTCTTTTGCCAGCTTCACGCGTTGCGCTTCACCACCAGACAAGGTAGTGGCGGACTGCCCGAGCTTCACATAAGACAAGCCTACGTCCATAAGTGTTTGCAACTTGCGTTGCAGCGCTGGGATGTTGGCAAAGAATTCGTTGGCTTCTTCTACCGTCATATCCAGCACTTGGTGAATACTTTTGCCTTTGTACAACACTTCCAGGGTTTCTCGGTTATAACGTTTACCCATGCAGACATCGCAGGGTACATAGATGTCGGCTAAAAAGTGCATTTCCACCTTGATGACACCGTCGCCCTGACAGGCCTCACAGCGTCCACCACGAACGTTGAAGCTGAATCGGCCCGGTGTGTACCCACGCGAGCGTGCTTCCTGTGTGCCGGCAAACAGTTCGCGCACAGCGGTGAAAATGCCGGTGTATGTCGCTGGGTTTGAGCGTGGCGTACGGCCAATCGGGCTTTGATCGATATCCACCACTTTGTCGAAATGCTCTAAGCCCAAGATGCGCTTGTGCGCTTGGGCGCGTAATGTTGTAGCGTTGTTCAAGGCCGTTGCCGCGAGCGGGTACAGAGTGCTGTTGATCAGCGTTGACTTGCCAGAACCGGACACGCCCGTAATACAGGTGAACAGGCCCACCGGAATTTCCAAGGTGACGTCTTGCAGGTTGTTGCCGTTGGCGCCCTCTAGGCGCAGCATGAGGTCCTTGTTGGGTCTATTCCGCTGCTCTGGAATTTCAATGCGTTGCTTGCCGGACATATACTGCCCCGTCAGCGACGCAGGGTTGTTCATCACTTCCATAGGGGTGCCGCAGGCCACGACTTCACCACCATGCACGCCGGCGCCGGGCCCGATGTCGAGTACGTAATCGGCCATGCGAATGGCATCTTCGTCGTGCTCCACCACCAGTACGGTATTGCCGAGGTCACGTAAGTGACGTAGGGCGTCGAGTAAACGGGTGTTGTCGCGTTGGTGCAGGCCAATGGACGGTTCATCCAGAATGTACATAACGCCGACCAAACCAGCGCCAATTTGGCTGGCTAAGCGAATCCGCTGCGTTTCGCCTCCAGAGAGAGTGTTGGCGGAGCGATCTATGCTCAAATAATCCAACCCGACATTCACCAAAAACGATAGCCGTTGGCGAATCTCTTTCAAAATCTTGTCAGCAATCTCGCCTTGTTTGCCGGATAGATTCAGCTGCTCAAAATAGGCAAAGGCATCGCCGATTGGTAAATGCGTCAACTCGGGCAGGTTGCGGTTGTCGACAAATACATGCCGCGACGATTCTTTTAGGCGTGAGCCATGGCAGGACGGGCAGGGTTGCTCGGTCAGGTATTTACTGAGGTCTTCGCGCACCGAGGCCGACTCCGTTTCCCGGTAACGGCGCTCCATATTGGGCAGCACACCCTCAAACGGATGCGAACGCTCGACCGAATCGCCCCGGCTGTTGACGTAGCGGAAACTGACTTTCTCTGTGCCTGTGCCGCGCAACACTCGGTCTTTAAAGCCTTCTGGCAGTTGCTCCCAGTCTTTACTGATGTCGACACCGTCGTGCTCAGCCAGCGCTTCGAGCATTGAATAGTAATAAATACTGCGACGGTCCCAGCCTGAAATGGCGCCCTCGGCCAGGCGCAAGTGAGGGCCCTGGACGACTTTGTGCTCATCGAAATACTGTTTAACACCTAGGCCGTCACACGCTGGGCAGGCACCGGCTGGGTTATTGAAAGAAAACACCCGCGGTTCAAGTTCTGGAATGGAATAGCCGCACACTGGGCAGGCAAACTTGGCAGAAAAAATCATTGGCTCAGGGCCGTCGTCGTCCATTGACATGACAAGGGCAACGTCGTCAGCCAGTGCCAGGCAGGTTTCAAAGGATTCTGCCAGGCGCAGGCGCAAATCCTCTCGCACTTTAAAGCGGTCGACCACGGCTTCTATGCTGTGTTTTTTCTTCTTGTCGAGTTCTGGTACATCGTCCAGATCACACACCAAGCCATTGACGCGTACCCGCACAAAACCTTGTGCGCGCAGTTGCTCGAACACGTGGAGGTGTTCACCTTTACGCTCTTTAATAATGGGTGCCAGCAACATGAGCTTGGCGCCTTCAGGTAGGGCCATGACCTGATCGACCATCTGACTGACGGTTTGTGCGGCCAATGGCTCGCCATGTTCCGGGCAGCGTGGCTCACCCGCACGGGCGAACAACAGGCGCAGATAGTCGTAGATCTCCGTGGTGGTCCCTACGGTGGAGCGCGGGTTGTGTGTGGTGGTCTTTTGTTCAATGGAGATCGCGGGTGATAGGCCTTCGATGTGGTCGACATCGGGTTTTTCCATCATCGATAGGAACTGACGCGCATAGGTAGACAAAGACTCGACGTAACGGCGCTGCCCTTCTGCGTAGAGGGTATCAAACGCCAACGAGGACTTACCGGAGCCGCTGAGACCGGTAATGACCACCAGTTTGTCGCGGGGAATGCTGACGTCGATGTTCTTTAAATTGTGGGTGCGCGCGCCCTGTACTTCGATATTCTTCATAAGTCTGGCTGATCTCCATTGAAGCGAGCATATTACTGGAATAATATACAGCCTTCCACTAGGGAAGCTCTGAATTGACCCCACGCGCCTCTGCGCTGGCCAAAATGTTCAGGCACAAGGCGTACTTCGCCGGTAATGGTCGTAGCCCTTGCCCACCCTGTCTCACGGAAATACGTTAATCGTTCTATAGGAAGTTAAGTTCTAGTGCCTTTACGCACCGTTGTCTCCATCAGTTTGATCTACATGACCCGAATGCTGGGTTTATTTATGGTGCTGCCTGTCCTCTTTTTATTGGGTCAGGATTACCCCGGTGCCACGGCGACCACTCTAGGGATTGCCTTGGGGATCTACGGATTGACTCAGGCCAGCTTGCAGATTCCTTTAGGTTTGCTGTCGGATGTGGTTGGGCGTCGACCGGTGTTGCTGGCGGGGTTACTGATCTTCTTGATTGGTAGCGTGGTGGCTGCGCTGGCCGACGATGTCGTCTGGCTGATCGTTGGGCGGGCGCTGCAAGGCGCGGGGGCGATTTCCAGTACGTTGTTGGCGTTGCTGGCTGACCTGACGCCGCCCAAGTACCGTACCCGAGCGCTCGCTGTGGTGGGCATCAGTATTGGCGCGTCCTTCACCTTAGCGATGGTGGTGGGGCCTTTGGCCGCCCAGTGGTGGGGATTGTCAGGGGTGTTTGGGTTGACCGCAGTCATGGCATTGGCGTGCATGGGCTTGGTGTTGACGCTGCCTATTCCTGAGCGCAGTGCACAAGACGGCTATCAGCGTTGGCAGGCCAGTGCGGTGTTGCCGGTATTGGCCGATCGCCGCCTGTGGTCGTTAAATCTGGGCGTGTTTTTCCTGCACGCTATTTTGGCGTCGGCGTTTTTGTTTTTGCCGCAGCAGTTGCAAGCCGCAGAACTCAGCTTGGGGCAGCAAGGCTTGATGTATTTGGTCGTGGGGGTACTGGCGTTTCTGGCGCTTGGTCCCATGATGGCGATCAGTGAACGACGTGGTAAGCCACGCTTAATGTTGCTGGTCGCTCAAGGAATTTTAGCCTTGGGTTTGTTGACGCTGGGCAATAGCACGGGGCATCTGGGTTGGACGTTGCTGGCGGTATTGTTGTTCTTTGTCGGGTTTAATTTCCTAGAGGCCAGTTTGCCGTCTTGGTTGAGCCGCATGGCGCCAACGGGGCAGCGTGGTACGGCGATGGGCTTTTTCTCCACGGCGCAATTTCTCGGCGCTGCTATGGGCGGTGCCTTGGGTGGTCGTATGCTGGATGTATCGGGCATGTCTTTGGTGCTGATGGTTGCATTGATATTGCTTTTGATATGGTTCATGCTCACCCTTTTTCAATCGGCGCCACCTTTGTCGCGCCAGTTGGTGTTACAATTGAACGAATTGGGTGATCGCCCAGCGCACGTTTGGCAGGAGCATTTGGCCGCCTTGGACGGCGTGTTGGATGTGCACATCAACGAAGCGGAAGGGTCGGTGATGCTGCGCGTATCCCGCAACGAATTTGACGAAGCTGCCTTGCCGGCAGTGCAAGACAACAGGAAGACGGAATAAGACCATGGCGAAAGGTACAGTAAACAAGGTAATCATTCTCGGTCGGTTGGGGCAAGACCCGGACGTTAAGGCAACCGCCAGTGGCACCCAGGTGGTGAATCTGAATGTGGCGACCAATGAATTGGGTATGAAAGATCAGAGCACCGGCCAGCGCGGCCCTGATCAGACGGAATGGCACCGTTGTACGTTGTTTGGTCGTCAGGCTGAGATCGCCGCACAGTATTTGTCAAAGGGATCTTTGGTGTATCTGGAAGGGCGCCTGCAAACGCGTAAGTGGCAAGACCAAAGCGGCAACGATCGCTGGTCTACAGAAATCATCTGCAACGAAATGCAGCTGATGGGCGGTGGCGGTCAGGGTGGCCAAGGCAGTCAAGGCCAGCAATATGGTGGGGGTCAAGCACAACCTGCGGGCAATAACTACCAGCAACCCAACAACAATCCGTTCAACCAGCCGAACCAACCGGCACCGCGGCAACAAGCCCCGCAACAACAGGCGCCTCAGCAGGCTGCGCAACAGAGTACGGGCTCGTTCGATGATTTCGACGACGATATCCCTTTCTGAGTGACGGCTTGATCGCTAGTATTTTGGTTTGAAGAAGTCGGGCACTTGCCCGACTTCTTGCCTTTGGGCTGTCAAATCATACTTTAAGGAGTCGTCGTGCGCGCCTCACCCGCTTTGCTCGTCACAGTACTGACCCTGCTGCTGGGCTTACAGCCACTCAGTACCGACCTCTATCTTCCTGCTCTGCCAGCACTGACCGCCACCTTTGGCGGCAGCATGACGCAGGCACAGCTTACCTTGTCGGCGCTACTACTGGCTTTTGGGGCGTCGCAATTAATCTGGGGCCCGGTATCGGACCGTGTGGGGCGTCGGCCCATTTTGATCTTAGGGCTTGCCCTCTATACTCTTTCAGCGATAGGCAGCAGCTTTTCCTTCTCGATGGAAAGCCTCATTATGTGGCGGGTGTTACAGGGCGTTGCCATGGGCGGTGCCATCATGGCTGCCAGAGCCTTGGTGCGTGATCTGTTTGATGAGCCGGTTTTGGCCGCTAAAGTCATGAGTCAGGGGTTGTCTGGTTTGGGGGTTATCGCCTGCATCAGTACCCCCATTGGTGGCCTGTTGACTGACGTATTCGGCTGGCGGGTGGCTTTGTTGTTTCTAGCGCTGGTAGGCAGTGTTACTCTGGGATTGGTCCTGTTGCGCGTTGAAGAAACCTTGCGTCAACCTAAGCCAGATGCATTGCAGCCCCGTGTGCTGTGGCGAACATGGAAGGACATTTTGTCCAATCACACTTTTTGGTCATTTGCGTTGTTGCAGTCGGCCACCTACGCCGGACTTTTTATCTTCTTAGCGACATCATCCTTTGTGTTCATCGAGATACTGGCGCTGTCGTCTTTTCAATACGGCATGCTGATGTTCACTATGTCCGCTTCTTACATAGGCGGTACATTATTGTGTCGGCGCTTGTTGCTGCGTTTATCGGTGCAACGCACGGCGGTGATTGGCGGTATATTTGCTTTAGTTGGTGGTAGTTCGATGGGGGTGCTGGCGCTACTGGGGTATCAGGGTGTTTGGTACATTATGCTGCCCTTGTACATCTATATGATCGGGCATGGGATCAATCAGCCCTGTGCGCAAAGCGGTGCAATGGGGCCATTTCCACGAGCAGCAGGTGCCGCTACTGCACTGAGCAGCTTTATCATGGTGCTGTTTGCATTCGCTATTGGACACTGGCTTGGGCTCACCATGGACGGCACGGTGTTGCCCACGACGCTGGGTATATGGGCCAGTGGCGTCGCTGTGGCAATTATTGCGTGGTCTCTCGTGGCCAGAGTCAGATTGGCTGCGCCCGCTTAATCTTGCTGTTCTGGCAGTTTGGGTCGCTTATAGATTTTGCGGTCGCGGTACCAGCCAATGCTATAGAGCACGACACCTAAGGGCAGTAGCATAATAGACGGCTTCGGGAAAAAGCCTGCGGTATCCAGTGGTAAGGCAATGACGCCGAGGATAACAAACACTTGCCCCATGCGAGTAAAGGCGGAAGTGCGTTTGGGTTTGCGAACGCGCATATGGGTTTGCCTCGCTGTCAGTATGATTGCATTGTGGGTTCTGCTGCTTCTTTTGTCCAATGTCAGTTCAACAGTCTATGCGTTAACGCACTCCTGAGTTAAAGTTACCCTAATAGAGGTTTAGGAGCGGCGGCCCAACAGTGAGTCGAGAGAGTAGGAGTACCCTAGCATGAAGCTACTGATCGTCGGTGCGGCAGGTCAAGTTGGTCAAGCACTGATGCGTGTATGTGCTGACCTCCATATTGATCATATTGGTCTTGGCCATGAGCAGCTCGACATTCGGCAGCCGGAAAGTATTGTGGCGGTCTTGCAGCGTGAGAAGCCGGATTATGTGGTCAACGCGGCGGCGGTATCAGATGTCACCTTGGCTCAGGCAGAGGCTGCAGAATGCTACGCCATTAATCGAGATGGCGTGGCGAATCTGGCGCGCGCCTGCAGTGCGCAGGGTGTTGCCTTGCTGCATCTGTCTACGGATTATGTGTTTGATGGCCAGTTGGGTCTGCCGTACACCGAAGAGCATAAGCCGAATCCGCAAAATGTCTATGGTAACAGTAAGTACGAAGGAGAAGAGGCGCTGCGAGAACTCTGTGAGCGTCACATCATCCTGCGTTCAAGCTGGGTGTTCGGGCCAGCAGGTAATAATTTTTTCTCGCGTACTCTTCAGCGGGTGCGCAATGGGGAGTTAGTGCGGGCCGCCAATGATCAGATCAGCTGCCCCACTTATACGGAGCATTTGGCAACCGTTTCCATAGCAATTCTTCAGCAATTAGATTGCCAGTCCGAACCACCGCTGTGGGGAACCTACCATTACTGTGATCGAGGTCCTACCACGCGCTACGATTTTGCTCGTACTATCGCCACTACCGCTACACAGCGCAGTGAATTGCCTGAAGCCGAAGTGGTGCCAGTTGAGAGTGCGGAGCTCAATGAACGCGCTCAGACAGCGCGACATTCTGTGCTCTCCACCGACAAATTATTCTTCACCTTTGGGATTCGCCAACGTGGTTGGCGGCAGGGCGTAAAGCGCGCAGTGGAATACGCGGCTAATCAACAGAGCAGCCACGACTTGAATGGCAGTAAGGTACTACATGGCAACGGTTGAACTCACAAAACTAAAAATACAGCCCGGTATTGGTGTTCACATGGAAGTGGAGGATAGGCCGGAGGCGCGGCTGAGCTCCAAATTGATTGGTTTAGTCGCTCCGCGGTCTGTATTAGTGCAGACGCCGGTAGTAGACGGGCGTCAGGTGCTATTTCGTAAAGATCAGCCGTTGATTGTTCGTTTCTTCGCCAACAAAGTGGCCTGTGGATTTCGTACCAAGGTTATGCACTTATGCAGTACACCCTACCACTACATCCATCTGGCGTATCCAGGTCGTGTGGAGATTGGTGAAGTGCGCAATGCGGCGCGTGCTCAAGCTAATCTGCCCATCACCGTGATCAACCGGACGCGCTCAACGGTGGACAATGTGCACGGAGCCATTGTCGATATCAGTACCACCGGGGCCAAAATTGAAACCTTGCAGCCGGTCGCTGAGTTGGGTGATGAGTTGTTGATTACGGCGAAAGTGATTGTTGGGCATATCACTCGCATTATTAATATTGAAGCCTTTGCTCGCACAACCATCGATCGCTTTGATATGGCGAACTCAGTGGCGGCTTACGGCATCCAATTTAAGTATTTAAGTGACATGGACTTCTTGGCACTGCACGCTTTTGTGAACAATCAGTTGGTGCGCAGCTCGGATCTGTAAACGGTGCTAGTGCTGGCTTGATGTGCTGGTGAGGAATGCTTGCGCGTCGGTGGCGCTTAGACCAGGCGCCAGTATAAACCCCTGTATTTGGTCACACCCCATACCTTCCAGCATGGCAAGCGTTGCTTCGTCTTCAACACCCTCTGCCACGACCACCAATCCCAACGAGTGCGACATTTTGATCAGGCTTTCCACGATGATCTGGGTGCGAGGATTGTCGACGAGATTACGAATGAACGACATGTCGATCTTGATGATATCCGCAGGCAGGTCACGCAGATAACTCAGTGACGAGTAGCCGGTGCCGAAATCGTCTATGCAGACAGTAAAGCCTTGGCTGCGCAGGTTGTTCAGAATGCGGCGCGAGTCCTTCAAATTATTCATCAGAGCGCTTTCAGTGATCTCTATGTGCAATTGGCTAGGCGACACCTGATGACGAGCGCATTGCTCTGACAGGTAGTGCATAAAGCGTACATCAGCCAGATTGGCGGGCGATATATTGAATGCCAAGGGCACTGCAACGCCTTGCAGTCGCCAAGCTTTTTGTTGCTGAATGACTGCATCAACCACCCAGCGTGTAAGATCATGCATCTGATTGCTTACTTCAGCCAACGGTATGAATTCATTGGGGCTTACCGGGGGACCATCGTTAGGATGCCAGCGCAACAAAGCCTCAAAGCCACTGACTGCGCGGCCAGCGAGTAACATTTTGGGCTGAAACACCAGATGCATGCCGTCGTTTTTCAGAGCTGGGCGTAGGCCGGTTAAGATGCTCAGGCGGCGCTTGGTAAAGTGATCGTGCGCAGGTTCATATTGCATTGCGCTGAATGGCGCATGCTTGGCTTGGTTCAAGGCTACATCAGCACAACGAAGAAGGCTGGCGGCATTATTGCCATGCATCGGGTAGCCTGATATGCCAATGCTTGCATCTAGTGACAGCGCCATATCGTTGATATGCAGGGGCTCTTGAACTTCCGCTAACAGCTGCATCGACAACATGTGCAGCTTAGACAGGTCGTGTAGGGCGTCGAACAAGAGCGCGAACTCGTCGCCACCAACCCGATAAACGGTGGCGTCATAGCGCTGCGCCAACGCGCCCAAACGGTGCGCCAGTTGGGTGATGATTTCATCGCCAAATGGATGCCCAAAGGTATCGTTATAGTCCTTGAAGCGATCTAGGTCGAGCAGCATCAGGCCAACGGCGCGCTTTTGTGGTCCGCGTATCGCTATGGCGGTGTCGAGATCGCCAATGAGCGCATTGCGGTTGCGCAGTTGCGTTAGGGCGTCGTGATTGCTTTGGTGCGTGAGCAGATTGGTCAAGCGTTGTTCGTGTGTCAAGTCGCGCCGCGTTAACCACAGCTGTGTCAATGCGCCGTCCGCTATCTCACCTTGGCACGAGGTCTCAATACGTTGTACGTGGTCATCCAAGAACTGCGTGCTGTGTGTCCGTACGCGACCGAATTGTGCCTCTATTGCTGCTTGCAGTAATGGGGTGAGCTCTGTGTCGGTAATCAGTTCGCGTAAGGTTTGGCCGGTAAAATTGACGCCTACTGGCTTGTTCAACCCGGAAGCCAAGGCCTCGTTGGTGGCGTTAATGCGACCTTCACGCAGCTGCTCAAGCACGAGTGCTTGGTCGGCCGCAAGAGGTATGGGTGGGTGAAAGCTGACTCGGCAGAAACCATCAGAGCTGTGCTTGAGAAGCTGCATTAATGGTTTGTCGTCCCCGTCGACATGCACGGTTGGTGGCGGGGTTGGTGAGCGGTGCAAGTGGCATTCTAAAGATTGCAGCAGAGTGGTCAGGAGTGTCTGGTCATCGCTCCTGTAGGTGCTGGGATGGTGCAGCAATAAGCTGAGCGCAAGCTGCCCCTTCGAGCTGGGAATCCACCAAACACTGCGTATGCCCTGTTGTAAAAGCTTAAGCTCTGCTTCGTTGTTGGTTGCATGTGCTGTAGGTGCGCTGATGTCGGTCAGCAATCGCGGCTTATGCAGCGGTGGTGTGCCCGGTGTTTCCAAGGCAGCGCGCAGTGTCTGTAAACCAATGGGCGAATGCCCAGCGCGCCGATCAGGAAAGGGAAGCGATGCGCTCGTGGCCGAGATGCCGAAGCTGATTATCGGGGTGTTAGTCGCTAGATCCTCAGTACACTGCCAAATACAGGCCTGTGCTGCACCAAAGTAATCAGCCAATTCCCCTAAAAGAAAGGTGGGTAGTCGTGAGTCTAGAGAGGGTGCGGCCAGTTGTTTCAGCCAGTGCGCTAAAAATTGGAAGTGGTCTCTGTTCACTGGGTGGGTGCTGTCCATGCACTCGTGGTGGAAACGATCACGAGTCATCATGGACTATACGCTGCGCTCCACGGCTAGATCGGCCAAGGCATGCAGTGCGGCACGGGCTTCGTTGGCGGGAAATTGTTGCAAGGCTAGCTGCGCGCGCGCGCTATGCTCGCGGGCCTTTTGTTGACAGTACAACAATGCGCCGCAACTCTGAATGGCAGCCAGAATGGGTTCCACTTCACTGGTACCGCCTTTTCGAATGGCCTGTCGAATCATCTTGCGGGTATTGTCATCGGTGTGCTGCAGGGTATAGATGAGCGGCAGTGTCACCTTGCCTTCGGCTAGATCATCACCGACGTTCTTACCCAGGGCTGCGCTGTCACCCGCATAATCAAGCACGTCGTCTTGAATTTGAAAGGCCAGGCCTAGCTCTGTGCCGTAAGTCATGGCGGCGGCGTGGCGTTCTGGTGCGGCTTGCGCGAGTGCGGCAGCACTGCCAGTAGCAGCGGCAAAGAGCATGGCAGTTTTGCCTTCAATGACCTTCATGTAATCGCTCTCGGATAGATCCGGGTTGCGCACATTCATTAACTGCAAGACTTCGCCCTCCGCAATCACATTGGTGGCATTAGCGAGCTGATTCATGACTTCCAGGTTGCCCACCTCAACCATAAGCTGGAAGGCGCGCGAGTATAGAAAGTCGCCAACCAAAACGGAGGGTGCATTACCCCAGCGTTGGTTTGCTGTGGCTTTGCCGCGCCGCATGGCAGACATGTCGACCACATCGTCATGCAGCAATGTCGCGGTATGGAGAAATTCGATGATAGTGGCAAGGCGAATCAGGTGCGGTGATTCATAGTTCAAGGTCTTGCCCAAGAGCAGTGTTACGAGCGGGCGCAAGCGCTTGCCACCACTGGATACGATGTATTCCGCAATCTGCTCAACGAGCGGGACGCGCGAGCTGAGCTCGCTATGGATAACATCATTGACTGCGGCAAATTCCGCAGCTACAACGTTGTTGATGTCATTGATCTGCATTTTTTCCATACAACCGGCTTGAGCAGCGGTTGATGCTATGTTTTGAGGGCCAGTGGTGTCAAGGTTTCGTCCGTTTTTATACAGTGCGAACATGGTTATACAGAAGTGCGTAATGAGGTTGTATTTGCTGAGGCCTTTCGTTATAATTGCGCGCCTTTCAAAACCTCTCCCCACCATAGGGTGCCGCAGCGTAGGCGTTGCCTTTAGAAGTGGGTAGTAGAGATAAGGATCTTAATAGAGTAAGTCATTTTAAAAAGTGAGTATTAACATGTACGCTGTGATCAAGTCTGGCGGTAAACAGTACCGCGTAAAAGAAGGCCAGTTGTTGCGACTGGAAAAAATCGAATTGGAAGCCGGTGCAACGGTAAACTTCGAAGAAGTGCTGTTGGTCGGTAACGGCGACGACGTTAAAATCGGCGAGCCATTGGTGAAAGGCGCTACGGTGACTGCAGAAGTTATCGCTCAGGGTCGTCACAAGAAAGTTAACATTCTGAAATTCAAACGCCGTAAGCACCATATGAAGCGTATGGGTCACCGTCAGTGGTTCACGGAAGTGAAAATCACTGGTATCAAGGCGTAACTAGGAGGCTATAGAGATGGCTCACAAGAAAGCAGGTGGTAGTACTCGTAACGGTCGCGATTCTCAGTCGAAGCGTCTGGGTGTAAAAGCATTTGGCGGCCAAACTGTTACTGCAGGTTCTATCATCATTCGTCAGCGCGGCACAGCATTCCACCCTGGTGTGAATGTTGGTTTGGGCAAAGACCACACCCTGTTCGCTCTTAAAGACGGCGCGGTGAAGTTTGAAGTTAAAGGCCCGAAGAACCGTAAAACGGTCAGCATTGTAGCGGCTTAATCTCCTCAGTATTGATGAGAACCAAAAAAAGCTCTGTTGCTACAACAGAGCTTTTTTTATGCCCAAGGATGAGTCGGCCCAACTGAACAACTACGCTGTATTATAAATTTGCAAACCAGAGAAATATCATGAAATTCGTCGATGAAGCCATTATCCACATACGCGCCGGTAAAGGCGGAAATGGCTGTGTCAGCTTCCATCGCGAGAAGTTCATCACCAAGGGTGGCCCTAATGGTGGTGACGGTGGCGATGGTGGGTCCATTTGGCTAGAAGCCGATGAGAATTTGAACACGTTGATCGAATACAAGTTTAAGCGCAGCTATGCCGCAGAAAGCGGGCAGCCAGGGCGCGGCCGTGATATGACCGGTGCAAAAGGCGAAGACTTGGTTTTGCTGGTGCCTGTCGGCACTTCCATTCGAGACCAAGACACCGACGAGACGCTGGCAGACCTGACCGAGCACGGTATGCGCGTCAAGGTGGCGCAAGGTGGTTGGCACGGCTTAGGTAATACTCGTTTTAAATCCAGCGTTAACCGTGCGCCGCGCCAGTCAACCAATGGTTCACTGGGCGAAGAGCGTAACTTGAAGTTGGAGCTGAAAGTAATCGCCGACGTTGGTCTGCTGGGCTTACCTAATGCCGGTAAGTCGACATTCATTCGTTCCGTCTCAGCGGCCAAGCCCAAGGTGGCGGATTACCCCTTTACCACGCTGGCACCGAACCTCGGCGTCGTCCGTGTAGATCATCTGAATTCCTTTGTGATCGCCGATATTCCTGGCTTGATTGAGGGGGCTTCGGAAGGCGCGGGCTTAGGTATACACTTCCTGAAGCACGTCGTCAGAACACGTCTGTTGTTGCACCTGGTGGATATGGCACCCTTTGACGACACCTTGCCCGAAGACAATGCCGCCATCATCATCAATGAACTGGAGAAGTTCAGTCCGACGTTGGCTCAGCGTGAGCGCTGGTTGGTATTGAACAAAATGGATTTGGTGCCCGAAGAAGTTCGTGCCGAAACGGTCGCGCGCGTTGTAAAATCGTTGAATTGGACCGGTCCGGTATTTTCCTTGTCGGCGCTACGAAAAGATGGCACAGAGCCTTTAACGCAACAGATTATGCGTCACCTGCTGGAGCAGCGCGAATTGCTGGCGACCAACGAGGAAGCCGCAAAGGTTGATGCCGAGCAGCGCGAGCAGGTTGAAGAAGAAGCCCGTGAGCGCATTGCTGAAGTAGCCAGTATGCGTCGTGCGCGCCGTGATGCGGACGATGATGATGACGACGATCATGATGTAGAAGTGGTATATGCGCCCTACTGATCACCAAAAACCCGAATTTGCCGAGCTGACCGATGGCTCGCGCTGGGTCATAAAAATTGGCAGTGCTTTGCTCACCGAAGATGGACAGGGCATTGCACAGGACCGCATTCGGGACTGGGTCTCCCAGATCGCTGCTCTACGCGCACAGGGGGTACAGGTTGTACTGGTGTCCTCTGGTGCGGTGGCGGCCGGTATGACCGAACTAGGTTGGACCGAGCGACCTCATGAGCTGGAATACTTGCAAGCGGCGGCAGCCGTTGGGCAAAGTCGGCTTATCCAGTTCTATCAAGACTGTTTTCAGCAGCATGGTCTGTGCGCTGCCCAGATACTGCTGACCAATGCCGACCTGGCAGATCGCCAGCGTTATTTGAACGCTCGCTCGACATTGCGTACGCTGTTGTCTTTGAACGTTATTCCCATCATCAATGAAAACGACACCGTCGTGACGGATGAAATACGCTTTGGCGACAACGATACGCTGGGTGCCTTGGTCGCTAATCTGGTCGAAGCGGATGCCTTAGTTATTTTGACCGATCAAACCGGCATCTACGACAGCGATCCGCGCAAGAACCCCGATGCTAGCCTGATCGCACACGCCCGTGCCAACGATCCTAAACTGCTGGCGGTGGCTTCCGGTGGTGGAGCGTTGGGGCGTGGCGGTATGGTCACCAAAGTACGTGCTGCACGGTTGGCATCGCGCAGTGGCGCCCTGACCGTAATCGCGGGTGGGCGCGCTGACAGTGTGCTTACGCGGTTACGCAAAGGTGAACAAGTTGGCTCGTTTCTGACCGCCGATGAAGCACCGCTGGCGGCTCGCAAGCAATGGTTGGCTGGGCAGTTGCAATCGCAAGGCTGGGTGCGCTTAGACGCGGGTGCAGTGCGTGCGATCAAAGAACAAGGTAAGAGTTTGCTGCCTGTTGGTGTTTTGGCAACGGATGGGCGTTTTAAGCGCGGTGATTTGGTGGACTGTGTTGACGAACAGGGTGCCGTCATTGCTAAAGGGTTGTGTAACTACAGTGTTGAGGAAACCCGACGCGTATTGCGTAAGTCCACCAAGGCGATGGAGCAGGAGCTTGGCTACATCAGTGAGCCGGAGTTGGTGCACCGCGACAACTTGGTCGTGATGTAGTTGTCTTTATAGCCGATAGGTGGTGAGTGTCATCACCTTGGCAACCATCGACATGGCTTGTTTGACCGGGGCGGGGAATTCTTGCCCGCCAGCCTGTCTTGCCGCATCGGCATGGCGTTGTTCATCGGCTAACATCTGCTTGACGATCGCGCGGCTGCGCACGTCCTGTTCTGGTAATTCTTGTAAATGATCTTGCAGGTGTTTGCTCACCTGATCTTCTGTCGCTGCCACAAACCCCAATGAGTACTTATCCCCCGCGGCACCCGCAAGCGCGCCCAAACCAAAAGACAGCCCGTAGAACAGTGGGTTCAGTACGCTCGGTTTGCTCTCCAGTTCTTGCAGGCGTGTTTCGCACCAGGCTAGGTGGTCTAACTCTTCGTCTGCCGCTGCGCTCATCTGTTTTCGAATGTGTGTCAATCGCGCAGTACTGGCCTGTCCCTCGTATAGGGCTTGCGCACAAACTTCTCCGGTATGATTTACGCGCATCAAACCCGCCGCGTGACGACGTTCGCTGGCCGACATCGGCACGTTGTTTTGATGTGGTTGCGCTGGGTTCGGCAGCACCGCTTTGACGCTGCCCGGCAGGCAGGTTTTTAGTGCACGGTCGAGGTGGATCAGTGCTTGGTCAATTCGGCTATGTTGTGTCGTCATGTGATCAATCTCTCCTGTTCAGGATACCAGCAGGCGCATCAGTTCACGGGTGTTAATGGGCTTTGGAAGTACGGCGACGGTATCGAGTTCGCCAACGGCTTGCTCCACGTAGTTCTGGTCCACTCCTGTCATCATAACGACCTTTAAGCGTCGCAACCCGCTAATGGCACGGACTTTACGTAGCAGCTCTAAGCCATCCATGCGAGGCATGCGATAGTCGATAAACACCCAGTCAAAGGGCTGATGGAAGTACATATGGCTTTGCAGAATAGCCAGGGCTTCCTTTCCGTCGCTCGCCAGCTCAGGTTGCATGCCCCAGCTTCGCGTCTGATCTTCCAATACGCGGCGACAAGCAAAGTGGTCATCAACAATCAAAACCTTTTTCTGCAACAAGGATTCCATGCTGGCGAGCGCCGGATTGGTTTCAGGTTGCTGATCGGCCACAAAAGGAATGCTGAGCCAAAATGTCGACCCTTGCTCAGCCGGGCGGCTCATGCCAATTTGTCCCGACATCGCGTGCACGATGGCGCGCGCGATGGGTAGGCCGAGCTTGATGTAGGAGCGCCCCGCTTCCGGGTCGGTCACCGGGGGTTGAAAATCAAACAACCCTGTTTGCTCTTCTTCAGGCACGCCACGCCCACTGTCATCAACGCGAATGCGCAGCCGATCATCGCCTTCGAGCCGAATGGTGACCAGAATGTCGCCTTCTTCCGTATATTTAACGGCGTTGTCGAGCAATAGGCGCAGGACCTGCGCCACCGCGTCTGGGTCGATGCGCACATAACGCGGTACATTGGGTAGTATTTGTGTGGCAACCTCGATCATTTTCTGACTCGCGAGCCGCGCAAATGGGCTGACTACCTCATGCAAGAACACATTCAACTCAACCCGTTTGGGGCGTACCCGCAACTGTCCTGTCGATAGCCTGGTCAGAGTACGCATTTCGTCGGCCAGATTCAGCATCTGAAGGCCCGCGTTGTTGATGGTTGCAACGTAGTCTTGCTGTTGGCTATTGAGCTGGGTTTCGCTGAGCAATGACGCCATGCCCAGTACCCCGTTGATCGGTGAGCGTAGGTCATGGTTCAACTTGCGCAACAATCCTAAGCTGTCCTTGGTGGCGTCGGTCGGCAACATCAGATTGGTAAACACTGGGCGCTGCTTAACCCGCGCCAGAAACGAGCGCTGAATATAGACGCCATGGATCATCAACAAGGTCAGCTGAATGGGGCGATGCAAAGTGCCTGTGATGGCCAAGTCGGTGCTGCGCAGCAGTTCCAGTAAGCCCCACAACAAAATACTCAGGATCGCCGCGACGGTGGGAAATTGATGCACTTCGGCACGCCGGATGCCGATGCCAGACAAGCGCACCAAGCACAAGACGATGATTGCACCGATCACCCAAGCGGTGCCGCCGATTAACGCCAGCAGCACCGTGGCCGCGCTCAGCAGGTAGCTCAGCCATAGGCGATCTTGGTTTGCTAACAAGGGCCCCCACCACATGAGGCCCATTAGGCTCGCGCCGATCGCCAAAAATACACCGGGCAGCCAGTCGGCCTGAAAGAACAATTGCCCGGTAAGGGGGGCTAATCCAACGTATTGAAACAGCGTAAACAGTACCAAGGTGAAGAGATAGCTTGGCCAGAGCAAAAAATGAATACTGGCGTTATGCTCATGTCGGCGTGCCGTTTGGCGGGCGAATAAAACAATGGCAGCGAGCAGCCCCGCACCGAGTAGGGCATAGATATAGAAACTGAGCCATTGGTCTCGGCTAGTGAAGGTGCCCAGTGTTTCGTAGGCCAAGCCTATATCCAGCGGGCTGTTGGAGCGAATGCGGAAGATCCATTGGCTCCCTCCGTCAGGCGCCAGATGGAATGGCAGCGCATAGCCGCGTAACGTTGGGGTCAGTACGGTGCTGGCGTCCTGTCCGTTGTGCCACACTTCTAAGTCAAGCGAGGTCTCGCTACTCAGCAGGAGAATGCCTTCCATCGCCGCAGGGCGATTGGTGTTTTCTAAGGTCAGTTGCAACCAAAGTACACCCTTGCCCACATTTCGTTGCAGTCGTTCGGTACGCACGGGCACCATCTGGTTCTGAATTTCCGGGTGGGCCATTTGGCTGATGTCATGACGTCCCCGGCTGTCGACCATAAACCGTGCATCGGGCAGGAGATTGAGGCTGCGCACGTCAGCTGGCAGGGCAGTGGCCAAGCTCGGTAGCGCCAGGCTACCAAGCAGGACAATGAAGCTGAGCACCAGCAGGTTGGAAAGGCTCAGCTTAAACATGTTTATCAGCTCCGGTAAATCAGCAGCACGGGGACGTGCAGTATACTGACCCATATCAGGCTCTGACAATGGTCGATGCAACCCTTAGCTCGGACTACGCTCGCGACTGATCGCCCGGTGACCAATATCGGTCCGGAAGTATGCTCCTTGCCATGATATTTGGCCGACCAGTTCGTAGGCTTTGGCCTGCGCTTCGGCGACGTCGTTACCCAATGCTGTGCAACACAGCACTCGGCCGCCACTGGTCACTACGTTGTCGTCTTGTTCTGCTGTACCAGCGTGGAAAACCTTTTGCTCGACGTTGTCGTGCTCGGGGAGACCGGAAATGGTGTCGCCCTTGGGGTATGCCTCAGGGTATCCTGCGGCTGCCATTACAACACCTAACGCGGCTCGTGAGTCCCACTGGGCGGTCACGGTATTCAGCTTGCCAGCGATGGCGGCTTTGCACAGTGCAACCAGATCCGACTGCAAGCGCATCATGATGGGCTGCGTTTCAGGATCGCCAAAGCGGCAGTTGTATTCCAGCACATTCGGGGTGCCGTCGCTGTCGATCATTAAGCCTGCATAAAGAAATCCCGTATAGGGGTTCCCTTCGGCTTTCATGCCGTCAACGGTTGGACGGATCACTTCGCGAATAACCCGAGCTTCGATCTCGGGAGTCACTACGGGGGCTGGTGAGTAGGCACCCATACCACCGGTATTCGGTCCTGTATCGCCATTCAGCGCCGCCTTGTGATCCTGTGAAGTAGCCATCGGCAGGATGTTGTCGCCGTCTACCATGACGATGAAGCTGGCTTCCTCTCCACGAAGGAACTGTTCGACCACTACCCGCGCCCCGGCGTCACCAAATTTATTGCCGGACAGCATGTCTTCGACTGCAGCGATGGCTTCGGACTCGGTTTCAGCCAAAATCACGCCCTTGCCAGCGGCTAACCCGTCGGCTTTAACCACGATAGGGGCACCCTTTTCCTTGATGTAGGCGATGGCTGGCGCGACCTCCGTAAACACACCATAGAAGGCGGTAGGAATGTTGTGCCTTGCTAGGAAGTCCTTAGTAAAGGCTTTGGAGCCCTCCAACTGAGCGGCGCCTTGCGTTGGGCCGAAGATGGGCAGGCCTTCGGCCTGAAAGTGGTCAACGACACCAATGACCAAAGGAGCCTCTGGTCCGACGATGGTCAAGCCAACATTATTTTCCCGCGCAAAGCGGCTCAGAGCGACCAGATCGGTCGGCTCGATAGCCACATTGACGATACCAGACTCACGCGCCGTACCGGCATTGCCGGGGGCGACGAATACGGTGTCAGACAACGGAGACTGCGCCGCTTTCCATGCCAGTGCATGTTCGCGACCGCCGCCGCCTATAATCAGGATATTCATGTTGTTTCCTTAATAATAACGACGGCCGCTAAGGCCGCCTACGGATCAATGTCGGAAGTGGCGCATGCCTGTGAATACCATGGCAATACCATGCTCGTTTGCTGCGGCGATGACTTCTTCATCGCGCATAGAGCCGCCTGGTTGAATCACCGCCTTCACGCCCATATCGGCGGCTTGATCGAGGCCGTCGCGAAAGGGGAAGAAGGCATCGGAAGCCATAACGGAACCGGCAATTTCCAGCTTTTCGTCGGCGGCTTTGATACCTGCAATCTTGGCACTGTAGACGCGACTCATTTGCCCAGCACCTATGCCGACGGTCATGCCTGCGCTGGCGTATACGATGGCATTGGATTTTACAAACTTGGCGACTTTCCAGGCAAACAGCAAGTCGGTCATCTCAGCCGGTGTCGGTTGGCGTTGAGTGACGATTTTGAGTTGTTCGGTGGTCATGGTGCCGAGGTCACGCTCCTGAATCAGCAAGCCGCCGGTGACCTTCTTGAAGTCCCATCCGGGCTGGGCAACATCCCACTCACCGCAGGCCAATAAACGCACGTTCGGTTTCACACTGACCACTTCGCGCGCACTGTCACTGATCGCTGGGGCGATGATGACTTCAACGAATTGCTTGTCGATAATGGCTTGTGCCGTTTTCGTGTCGAGCGGTCGGTTGAACGCGATGATGCCACCAAAAGCTGATGTTGGGTCGGTTTTAAAGGCGCGTTGGTAGGCTTCCAAGATATCGCTGCCGGTGGCGACGCCACAGGGATTGGCATGCTTCACTATAACGCAAGCGGGTTCGGCAAAGCTCTTAACGCACTCCAAGGCTGCGTCCGTGTCAGCGATGTTGTTGAACGACAATTCCTTACCTTGAATTTGTTCCGCCGTGGATACCGAAGCTTCGGTGTTCGCTGGGTCGATATAAAAAGCCGCTTGTTGGTGCGGGTTTTCGCCGTAGCGCATATCTTGGGCTTTATGCAACTGCAGATTGAAGGTACGAGGAAAGGCTTCGCGCCCCTCAGTGCTCAATTTATCTGCCGATTGGTCGATTGAGCCCAAGTAGTTGGCAATCATGCCGTCGTATTGAGCGGTGTGCTCAAAGGCTTTTAAAGCAAGGTCGAAACGGGTTTTATGAGTCACGCCGCCCAAACGGTCAAACTCTTCAATGACTCGTTGGTAGTCCGAGTTATTGACCACAATGGACACCCAGGCATGGTTCTTGGCAGCACTGCGCACCATTGTTGGACCGCCGATATCGATATTCTCTATCGCCATCGGTAGGTCGCAATCGTCGCGTGCCACGGTGGCGGCAAAGGGATACAGGTTCACCACGACCATGTCGATGGGTGCAATGCCGTGTTCAGCCATGACATCGTCATCCTGCCCACGGCGGCCCAGAATGCCCCCGTGAATGATGGGGTGCAGAGTTTTCACGCGACCATCCATCATTTCGGGAAACCCGGTATGCTCTGATACTTCAGTGACCGCTAAGTCATGCTCCTTGAGCAGGCGGTAGGTGCCGCCGGTGGACAGCAGTTCAACTCCGCGGGCTTGCAACGCGGTGGCGAATTCCACGATTCCGGTTTTGTCTGAAACGCTGATCAGCGCACGTTTGATGGCTACGGTAGCTTGCATGTTCAGTCCTGTATCCCTTGGTTTTAAAGAAGGCCGTACTGTTTCAATTTCTTGCGTAAAGTGCCGCGATTCAGGCCCAATACTTGCGACGCTTTGGTTTGGTTATCGCGGGTGTAACGCATGACCACTTCGAGTAAGGGTGCTTCTACTTCAGACATCACCATTTGATAAACTTCGTTGACGTCTTGGCCATCTAAGTGCTCAAAATAGTTGTTCATGGCCAGCTCGACACTATCGCGCAGCGTTTGTGTTTCCGCGCTGCTTTCCTGACCAGTGGTGACGGGGTGCTTCATAGGTACCTCAATAGAATTCATATTCATGCTGCTACTGTTTTTTCCTGTGTATCTGCTAATTCATCGAAGTATTGATGAATCAATTGAAGTTGCTCGTCTGGCGTGTCCAGACGGTTGAATTGCTGTCGCAGGTTGTGTTGGCCGGGTTGTGCCTGGAGATACCAACCAACGTGTTTACGTGCAATACGAACACCCATAAAGTCGTCGTAGAAGGCGTACAAGGCCCGTATATGACCGACCAGAGTGTCTCGTCGTTCCGTCGTTGTAACCTGCGTTTGTACTCGTCCGGTGGCCAGAAATTCAGTGATTTCGCGGAAGATCCAAGGGTTGCCTTGGGCTGCCCGTCCAATCATGATGCCGTCGGCACCGGTATAAGCCATGACCTTGGCCGCTTGCTCACCAGACGTAATGTCACCATTAGCCAGTACGGGAATCGATACCGCTTCTTTTATTTGTTTGATGGTGTCGTACTCGGCTTCGCCCTGAAACTTGCAGGCTCGGGTGCGGCCATGTACCGCGAGCGCCTGTATGCCGCAGGCTTCCGCTAAACGTGCAATAGCAACACCATTGCGCTGTTCGGGGCTCCATCCCGTGCGGATTTTCAGGGTGACAGGCAGGTTTACGGCATTAACCACGGATTCCAGAATCCGTGCGACCAATGCTTCATCCTGTAATAAAGCTGAGCCTGCCGCCTTATTACAGACTTTCTTGGCTGGACAGCCCATATTGATGTCGATGATTTGTGCGCCATGATCGGCGTTCAAGCGAGCCGCCTCGGCCATCTGTTCAGGATCACTGCCCGCAATCTGCACGCTGATCGGTGCGGCTTCGTCACTGTGATCCAAGCGCAAGCGAGACTTTCTCGTGTGCCACAGTCGACTGTCTGCGGTGACCATCTCTGATACCGCTAAGCCAGCTCCAAGCTCACGACAGAGCTGCCGAAAGGGGAGGTCGGTGACGCCAGCCATGGGTGCAAGCACAAGAGGCTGGTCTATCTGAAAAGATCCGATATTCACAAGATTGTCCAGGCGTTGGTCATTATCTGTCCAGCAAGGGCGGCGTATGATACTGATTCCGACCCCGATAGAAAAGCGCTAACCACAAGTTTAGGTGAACTCTTGTCGTAGAAATGATAATCGGCAGCGCTTTAGGCGCTGCTTTAGTAGTGAAAGGTTAAGCTGTAGTTGCTTAAGTCCGCCGTGGGGCGATTGACATTGATGCTGATACTGATCGGCTGGCCGGGCGGCATCAAGTCATCGGGGCGCATATCACCGGCGACGTAATCGCTCGGCGAGAACAAACCATCGGCAATGACTTGGCCTTGTAAATCTTGCAATTCCAGCAATACCGACGGGAAGGGCACTGGGCGGTCGCTGCGGTTGACGAATACGGCGTCTAACCGCATGCGCTGGTCGGCGAGAGGACGCAGAATCGAGCTCAGGGCTCGCACAGCGCTGGTGTCCGGTCTGGACGGCTCCAAGGCACAGGGTAATTGCGTGCATACTGCGGCGTAAATAGGCTGTAAGACGCCCGCTTGATGCAATGCGTGGCGTTGCCACCAAAGTGTTTGCGCCGCGAGCATCACCATCAGCAGGGCGGCGGCCAGGGTCCATAGACCGCGTCTTCCGCTGTGCGCATCGAGTCGGTTAGCCAGCTCGTCGAGGTCATGATGGGCGTAGGTAGGCGCCGCAGGTGTCGGTTTGACCGGACGCTTGGTCGCCGGTTTGGCAACAGCGGCAAAGGGAATGTCTTGTGCTTCGGTGTCGAATGACGGACGAGCAGGGCGCGACGGCGGATCTCGCTCGGCATCCGCCAGCATGTCTAAAGCCCAGCTGTCATCCGACGCCGCATCACTGAATTCCGGCTCTTCCGGCTCTACCATCAGGCGCCGGCGCACGGGATCCGGCGTATCCTCAAGCGACAAGAAAGAGTCGCTAAACTCTAGCTCGTCATCAGAGTCGGAAAAGTCATCATCCAGCTCGTCATCCCCATCCATAAACACGAACTCGTCATCGGCGAGGCCGTCTTCCTCGGCCATGTCAGAAAAAATAAATTCATCGTCGTCGGGAGGGAAGGGACTGGACGCATCGGCCAGCGGTGCTTTTGGGGTTGGCTCTGCCTTGGCGGCCTGAGCCGACTTGGTCTGTGACGCGGCGGGCGCTTTCTTAGGAGGCTCTGTAGCGCGCACTGGGCCCGACGGCATGCGTTCACGCAGGTGTTCATCAGCACGAAAAACTTTCAGACAGCTACCGCAGCGCACGGCTCCTTTGGCCACACTCAACTGGTCCGCAGAAACACGAAAAGCGGTGCTGCAGTGCGGGCATTGTGTAATGTGAGTTGTCATGTCGTGCAGTTCCGTGCGCTAAAACAAATTATGAACGGTGGCCGGTGATTCTAGCCCAGTCTTCGTCGTATGCAATCTCAATATCGCTAACCAATGGGGCGTAGGCAGCTACGACGTCATCCACTTGGTTTTTAATGATTCCTGAGAGCGCCAATTGGGCACCCGGTTTCAAGTGGGCTAGGATTTGGTCTCGCAATTGGATTAGTGGGCCAGCAAGGATGTTGGCGACTAACACATCGGCTTGCAATGCCGGGGTATCTTCCGGCAAGTACACATCGTATTGCGCCGCCGTGATGTTATTGCGCTCCGCATTTTGTCGCGTGGCGTACAGCGCTTGTGGGTCTATATCGACGCCCATCATATAGTGTGCGCCAAGCAGAATGCCCGCTAAGCCTAGTATGCCGGACCCGCAACCGTAGTCGACGATGCGCTTGCCGTGCAGGTCCAATCCGTCGAGCCAGCGCATGCAGAGGGCGGTGGTCTGGTGCGTGCCAGTGCCAAAGGCGAGCCCTGGGTCGAGCATCAAATTGACTGCGTCTGGTTGAGGTGGCGTGTGCCAACTGGGGCAGATCCACAGGCGCTTCCCAAACTGAATGGGGTGATAGCTGTCCATCCAGGCGCGAATCCAGTCTTTGTCCTCGAGCAAGTCACTGGTCACGGATGGCACAGTTACGTCGGCTCGTTGCATCAGATCAGTGAACGCCAATATAACCAGTTGGGCATCAACATCCGCAGCAAATAATGCGGTTAGGCGCGAGTTTTGCCACAACGGAGTCGTCCCTAGCTCTGGTTCAAAGATGGGTTCGTCGGCACCGTCCTCTAGGGTAACTACTTGAGCTCCTAAAGAGAGTAATGCGTCTTCGTAGCTTTCGGCAGATTGCGGGGAGATGTCGTGAAGTTGAATCTTAAGCCAGGCCATTGAGTTCCTTGCGACTGAACGAGAAAGGGGGAAGTATAAACGGAAACCGGCGTTACTATAAGGACGGAGATCACTGATTGACGAATCTTGTTCGGTCGGGGGCTGACCACCTAAGGTTGGAGTTTGGTCGAGGGCTACGCTCCTGAAGGTGGTAGGAGCGCAGTCCTCTGCGCGAACAAATACGAAGTCGAAGGGATCGACTTACTTGATTAACTTGCTTTCGAGGTAGTGGATATTCACCCCACCCGCTCGGAAGCCTTCATCACGTACCAACTGCTTTTGCAGGTCAACGTTGGTTTTAATGCCTTCAATGACCAGCTCATCCAGCGCCACACGCATCTTGTCCAAGGCGGCTTCACGCGTATCACCATAGGTGATCAGCTTGCCGATCATTGAATCGTAGTACGGCGGGATTTTATAGCCGTCATAGATGTGTGAGTCCCAGCGTACGCCAAAACCACCAGGTGAGTGGAATTGGGTGATGGTGCCTGGGCTCGGCATGAAGGTTTTGCTGTCTTCTGCATTGATGCGGCATTCGAAAGCATGGCCGAGCAAGCGGACGTCTTCTTGCTTCACCGACAACGGCAAGCCTGCGGCAATACGCAACTGCTCTTTGATGATGTCGACGCCAGTCACCATTTCAGAGACTGGGTGCTCAACCTGCACGCGCGTATTCATTTCAATGAAATAGTAGCGGCCATCTTCATACAAGAATTCGAAAGTACCTGCACCGCGATAGCCAATTTCAATACAGGCACGTACACAGGCCGCCAGTACTTCTTCGCGTGCCTTAGGATCAATGCCCGGTGCGGGTGCTTCTTCTAATACTTTTTGGTGACGACGTTGCAAGGAACAATCGCGGTCAAACAAGTGAATGGCATTGCCCTTACCATCCGCCAACACCTGAACTTCAACGTGGCGTGGGTTTACCAGGAATTTTTCCATGTAAACCGTGCCATCGCCAAAGGCAGCTGCTGCTTCTGACTTGGTGATTGAGATGGCGCTCAGCAGACTGGCTTCGCTGTGTACGACGCGCATACCGCGACCACCACCGCCAGCGGCGGCTTTAATGATCACGGGATAGCCGACTTCGCGACCGTGCTGCAAATTGCGAGCATCGTCGTCACCCAATGGGCCACCAGAACCCGGCACAGTAGGTACGCCGGTTTTGATCATGGCTCGTATGGCCGATACTTTATCGCCCATCAGACGGATGACGTTAGCCGTTGGGCCTATGAAGGTGAAACCGCTGCGCTCTACCTGCTCGCAGAAATCCGCATTTTCGGCCAAAAAGCCGTAGCCAGGGTGAATAGCCACCGCGCCCGTCACTTCGGCCGCAGCAATCAATGCAGGAATATTTAGGTAACTTTCGGAGCTGGGGTTCGGCCCGATACAGACGGTTTCATCGGCCAGTTTTACGTGCTTAAGGTCACGATCGCACTGTGAGTGAACCGCCACGGTTTTGATGCCCAGCTCTTTGCAAGCGCGCATTATCCGCAAAGCGATTTCACCGCGGTTTGCAATGAGTACTTTATCCAACATCAGATCACCCGTTTAAACGATAGTGAAGAGTGGTTGATCGAATTCAACGGGCTGGCCGTTTTCGATCAGAATTTCGCCGACGGTGCCGTCTTTGTCGCATTCAATCTGGTTCATCATTTTCATGGCTTCAATGATGCACAGCGTGTCGCCTTTCTTCACTTTCTGGCCGACTTCCGCGAAAACGTTAGACGTTGGTGAAGCGGCACGATAGAAGGTACCCACCATCGGTGACTTCACGATGTGGCCAACGGGGGCGGCAGGCGCTTCAGCGGCGGCTGGTGCCGCAGGCGCTGCGGGTGCGGGTGCCGGGGCAGGTGCTTGCATCTGCTGCATTGGTGCGCTCATGAAGTGTTGCTGGGGTGGCAACGAATGCGACGTGCGGCTGATACGAATGGACTCTTCACCTTCGGTGATTTCAATTTCGTCAATGCCGGATTCTTCCAGCAGTTCAATCAGTTTTTTAACTTTGCGAATATCCATTTGGGTAATCCTGTCGATGATTGTAGGTTTAAAGCTGCTTGCTCAGGTAGCGCAGTGCTGCCCGATAACCCTCGCTGCCTAGGCCACAAATGACGGCAACAGCAAGGTCAGAGAAATAACTGTGATGACGGAACGCTTCTCGACGATGCACATTGGACAAGTGCACTTCGATGAATGGGATAGCCACACCGGCTAAGGCATCGCGGATCGCTACGCTGGTGTGAGTGAACGCCGCCGGGTTGATGATCACCGCATCGCTGCGCCCGCGCAGTTGATGAATGTGGTCGATCAACTCATGTTCAGCATTGCTTTGCAGGCAAGCCACCTCGATGCCCAACTCAGCGCCGATCGATACCAATGAGGCATTGATGTCGTCCAGCGTCTCGTGTCCGTATACTTCAGGCTCACGGGTGCCCAGCAAATTGAGGTTGGGGCCATGTAGTACGGTGATGTGGGGCATAAGTATAAAAAGCCGCAAGTTGCAGTGATATTCAGTGAACAGGTAGACAATATTGCGTGACAGGCAATGGGTCAACGTCTAGCGCTATTTTTTGTTATGAAAAAAACTCAAAAACGCATCGATATTCCCAGAAATACTGCTTACTCGCGATGAAAGAGCTGTTTCGTACACTGTCGAGAGACTGGTAGCCTAAAGGCGGTTACAGATGTATCTTGTACTGATGTCGAAACGACAATCAAAGGAAGGCTAGTATGGTAAAGCGTTGGTTAAGTAAATTGAATCCAGCCCCTCTTTGGCACCGAGTTAGATCCTCTTGGGCAACAGGGCTGTCAGGTCGTGGTTACGTCAAGCCCATATTGATTGTCACCAGTGCCTTACTCGTTGTGTTGATTGGCTTGGGCATCTGGTGGAGTAAAGAGCCTGATTCCTTTGATGTGGTGGCTTTGGCAGAAGCGCGTGCCGAGGCGCGGGGACACGAAGTCGTGCCGGGCTATACCACGGTGGCCACCCTTGAGCATGTGATGAGCACCCTGCTGGATAAGCCGGGTGGCTATTTGCAGAATGATGTGATGCCACCGGGTCTGTGGCTGGACAATATGCCGAATTGGGAGATGGGAGTGATCATCCAGTCTCGTGATATGGCGCGGGCCTTGCGTCGTGACATGAGTCGTTCGCAGTCGCAGTCGACCGAAGACCCCGATTTGGTTATTGCTGAACCTCAATTCCATTTCGACTCCAGCAGCTGGATTCTGCCGTCTGCCGAAAGTGAGTATCGTCGCGGTATCCGGCATCTTGATTCCTATTTGCATCGGCTAAACAGTACCGGCAACGATCGCGCACAGTTTCACCCGCGCACTGACAGTCTTGCCAATTGGCTGGGCGATGTATCGACGCGTTTAGGCTCTATGTCGCAGCGTTTGAGCAACAGTGTCGGTGGGCGTGTATACGGAGTCGGTGAGGACCAGGAAACCGTATCCGAAACGCCTTGGTTGGAAATTGACGACATTTTCTATGAGGCGCGTGGTTCGGCTTGGGCGTTGGTGCATTTGCTGAAAGCGGTGGAGCACGATTTCGCTGATGTATTGAGCCAGCGCAATGCCACTGCCAGCTTGCGCCAGATCATTCGCGAGCTGGAAGCCACCCAGCGACCATTGCGCTCGCCCATGGTGCTGAATGGCGACGGCTTTGGCATATTGGCCAACCACTCGTTAGTAATGGCTAACTACCTGTCGCGCGCCAATGCGGCGATCATTGATTTGCGCCAGTTGCTGCAATCTAATTGATTTGCACTGAGTTAGTCGTTTTTAACGGGGGTATCTGTGTTCCGTAGGGCGGCGTGTTTACACCCGCCACTGCGGCCGCTACATGCTGTTATCATAATCAATCACATTGGCATCGCTGCGGAAATCCGTACAATAGCCCATCTATTCTTCCTCGCGACTCTGCTTTATGTCTACCACCAAGCCCAAACCGCTGTACGCCTATCGGAAATACTGGGCAGAATGCTTCGGTCCAGCCCCGTTTTTGCCGATGAGCCGAGCCGAGATGGACGCGCTGGGATGGGACAGTTGTGACATCATCTTGGTTACCGGCGACGCCTACGTTGATCACCCAAGTTTTGGTATGGCCGTTGTTGGCCGTGTGCTTGAAGCACAAGGCTTTCGCGTCGGTATCATTGCCCAGCCGGATTGGCAGTCAACCGCTGACTTCAAAGCCTTAGGGCAGCCGAACCTGTTCTTCGGGGTTGCCGCCGGTAACATGGACTCCATGATCAATCGCTACACGGCTGATCGTAAAGTGCGCTCCGATGATGCCTATACACCAGGTGGGCAGGGCGGCAGTCGCCCAGATCGAGCTACCATTGTTTACAGTCAGCGGGTCCATGAAGCCTGGCCGACCGTTCCAATTGTTATTGGCGGTATTGAGGCCAGTTTGCGCCGCCTGGCGCATTACGATTATTGGTCGGACAAGGTGCGCCAGTCCATCTTGATTGATAGCCATGCGGATCTGCTGCTGTACGGCAATGCCGAACGCGCCATTGTCGAAATCGCTCACCGGGCAGCGCAAGGCGAACGGCCACGCGATATGCACGATATTCGTGCGACCTGCTATGTGGTGAACCAATTGCCGGACGACTTTGCGCGGATTGATTCGCGTACGTTGGATGCACCCAGTAAGCCCTATTTACCGCAAAATCCTTATCAGGTTACCGAGACGGCAACCTGCAGTGACAGCAAGGCCAAAGCCGCGCGTACGGGCGTGACTGAACAGGGCGTGGTGCAGGCAGAGGCCAGTGGCGCAGAAGTGGTGGTTGCAGAGCCGGTGCGTTTGCTGGGTGCGGCGTCGGCAAGCCCAACCTTTATTGAATTGCCCGACAGCCAAGCGGTACGGCAGGACTCCGTGCTGTATGCGCATGCCTCGCGCATCTTTCACCGCGAGACCAATCCCGGTAATGCACGGGCGGTGGCGCAACGGCACGGTGACCGCTGGGTCTGGCAGAATCCACCCGCCATTCCGCTCAGTACCGATGAATTAGACTGGGTATTTGAGTTGCCTTACCAGCGCATACCCCATCCAGTCTATGGCGATGCGGTGATTCCAGCGTACGATATGATCAAATTTTCGGTCAACATCATGCGTGGTTGTTTTGGTGGCTGTACCTTCTGCTCCATCACCGAACACGAAGGGCGTATTATTCAAAGCCGTTCTGAAGACTCGGTGATTCAGGAAATTGAACGAATTCGTGATAAAACTCCGGGCTTCACCGGTGCGATCTCTGACCTGGGTGGTCCCACGGCCAATATGTACCACCTGACCTGTAATGACCGTGAAATCGAAGCCAAGTGCCGTCGTCCGTCCTGTGTGTATCCGACGATTTGCGGCAACTTGATTACTGATCACAGTCCGACCACTAAGCTGTATCGTCGCGCCCGTGCCTTGCCAGGCATCAAGCAGATCCGTATTGCTTCGGGATTACGCTATGACTTGGCAGTAAAAGATCCGGAATACGTACGAGAACTGGTCACCCATCATGTGGGCGGGTATTTGAAAATTGCCCCGGAGCATACCGAAAGCGGCCCACTCGACTTGATGATGAAACCGGGCATGGGGGCGTACGACGAATTCAAGGAGATGTTTGACCGCTTCTCGAAAGAGGCCGGTAAAGAACAGTATCTGATTCCGTATTTTATCGCCGCACACCCCGGCTCTACCGACGAAGACATGATGGCGTTGGCGATTTGGCTGAAAGCGCACAAGTTTCGTGTCGATCAGGTACAGAATTTCTATCCGTCGCCCATGGCAACGGCCACAGCGATGTTCCACACCGGTAAGAATCCGCTCAAACCGTTAAAATTGCAGCGCGAAGGCAAGATATATTCGGCCCGCGGCAAGCAGCAGCGCTTGTTGCATAAGGCGTTTTTGCAATACCACCGACCAGAGAATTGGCCCATGTTGCGTCAAGCGTTGAAGCGGATGGGGCGGGCCGATTTAATTGGGCGCGGTAAAACACACTTGGTGCCGCCGGAAGGCGTGCAAAAAGACCGTTATGCGCCGCGCTTTAATGCGCGGACGCAGCATACAGGTTTGCCACATAACCCAAGCAATCCTGCAAAAGGGAAGGGGGCGCGCGGCAAGCCTGCCTCAAAAAGAGCAAGCAAGCCGCACTGAGTGCAGGAGTGATGGCTAAGGGGTTGGTGTGGTGTCCGGCTCGTTTTCCGTCACTGCCGTTGTTCCAACCGGCATCACTTGCAAGTGCAAGATACGGCGGTCATCGGCACTGTGCACGGTGAACAGTAGGTCGGCGATACGCACGGACTCGCCTTTTTTCGGTAGATAGCCAAACACGTGGGTGACAAAGCCGCCGATGGTGTCGAACTCGTCATCGCTCAAAGCGGTATCGAAGTGTTCATTGAAGTCTTCAATCTCGGTCAGCGCCGCGACCTTGAACAAGCCGCCACCCATTTCTTGAATATCTTCTTCTTCCGCTGGGTCGTGCTCGTCTTCAATATCGCCGACGATCTCTTCCAGTACGTCTTCAATGGTGACCAAGCCAGCGACACCGCCGTACTCATCGACCACCACGGCCAAATGGTTGCGTGTTTCGCGGAAGTCGCGCAACAGGCGATTCAGCCGCTTGATCTCCGGCACAAACACGGGCTGGCGAATAATTTTGTGCAGGTTAGCCGCAATCTTCTCAGCATCGAACGCGTATTCCTGCGCCAGTTGCAGAATGTCTTTGGCCAGCAGTACGCCGGTTACAGTGGAGTTGTCTTCACTCAATACCGGAAAACGCGAATGTGACGAGGTGACGATCTTTTCCATGATGGTGGCAAAGCTGTCATCGTGCTCAATGCAGACCATTTGCGAGCGTGGCACCATGATGTCACGTGCATGTTGATCGGTGACCTTCATGGCACCTTGCATGATGTGGAGTGCAGAATGGTCCAGCAGTTCGTTTTCGTGCGCTTCTTGCAGTAATTCCATGACTTGTTCTTTGTCACGTAACTCTGATGAAAACGCATCAGCCAGTTTCTCAAGCCAGCTACGCCTGCCGGACTGACTACTCGGTTCTTCGCTCATGGGGTGAGGTTCTCGCTCCCGTTAATAATATAAGGATCTGGTATGCCCAGTTGGAACAATAATTCGCGCTCAAGCTGTTCCATTTCTTCAGCGTCATCATCGGAAATATGGTCATAACCCAATAAATGCAAGGCTCCATGAATCACCATGTGGGCCCAGTGATGCAGTATTGGCTTCTGCTGCTCCTCAGCTTCTTGATTCACCACCGGTACGCAGATTACCAGATCACCCAAGTAATCTTCGTCAAGGGGAATGTCGGCTGGGGCTTCAAACGGGAAAGACAGCACATTGGTCGGTTTGTCTTTGCCACGATAGGTGTTATTCAACTGTTGTGACTCGGCGCTGTCAACTAACCTTACGGTTAAGCCTGAAGCGCTGTCTAAACGGGTCGCCAGCGGTGCGAGCCAGTTGACCACCATCGCCTCGTCTGGTCGTTCTCCGGGCGCCGTACAGGCATCCTGCAAAGTGACTTCTAACGTGCTCATTGATGTTCTTTTGGTTCGTTGGCATCCCAGGCTTCATAGGCGTCTACAATGCGCTGAACCACCGGGTGGCGCACCACGTCTTTAGAAGCGAAGCGCACAAAGCTGATACCCGGTACCCCCTCCAGTACTTCCACAGCATGGGCCAGGCCGGATTTTTGGTTGCGCGGTAAGTCGACCTGCGTCGGATCGCCGGTGATGACAGCGGTAGAGCCAAAGCCAATGCGGGTCAGGAACATTTTCATCTGTTCACGCGTGGTGTTCTGGCTTTCGTCTAGGATGATAAAAGAATGGCTCAGCGTTCGGCCGCGCATATAGGCCAGTGGAGCGACCTCAATGATGTTGCGTTCAATCAGGCGATCGACCTTTTCGAAGCCCAGCATTTCATACAATGCGTCGTACAGTGGACGCAAATAGGGGTCCACTTTTTGCGCTAAATCACCGGGTAGGAACCCCAGTTTTTCGCCGGCCTCTACCGCTGGGCGTACCAATAATATGCGTTTTACGTCATCGCGCATCAAGGCATTCACGGCGCAGGCTACGGCCAGGAACGTTTTGCCGGTGCCCGCTGGGCCGAGGCCAAAATTGATGTCATTGCGTTGCACCGCATCCACATAGGCTGTCTGGTTAGGACCTTTGGGCTTGACCACCATTTTGGGCGTGCGAATCTCGTTCAGGCGGGGATTAGACCATGGGTTACTCGGGCTGATTTCCGCACTGACTCGTGTTTCGATTTCGGCGTCTTGGAGGTGCAGATGCACGGTGTCGGGCGAGAGGTCTTTGCCGCCTTTGGTTTGTTGGTACAAATCAGTGAGCAGCTTTTTCACAACCTGTGCCAAGTCGGCCTCCGCTTTCACTTCAAAATGATTGCCGCGACTGAGTATGCGCACATCTAAGCGTTCTTCAATCAAACGCAAATTCTCGTTGCCTAGGCCGCACAAGCTGGCCAGACGATGCGGGTTGTCGGGGTTGAGGTCAAATTGTAATGCTGTGATTTCAGGAGTATCTGTGGTGGTCAAAAAGTCCGCCTCGTGGTTGCTGTTCACTGTATGGAAGTATAGATCAATACGCCAGATCAGCGTTAATTAGCTCACCACGTAACGAATTGTGGTAAGCCTCATTGATACGCACCTGAACGAATTTGCCAATGAGACTTTCGTCGGTGCAGGGGAAGTAGGTCAAGCGGTTATTTTCGGTCTTACCGACGAGTTCGCCGGGGTTGCGCTGCGAAGCATTCTCGACCAGCAGCAATTGTGTCGTACCGATCATGGCGCGAGAAATATCCATGGCAATCTGTCCGATGCGATCCTGCAGGATTTGCAGACGCTGCTTTTTGACGGATTCCGGAGTGTCGTCGGTCAGTTGCGCCGCAGGGGTGCCGGGACGCGCGCTGTAAACAAAGCTGAACGAATGATCAAAGCCGATGGTTTGGATGACGTTCATGGTCGCCATGAAGTCCTCTTCCGTCTCACCGGGGAAGCCAATGATGAAATCCGAAGAGAAGCTGATATCGGGGCGCAGCGCACGAATACGTTCCAGCTTGTCGATGTACTCAGCAGCGGTATGGCCGCGCTTCATGGCCTTAAGGATATTATCGCTGCCACTTTGCACCGGCAGATGCAGGTGGCTGACCAATTCAGGGACATCGGCATAGACATCAATCAGGCTGTCACTGAATTCGACCGGATGCGATGTCGTAAAGCGGATGCGGTCAATGCCGTCGATCTGTGCGGTGACCGTGATCAGCTCGGCAAGGTCAGCGACGGTGCCGTCGTGTTTAGGTCCTTGGTAGGCGTTCACGTTTTGGCCTAAGAAATTAATCTCACGCACACCTTGTGCCGCCAAGTGGGCGACTTCGGCCAAAACGTCGTCATACGGTCGGCTGACTTCTTCGCCGCGCGTGTAGGGCACCACACAAAAGGTGCAGTACTTTGAGCAGCCTTCCATCACCGAGACGAAGGCAGTTACACCGTTGCTACTGGGGGCTGGCAAATGATCGAACTTCTCGATTTCCGGAAAAGTGACGTCAATGGCTGCAATACGATTGCCATTGGCGGTGGCCGAGCCGCCCTTCAATAGCTCGGGCAGGCGATGTAGGGTCTGCGGCCCGAAAATCATATCCACGTAAGGCGCGCGCTGGCTGATGCTGTCGCCTTCTTGGCTCGCCACGCAGCCGCCCACTCCGATTTTTAGGTTGGGGTTCTTTTTCTTAAGTTTCTTCCAGCGCCCCAGTTGATGAAACACCTTTTCCTGGGCTTTTTCACGAATGGAACAGGTGTTCAGCAGAATAACATCGGCGTCTTCTGCGGAATGTGTGAGTTCCATGCCCTCGCTGTCTTTGAGCAAGTCCGCCATGCGGGCAGAGTCGTACTCATTCATCTGACAGCCGTGGGTTTTAATGAATAGCTTTTTGGTCATGGTGTACTTCAGTCAGTCCTGTGTGCGAGCAAATCTGTAAGGGCGCGGATTATACCTGTTGTGGTGTTGAAAACACAGGGGCTATACGCCCGCTAGGTACAACAGAAATCGCGTGATAAAATCCGCCGCTTTGTTGGGGTTCCTCGATTTCCTAGTCTAAGGTTTAAGGTATGACTGATAAAAAACGCATTGTGTATCGTGTGATTTTCGTCCACCAAGACAAGGTGTACGAGGTGTTTTGTCGCGAAGTAACGCAGAGTGACATGCATGGCTTTATTGAGTTGGGAGGCTTTATTTTCGGTGAGCGTTCGCAGGTGGTGGTTGATCCTGGCGAAGAGAAGCTGAAAAGTGAGTTTTCTGGCGTGAAGCGCAGCTATGTACCGATGCATCGGGTGTTGCGTATTGACGAAATGGACAAAGAAGGCGTCGCGAAGGTGCGCGACCACACGGGTAAGGGTGAGGTGACCCCTTTTCCTGCACCGCCAAGGCCCAGTGGCCGCAGTTAGTTGTTGGCCATTGTTGGCTAGGAGAGCATTACTATGTTGAAACAGCAGTATCCGAGAGCGAATCGATGGCCACTGGGCTGGTTGGTGATAGGTGTGGTAGCCCTATTGGCAGCGTTTTGGGGTTGGGAGCGTGGACAAGATGCCGAAGAGCGTGCTCGAGAGGCCATTCGCGCTGCGGAGGAGGCTGCCGCGTTGGCGTTGCTGGCGCTGCCGGATTTTGCGTCCGAGCCAACGGTGCAGGCGCGGAAAGATGCGTTCTATAGTTATCTGATTCCATTGGCCGAGGCCGAAAATGAGCGCGTGCTGCGCTTACGAGCGGAAATAAAGGGTTGGCATGCGCGCTTGCAGGCCGGTGAAGAGCTGTCGGAACGCACGGTTGAGCGGTTGCTTGCGGTGTCCGAACTCTATTACGTGAGCCGGGACCAGTCGCTGTTGGCGCAAACCGAGGCACTGCTGGTCAAGGTGGATGCCATCCCGATGTCTTTGATCATAGCGCAAGCGGCCAATGAGTCCGCGTGGGGAACGTCTCGGTTTGCATTGCTGGGTAATAACCTGTTCGGCCAGTGGTGTTTTTCTGAAGGCTGCGGTGTTGTGCCGCGAGGCCGCCCGGAGGGCGAGACGTATGAAGTGCGTGCGTTTGATCACGCCGGACTGTCGGTGCGGGCGTACATTCTGAATTTGAATCGGCATAACGGTTACGACGAGTTACGTGCCTTGCGGGCCGCTGCACGCGAAGAGAGTGAGGTCGTCAGTGGTCTCGATCTCACGGCGGGCCTGATTGCTTATTCGACCCGCCGAGAGGAGTACGTGGAAGAGCTTAATGCGATGATTCGTTTTAACGGTCTACAGGCCCTTGATTGATCAGCCACTGCTGAGACAGCCAATAGAAGACACCGTTAACGCTGCGTGATGGCGCAGTGCAGTTGTAGCGCTGCCGACCATCGCGCAATTCACTTTCCGTTTGGGTGATCAGCCAGCCAGCTTCGATTCTGGTTGGCAACGGATCGCCACCGCCAGAGAAACACTGAATAGCATCCCAGCGTACGTCAGGATTATCCAGTGTACGCACGCGTAAAATCGGGAAGCGATCATTGGTGACCGGATCAGCCAGCGGGAATTCAACCGGCAGAGGCCGGCCTCTCAGTTTGGGGCGCAGCGTGTTCAGGTTGGCAAAGATGCCGCCGGCGGCATAGCGTGGCAGTGCCATCATGTCAGAAAATTCGGCGACACCACCGGAGTGTTGGCCAAAAGCCATCTCGTACCCTTCCTCGCGCAGCGCTGCTTGCAGCAGATCATTGTATTCACCGTAGGGGTAGGCAAATACTTTGGGTAATTCGGTGCCTAATTCCGCTTCGAGGCGCGCCTGCCCGGTACGAATGCTTTCCATCGCGTTATTGAGCCAGGCTTCATCATAGGTGTCGGAACGCACCAAGTATTCATGCCCGTGACTGTGATTCAAAATAGTCACGCCTGCGGCATGCATTTCGCGATGCATATCCCACGTCATGACTAGGCGAGAGCCTTGGTCAACGGGTTGGGTAGCGGTAAAGATGGTAAACGGAAAGCCAGCCTCTTTAAGCATTGGCCAGGCTGTTGTGTAGTTGTTGCGGTAGGCGTCATCGAAGGTGATGGCGACAGCGTTGTCGGGCAGGTCGCGACCAGCGCGAATTTCATCCATCGCCCACAGCAGGTCAACCACGGTGTGGTGTTCTTTGAGGTAGTCGAGGTGATCCTGAAAGACGGCCACACGTGTTGACGTCGATGGTGGCGTGTCATCGGCAATGTGATGGTACATCAGGATGTTTAATGCCAGGCTTGGCGTAGCGAGGAAGAGTGCTAGTAGTGTTCCGAGCATGGCTCGGTTAAAGAAGACCATACGAACTCCAATGTTAGAAAGGATGGCTGGGCTGGGAGGATTCGAACCTCCGAATGCCGATACCAAAAACCGGTGCCTTACCACTTGGCGACAGCCCATCAACTTTCTACATTGTATCTGTTCGTTGGTGGCTATGGCTAGATTCGAACTAGCGACCCCAGCATTATGAGTGCTGTGCTCTAACCAACTGAGCTACATAGCCCCTGAGAACGAAGCGCATTATCCGTATATTTCGCTGGGTGTCAACAGCGGAACTTAAAAAAAGATAAAAGATTTCAAATAGTTATGGCGCTACTTGGGGCCCGCTGTGATGGACCTTGCTGTAGCGCCCGTTACCCTTGCCCGTGTGGGTCTGAATCCACGGATTTGCGGTTGGGAAAGCTCTCCAGCGGCAAGTAGGCTGAGGAGTGTTGCAGGCGTATCAAGGTGCTCGCCGTCAGCAAGGCTGCGGCAATGGCGTGGTGATGCAAGCGTTCCAGCGTCAATAAACGAAAGTTGTCTTCGCTCATGGCGTAGGTCAGAATCTCGTCATCAGTCAGTAAATTCTTGCCCAGTGTGATGGGTGTCATCGCCGTGTCTCCTCTAACTGACTATAGAATCGGCGGCTGCGGCCGTTACTTGAGAGTAAGAAACACAATTAAATGGTCACAACTATGAAACGTTATCTGATTCTTGCGCTGTTTTTGTGTGGTGTGACAGCGCTAAGTTCAACGGTGATCGGGGCCTCGGTACGGTCGGAGCACGGCATCTATGCCATGCCGGAATCGGTCGTTTATGTGCAGCGTTTAGGCTACTGGCGTTACGGCTCGCTCGACGGCAGCTATCGTGTCGTAGTGATGGAAGATGAAAGTAGCTTTCAGCGCCACAAGATCTATGTGCAATGGTTGTGTCAGTGCGATCGCGGCATGATCGCCATGCGCGCCCTAGACGAATTGCATGAGAACGAACGCTATATATTCACCCCGCCTACTTTCCGACGTTCCAGTAATGTAGACCTGCTGGAGTTTGTCGCGCGTGATGTGCGTACGCACGAAGACTATCAGGTGCAAGTACAGTTAACCGGAATTGGTGAATTGCGTGTGCAGCGTCAGCGTATGCCAACGGCTGATCGTAGCGACACCACTTCGCAATAGGTCACGGCAAGGCTACAATGCCAACCCAATTGGTTTGGTGCGGTGGAAAACGTAATGAATAATGCGGCCATCGGAGTGTTTGACTCCGGTTTAGGCGGGTTGACGGTGCTGGCGGAATTGCGCCGCCGGTTGCCGGCAGAAGATATGATTTACTTAGGTGACACAGCTCGAGTGCCCTATGGTACAAAAAGCCAAGCCAGCGTGACCCAGTACGCGTTACAGGTGGCGAAAAAGTTACGGCAACAAGACATTAAAATGCTTGTAGTGGCCTGTAATACCGCGTCGGCGTTAGCATTGCCTGCCATTCAGGCGGCCTTGCCCGACCTGCCGATCGTCGGTGTGGTGAATCCGGGTGCGCAGCGCGCCGTATGCGCCTCTGCAACCGGCCATATTGGGGTGATTGCTACCGAGGGCACTATTTTGCGTGGCGCTTACACCGACGCCATTCAGGCGTTGCGAGCAGACGCCGTGGTGACCGGTAAGGCGTGCTCACTCTTCGTGTCCTTGGTAGAAGAAGGCTGGGTGGACGGAGCGTTGGTAACGGAGATCGTGCGCACCTATCTTGAGCCTTTGCAGGCGCTTGACCCGGCCATTGATACGCTGGTGTTGGGCTGCACGCATTACCCGGTATTGCGCCCAGTTATTGCTAAGATTATGGGGCCGGATGTCACCTTAGTCGATTCAGCATTAACGACAGCAGAAGTGGTGAGCGAGCGTTTGCGCAATGAAGTTCTCGCATGCTCGCCTGGCCGTATAGGTCATACCGAGTTTCAGGTAACCGATGGGCCGGAGCGCTTTGCGCGGGTAGCAGGTATATTTCTTGGCGATGCGGTCGGCGTACAGGATGTGCATCTTGTTGATCTATAGGGAGCATCAAAAAGCCCCTTTTTCTAAAGCTGGTTGGCTTGATCTAGGGTTACAGCCCCAGGCCTTCTAGAAAATCGAGGATTAAGTCCTGCGTTTGCCGCCATTGCTCAACATCGGAAATGGTGGCGACACCGTCATCCATTTGTAAGCCGTAGGCGCCAAACTGGGCATGATTGCCTCCTTCCAGTATCACCGAGCGGGAGCCGCGCGGTAACAGACGTTCAGCCTTGAGGCGATCGTCCGTGGTGACAAGTCCGTCGTTGCTGGCGAAGATGGCCAGAGTAGGGGGGGCTGCTTCAGGGTAGCGGCGATTGGTCGGGTAGGCTGCAAGCAATACAACAGCTTCATAGTGGTTGTCGCGCAGTGCATGCCCGGTCGCCATTGCGCCACCCAAGCTGTGCCCTCCGATCACCCATTGGCGCACGGCGGGAAACTCCGCAATTACCTGGCGTGCACGATTGGCGCCCAGCACGGCTAGATCCAGAGGCATATCTGGCACCACCACCAAATACCCTTGCGCCGCCAAACCACGCAACAGAGGCGCATAGGCGGATGGTTTTACCTTGCCGCCCGGATAAAAAATGATACCGGTGAGCGGTTCTCGGCCGTTTGGCGCAATGGTTAAGAATGGTTCTGTCTGAACATACACCAAGGCATCGTTGCCCAATGCCCACTGAGTATTCTCGGTCAGGCCTACACTGCGCGAAAACAGTGAGCAGGCGCCGGTAAACATCAATGCACCGAGTAGAAGTAGGATGCGGATGGTGTGGCTGCTCATGATGGAGTGTGCCGACTCTGCCAGAGCACTTCTTTGCCGCCGTTCTCGCGCGCTAACGCACGGCTTACGACGAACAGAAAATCGGACAATCGATTCAAATACTGGACAGCGCGCATACTGACGCTGTCATCTACTTCCTGTAATGCCCATAGTTGTCTCTCGGCACGACGTGCTACCGCGCGCGCTATGTGAGCACGTGAACAGGCTTCATTGCCCGCTGGCAGAATGAAATTCTCCAATGCGGGAAGGTCACCGTTTATGCGGTCAATATGCTGCTCTAATTCTTCGACCAAGGTGGGGCTAACCAGCTCGAAGCCGGGCATGGCTAATTCGCCACCAATATCAAACAAGTCATGTTGAATTTGGCTTAGTACCGCATCAAGGTCGTGCGGCTGGGCCAATGCTGAGCGGATGTGGCCGATCCAACTGTTGACTTCGTCAACATCACCCAGGGCATGGATGCGAGGTGCGTGTTTGGACACGCGGTCGTTGGTGCCGAGCCCTGTGGTGCCTTTATCGCCGCCACGGGTATAGATTTTCGTCAATCGGTTTGCCATTAGGCGCCTTCCTGCGTCAGTGGTAATTTAATGGTGAACGTGGTGTTTATGTTCGGCTCGGACTGCACGCTCAATTGTCCTCGATGATGCGAGGTTACAATGAAGTAGGCGACACTGAGTCCGAGGCCAGTGCCATGACCAACGTCCTTGGTGGTAAAAAAGGGCTCAAAAACCCGCTTGCGGGTACTGGCATCCATTCCTTTACCGTTGTCACTCACCTGAATGATACAGTAATGACTGCTGCGCTGGCATTGTATTCGGATAACGCCCACGATGTCTTCTTCGGTCTGACGCTGCAGAATGGCTTGGTAGGCGTTTTTCAACAGGTTAAAAATAACCTGTTCTATTTCGGTGTTGGCCACCGCAAGCTGCAAGTCCGCACAATCGCCCCAGTCGCGCTCGATCACCAGTTTCTCTTTTCGTAGATGTTGGCGTAGATCCAAGTCACTCATCGCAATGGCCAGTGCGCGTTCGAGCAGATCAACCATATTGGCCTGTTGCAGCGTAGTATTGCTCTGGCGACTGAATTGCAACATGTTAGTGACGATCGCGGCCGCCCGGTTGCCAGACGTCAGAATGTGGTCCAGAAATTTGGGTACATCACGACGCTTTAAATACTGTTGCAGCAGTGGCAAGTCGATGCCCAGCTCATTGGCTACCCGCTGATTGGCAGGCGTTTCCGTTTTTAGACGGCGCTGAATAGTCTGAACACTTTGCACGATGGCGCTCAGCGGGTTGTTGATCTCATGTGCCATCCCGGCCGCTAAGCCACCCACCGACATCATTTTCTCGCTCTGTACCATCATTTCTTCCATGCGCACCTTGTCCGACACGTCATCGATTCGAATCACGGCGCCGATGGTGCCTTTCAAATGAAGTGGGTAGATCATCATATCCAGTCGGTAATCGGTGCCATCATTTTGGTAGCGCACACGCTCAATGTGCTGGGTTTCACGCTCTAGCAGGGCGAGGCTCAGACGATCCATGTACTTGTGCATGAAGGGAAAGGCCTCGTCCAGACTATAGCCCAAGGCGAGATCCAGCGGGCGGCCACTGAGGCGGCTGGCTTCGTCGTTCCATTGCGTGATTCGCGCGTTCTCGTCTACGGCGATCAACACCGAGGGCATGGAGTTGATCATGGCGTTCAGATAGGCCTGAAACTCGGTTAACTTGCGTTCTACCTTGGCGCGTACCTGCACCTCAAACTCGAGTCGTTGATTGGCCGCACGCGTCTCACTGGCTAACGTCTGGGCTTGTACTTGGGCTTTTTCGGCGCGGTCACGCTCACTTTTCAGCTGTACGTCGCGTGTTTCAACGCGTTGCAACATATCATTAAAGGCATCCACCATTTCCCCAATATCGTCATCTTTGCCTTTCTGTGCACGCAAGGTGAAATTCTGTTCGTGACTGACCACGCGCGCCAAATCCACCAACTGTAAAATAGGTTTGGAGAGAGCAACCTGAATGCGATAGGACAATAGAGCCACTACCATGATACCCAGTGCAGTCAGTGCCAGAAGTGACCATGACAGCGCACGATAGAATTCACTCAACAGGCTAGCATTGGCGACGGAATACAGTTGCCATCGACCTTCATTGTCGAGCCAGGTACGTCGTTGTATGCGCGGTGGCGGGAGTGTGGCCGGTAGGTCAGCGGCGCGCTCTGGGAAAGCGTATCGAGGTTGACGGTTGTAGGCAGCGACCAGCACTCCGTCATTATAGAGCGCTGCGCCTTCAAACAGCGCTGGATAGCTGTCCCAGTGCGTCACACGATCCGACCAATGGTCGCGGTGGTCGATGCCGTCTGGGACCGCACGGAAGCTGTCTTCCACCGTTTTCAGCCAACTGGGTGCAACGCTGTGGTACGAAAAAAACACCACGGCCAACATGCAAATAATGACGGTGATCAACATGGCGCAGCCCATGAGCAGGGCGTTCTTAACGAATAGGGCGTAGTGTATGGGGCGTTCGGTAGACACTGTGATGAGATTCCGTGCCGTGTGTTCAGGATTCCATCAAGGGTATAACGAATGGCGGGGCCATTAACAGGCTTTTCCTGCCATCAGCGCGTCGAGCAATGCGCTGATCCGTGGCGTGGCGATGCCCGATTGAGCACCGTAACGAACAACAGCCCCCAAGATCAGGTCCGCTTCCGTGGCACGACCGTAGTGCCAGTCTTGGTGCATGGAAGAATAGTTTTCTGCCGTCGCCTGCATGACGGTGTGCGCGTCGGCGACCATGGCTTCAGGGTCAAAAGACAGGTGTTGGGCATTGGCCACGGCAACGGCTTCGACCACGATGTCCTGCCACTGGGCTACCCATTCTGGGTTGAGGAGCTCGCCATTTCGCAGATTGTGTAATGCTGTCATCGGGTTGATGGCACAATTAATAATGACCTTGCGCCAAATGTGTTGGTGCATGACAGAGGTTGACGGCGCCCAACTGGATGCCCAGAGACTCCGTCGCAGCAGGTGCATCACTGCCGGTTCATCAGTGGCAGTTTGTGTACTATCGGTCGCCGTGCGCCACGGGCCAATGATCGTCTGCCCTCGCCCTGTGTGTTGTACCTGCCACTTGTCCGTGCGCAAAGCGCCCTCGGTCGTTGTTCCCACCCAAACGTTGCCAGAATATAGAGCACAGGCGGCGTCTTGGGGGCCGAGCCCATTATGCAGTAGCACGACATCAGCCGCGTCGTCGAGTTGGGGTAGTATCGCCCGCAACGCGGGCACCACTTGAAACGCCTTGGTGGTGAAAAGGGCGCAGCGAATGGGGGCTGGGTCGGTAAGGGACAGAGTTTCAACGCGCCGCGTGGTCGACGAGTCGACATAGGACAACGCAACGCTTCCCGCTGAAAAGTCTGGATGGCGCAGGCGCACGACCGCATCGGGCGGCATTGACAGCGCTAAGTGCAAACCAAGGGCGCCGGGCCCGATGATATCAACGTGTATTGGAATTAGGTCAAGCCTCTTTAATCTGCGCTGCTGGGGACCGAGGTGGCTCAATGCTGACATCTTCTTTTTGCCAGTTTTTCACTACGTGCCGTTTGGTTTGTGACGATTCGTTTAGCGCCTGTTGTGCCAGATGCCAGAGCTCCGCTAATTGCGCAATCCCTGTGTCGCTGCTGGTTGCAACCAAACAGCTACTGGCTTCAATAGTGACAAAACCAGAGCGGGTTTTCAAACTGCGTTGATGCAAACTGTGGCGAAAGCGTTTCAGAGCGCCGGGCTGAAAATGCTCTATGGTTTCCGAGTGACACACTACCGCGAAGGTTTCTCGGCCCAGTCGAGCCACCAGGTCCATCGGTCGACACAGCTGTTCAATGTGCTGACCGACTTGCTGCAACAGGCCGGCGACACCGGATTCCGGCAGGTTATCACTGAGCGCCTGATAATTGTCGATGCGCAACAGCACTAAACCTATGGCACCGCCACGTCCTTCTATGTGTTCGAGGCTCCGCGCCAAAAAGCGCTTGGTGTACTGTGGTCCAGCCAAGTGTGTGATGGCGTCTTGCCAGGTGTTTTGGCGCAACGACTGATGGCGTACACTGAGGGTGCGATGACGGCTGATCAGGCCGTTTTGCTGTTGCGTGGTGCGCACGGCGGCGTACACCCTAGGGGTTAGCTCGCTGTGCAGATTTGATTTGCAGATGAAATCGTCCACGCCATGGTCAAACGCGGCTTGAATGGCCTCTGGGCCTTCTTCGGCGGTGAGCATAATGACGTAGGTAAAGCGATCTTGTTCGGCATCCCAGTCACGTACCTGCTGCATTAGGGTGAGTCCATCGGTCACCGGCATGCGCCAGTCGACAATCATGACTTCTGCGGCGCTCTCTTGGTGCAATTTCAGAGCCTGTTCGGCGTTGGTGGCGCAGCGAATATTGCGGTATCCCGCTTGTTGCAAGTGCCGCACTGTTACCGCATTACTGAAGCGAGCGTCATCGACCACCAGCAAGGCCACATTTGGTTCCATACTAAAACTCCCAGTTTTGGCGTCGGTACTTTTTATTATGATGAGATGAAGCAAGGTGGCAGGCATCAAGCCACATTTTCTACCATTGTTAATAAAGCACATGCGGCGGGAAGGTTCTGTGATCCAGATAACGAAAAAGCACAGACCATTGACGGTTTTTTCTTGAAATGTGATCGAATACCCCCATTTTGCACTTTGCACACATAGAAACTACATAGGTTAGAGGCATGCCTTTACTCATTATCCTGCTGCTGGCGTTCGCCATGGAGCTTACCTTGTTTATCGAAGTCGGCAGCGAAATTGGCGTGCTCTGGACGCTCGTGCTGATTGTGGCCACCGCTATGCTGGGTGGACAGCTTATTCGGCGTGCCGGATGGCGCCTGATGCAGGAACTGCAAATGCAGGGTGGTGTGGTGTCGCACTGGTGGCTGCAGATGCGCCAGCAAGTCATGATGCGTCGGGTATTAGCCGGGTTGTTGTTGATTGTTCCAGGTTTCGGCACTGACTTGATCGGGGTGGCTTTGTTTCTCTGGAGTTTCGTGGGTACGGGCGGCGGTTCGGACGGCGCTGGCTCATCGGGCGGTTCACGCCCGCATCACACCGCCAACCCGGAGTCGGGTGGTCGGGTGATCGAGGGTGAGTACGAACGAGAAAAATAATTTTTCGTGGCTATTGAAATGGTCTTCTATGGCCCCATTTTGTGAAGGGTCGCAATGGATTCTTCTTGATCCCTTGCGGAAATGAATAATAAGAAGTAGTCCGTGGCAAGCCCTTACTACTTCTCGGTTTTAGCAATCTGTTTAATTGGGAGATACATCAGATGAAAATTCGTCCGTTGCATGATCGCATCGTAGTACGACGCAAAGAAGAAGAAACCAAAACCGCTGGTGGCATCGTGCTGCCTGGTTCAGCTAAAGAAAAGCCTTCACAGGGTGAAGTACTGGCTGTGGGTAATGGTCGTATCTTGGAAAACGGTGAAGTGCGCCCACTGGATGTCAAAGTAGGCGACGTGGTTGTGTTCGGTCAGTACGCTGGCAGCACAGTGAAAGTCGACGGCGAAGAGCTGTTGATCATGTCTGAAAGCGACGTATTTGGCGTAGTTCAAGCCTAATTTTTCTGACTATCCGTTAATTGACTAACTGATTAAGCGATTGAGGTACTAAGTAACATGGCAGCTAAAGACGTAAAATTTGGCGTTTCCGCACGTAACCGCATGCAAGCGGGCGTAAACCTACTGGCTGATGCCGTAAAGGTCACACTGGGTCCTAAGGGCCGTAACGTAGTTATCGACAAAGCCTATGGCTCACCACTGATCACCAAAGATGGTGTGACGGTAGCGAAAGAGATCGAACTGGAAGACAAGTTCGAAAACATGGGCGCGCAGATGGTGAAGGAAGTTGCTTCCAAGGCCAATGACGAAGCCGGTGACGGTACTACTACTGCTACTGTATTGGCACAAGCGTTCGTTAACGAAGGCTTGAAGTCCGTTGCTGCGGGCATGAACCCAATGGACCTGAAACGCGGTATCGACAAAGCGACCAACGCTGTTGTTGAAGAACTGCGTAAGCTGGCCGTACCTTGCCAAGACAGCAAGGCAATTGCTCAGGTTGGTACTATTTCCGCCAACACCGACGCGACCATCGGCAAGCTGATTGCTGAAGCTATGGAGCGTGTAGGCAAAGAAGGCGTGATCACCGTTGAAGAAGGCACCAGCTTCGAAGACGAACTCGACGTGGTTGAAGGTATGCAGTTCGACCGTGGCTATCTGTCACCGTACTTCGTTACCAACCAAGAGACGATGACCGCAGAGCAGGAAGAGCCTTACATCCTGTTGGTCGACAAGAAAATCTCTTCTATTCGCGACCTTATTCCCGTACTGGAAGCCGTTGCTAAGTCTGGTCGCCCGCTGATGATCATCGCGGAAGACATCGAAGGCGAAGCATTGGCAACTCTGGTTGTGAACAACATGCGCGGTACGGTTAAAGTTTCTGCTGCTAAAGCACCAGGCTTCGGCGACCGTCGTAAAGCCATGATGCAAGATTTGGCTATCCTGACCGGCGGTACCGTGATCTCTGAAGAAGTAGGCTTGGATCTCGAAAGCACGACTTTGGAGCACCTGGGTACGGCTAAGCGCGTGGTGTCTACCAAAGAGAACACCACCATCGTCGGCGGTTCTGGTGAAGAAGCAGACATCAAAGCACGGGTTGAGCAAATCCGCACTGAGATCGAAAACTCCTCTTCCGACTACGACAAAGAGAAGCTGCAAGAGCGCGTGGCCAAATTGGCTGGCGGCGTAGCGGTCATCAAAGTAGGCGCAGCGACTGAAACTGCGATGAAAGAGAAGAAAGCACGCGTTGACGATGCCCTGCACGCCACACGCGCTGCGGTTGAAGAAGGCGTTGTAGCCGGTGGTGGTGTTGCTCTGGTGCGTGCACTGAGCAACATTGGCGACCTGAAAGGCGACAACAGTGACCAAGACGTAGGTATTGCCTTGGCACTGCGCGCGATGGAAGCACCACTGCGTCAGATCGTTCGTAATGCCGGTGGCGAGCCATCAGTCGTACTGAACGAAGTACGTAACGGCTCAGGTAACTTCGGTTACAACGCGGCTAACGGTGAATACGGCGACATGACCGAGTTCGGCATCATCGACCCAGCCAAAGTAACGCGTACAGCCTTGCAAGCCGCAGCCTCTGTTGCTGGCCTGATGATCACCACCGAAGCCATGATCACTGACTTGCCGTCAGATGATAAGGGCGGCGCGCCGGATATGGGCGGCATGGGTGGTATGGGCGGCATGGGCGGCATGATGTAAAATCGGTCACTGGCGCTGCTGCGCTGACCGATACGGCGTTGGAAATGACAGCTCGTTGCTCATGTGCTTTAAGCACACTGCGCTCTCGCTGGCATTTCCGCCTTGTCTCGGTTGCGCTCGCGACGCGCCACTGAACGATTTCAATTGCCTCATAACTGCTGCACTCGCGACGTTATGAAAAGCAATTTGCATGCGCTTAGTTAAGCCTATGAAATCAGAAAGCCCGCTTCGGCGGGCTTTTTTGTGCCGGTAAGAAAGGTATTTTCTTCGATACGGTAGGTCAGTGAGAGCTCCGAGCACCCATAGAAAGTCTGTCTTACAAAAAGGTTAATTGAACGAAACTGTTAAACTCAAGTACACTGCGCCACTGGGTTTTGCGCATGTGTTACAGGTTTCAGCATAATAATGATTAAAGTTCGCCATCTGCTCATCGTTTTTCTTTCATTCTTTCTCCTCTCACTGGTGTTTACCACGCCAGTGCATGTGCTGTGGCATCAATTCGGTGACGATTCCCGTTCAGCCGTCAAGGTGAATGCACTAGCAGGAAATCTGTGGCGCGGGCAAGCCGATTTAGTCTACGGTTCAGATCGCTTTTTATTGGATTGGTCGTTTCGTCCGGCTTACTTGCTGAGGGGAGCATTGAGCTATGACCTCTCGGTGGGCGGCGCTAAGGCCGATATAGAAGGCCAGGTGGTGCGTTCATTCACGCGCTGGCATGTACACAACCTGGATGGCTTTGTCGATCTGGTGGCGGTCAATCCTGCGCTCGCGCAACAGCGCGTGACTTTGTCGGGTCATCTTTGGGTAAATGACTTGTCTCTCGCTTGGTCACCTCGTCGCGGTCGGCTGGTGGCAGACGGCAATCTCGACTGGCGTAATGGGCAGTCGCGTTTTGTTTGGATGGGGCGACCGCAAGAGGTACGTCTACCGCTGATTCAGGCCAGTGTCAGTACAAACAATGATGGTCTAGTGCAAGGGCGCGTTGTCGACGCTACGGTCAATCGCCCGCTGGCCGACTTTGAACTCGATGTCGAGCTAATGGCGATGTACCGTATCTATACACACATTCGTGAAGTACTTAATGTGAACCTGCCGGGTGGTCGAGATATTATCATGGAGAGTCGAGTAAGCTTGCGGGAGTATTTACTATGATGCTTTCAGCCGTCTGGTTAACCCGTGTTGCCAGCTTATGTTTACTGGCTACGGTGGCGTGGGCAGGTGCTTATTCTGCGCCGGTTGTTTGGCGTGTGCTCAGTCCGTCTTCCATCGTCTTTGTAGAAGTGGACTGGAGCAATGGTACAGTGTCCAACGACAACGGTGCTGATGCGTCGGTGCTGGTGGAGGAGATTGCCGATGGGCAATGGTTCGGTGAGTTCCGGGAGGACGCCGAAAAAAAGCCCGAACCCCCTCCCGTTGTGGTCGAAACTGCTCCGGCGACTAGACTGCAACTGGTTTTACAGGGGGTCTTTTCAGCCAATAGTCCGCAGCAAGGTTCGGCAATGATTTCGCAGCGCGGTCGCGGTGCTGAACTATTTCGGGTTGGTGATACCATCTTTGGCCAAGCTGAACTGGTTGAAGTGCATCGTAACCGAGTTGTGCTACGCCGTGCTGGGGTGCTTGAAACGTTGAGTTTTGACGAAGCACCACTTGCAGGTAGTGGCCCGGCGGCGTCGGCCCAGACGACCAGTGCTGCCCCGACACCGGTAGCTCGGCCGTCAGCTCCGGCGCGTACAACAGAAGAAACGCGCGGCGCAGTTTCGTCCAGTGGTTCACGCAGTGACGCCTCTGCGCGCAATGTGGCCGATGCACAAGAACGTCTGGATCAGCAGATCCGGCAGGCGATTACTGATGTTCGTGCGCAAGCGTTTCGCAACCCGCAGGGCTTACTGAATCAATACGGATTGGAATTAACCGAACAAGGTTATCGCGTCACGCCGCGCTCAGGCATTCTAATTGCCAATGGCTTGCGTCCGGGGGACGTTATTACGGAAGTGAATGACCAGCGTGTCGGCAATATCGAGCGCGATCAGCAGTTGATTGAAGCCGTTTTGGCGTCCGGTGAAATAAGAATAACCTTGGAACGTGCGGGTGCAACCTTCCGCATTTTCCAGAATTTACCGAGTTTTTGAGGTGAGTATGAATTCAATGCGCGCATGGGTGAAGCAGGCAGTCTTTGTGCTGGTGCTGAGTATGGTGGCATGGCAAGCCAAAGCAGACACCTGGCAAGTGAACATGAAAGAGGCAGATTTGTCTCTATTCATCAACCAGGTAGCAAGTATCACTGGCCGAACCTTCATTCTTGACCCCCGTGTGCGTGGACAGGTCACCATCATCTCCGACGATGAACTCAATGCCGAAGAAATCTACGAAGTATTTTTAGCTGTATTGAAGATGCAGGGCTTCACCGTAGCTGAGCGTGGCAACGAAGTGCACGTGATCCCGGTGAACGACGCCAAGCAGATCACTGGCCCTCTGGTACAGGGCGAGGTGCCGATCAACGATGATTTCATCACCCGTGTTATTACCTTACAGCATGCTTCGGCGATGGAGTTGATTCCAATTCTTCGTCCGATCGGAGCAAAGTACGGTCATATGTCAGGGGTTCCGTCGACCAACGCCATCATACTGGTTGATCATGCCGACAATATTGCTCGTATTGAGCAAATTCTAAATACCATCGATGTGACTGCAGATAGTGATATTCGTATGGTAGAGCTGCGCCATGCCTGGGTGGGTAATATCATCGCGTTGTTGCAAACCCTATTGCCTGATGAACTGGCGGCGGGCGGCCAAGCGTCCAGTAATGGTATGCCTGGCACCTTGCGGCTGGTGGCCGATGAGCGCTCGAATCGTCTGATTTTGCGCGGCGAGCCTCGTGTGCTGGATTATGTTGAAGGTTTGATTTTGAGTCTTGATGTTGAGTCGCAGCAACGCCGTGGTAATACGGAAGTTATCTTTTTGAACAACGGTGACGCAGGTAAAATGGCGGAGTTGCTGAAGGGCCTTAATCCTGGTGGCGCCTCAGTAGTGCGTACGGGCACCACCTCAGGTGGCAGCAGTGGTGGTTCAGCGCCTTCAGCGCCCCCTAATTCAGGCCTATTTATTCTGGCTGACGAAGAGCTGAATGCGTTGATTGTCCGAGCCGAGCCAGATGAGCTGGCGGAGATTAAGCGTATTATTGCGCAGCTCGATATTCCCCGTGCCCAGGTATTGATCGAGGCAGCCATTGTCGAAGTCAGTGGTACGGTCAGTGATCAATTTGGCGTGCAGATGGGGCTGGTATCGCAGGGAAACAATGGCCTGCCGCCGGGTCTTATTGGCAGTAACTTTCCGGGCTCCGGCGTGTCGCTTGGTGATGTAGGGGTTGCTGGTTCGACCGGCGACTTGGGTCAAGCCGCTCTGCCGCTTGCCGGTACTGAAGGCGTCGCGGGCGGCTTGGCGATTCCAGGCAGTAACATGTCGTTCGCCGCGATCGTACAGGCTTTAGAGACACGCTCGAACACCAATTTGTTATCGACCCCTTATCTCATGACCATGGACAACACAGAAGCACGTATTCTGGTCGGGGAAACGGTACCCTTTCAAACGTCGCGTGACCCGGATAATCCGTTCACCATACAGCGGGAAAACGTGGCGACGGAAATTACTGTGAAGCCGCATATTCAACAGAACGAAATGGTGCGTCTGGCGATCAACCAAGTGACCGAAGAACTGATTGCTGGTGGTGCTGATTTGCAAAGATTGACCTCAAAGCGTCAAATTCAGACTAATGTCGTAGTCGCCAATGGTGACACCATCGTTCTAGGTGGTATGGTTAAAGACCGTGTAACGGAAACAGAACGTAAGGTGCCTCTGTTGGGTGATTTGCCGATCATTGGATTCTTGTTTCGCAGCACGCAGCAGTCCAACGAGAAGGTGAATTTGCTGGTGATCATTCGTCCGACCATTGTTACCGAACGAGTGACGGAAATGGCCATGGATCGTTATTTGGGTATATGGGAATTGCGCTTTGGTCCAACGGGCACCGAGTTTGATAGCCGAGTTGCACCTCCAACGTTCGACCAGCTATACAGAGGCCAGCAAACTCAGTAAATTTGGTCTTTGTAACGAATTGATTACAGTGGGGCGCATCAGCAAGTATTTGTGATGATGGGTGGGGTTTTCATTCGATTCTCTGTGAGTAGAATGGGCCCCGTTTTGACTCTCTTGCTGATTGACGCCCTGCCAGCTGCGTGCTGAGCGGGGCTTTTTTTTGCCTGCGAATAAGCGATTGCTGCTACTGCTCTGTGCGACTGCCGGGCAGGGCAGGTAACACACGAGCCCCTTGGCATACATGAATTTTGTAATAGTCACTATTTGCGCTGCTTACTGCGAGTCAGCTTGTCAATATTTCGTAAGGCAGTTAAGGTTATGCCATTTTCGCCACAGCGAAGCCGAATTCGTATTATAAAATCAGGAGTTAGTGTCTCATGCGTGTCATTCTTCTAGGTGCTCCCGGCGCCGGTAAAGGTACACAAGCGCAGTCCATTTGCGAAAAATTCAATATCCCCCAAATTTCTACGGGCGATATGTTGCGTGCGGCAGTGAAAGCCGGAAGCCCTCTGGGTTTGAAGGTGAAAGAAGTCATGTCGTCCGGCGGCCTGGTATCCGATGACACCATCATTGCCTTGGTTAAGGAACGCATTAAAGAAGACGATTGTGCGAATGGCTTCCTGTTCGATGGTTTCCCACGCACCATCCCACAGGCTGAAGCCTTGAAGAACAGCGGCGTTGTCATCGACCACGTAGTGGACATTGATGTGGCAGACGAAGAAATCGTTAAACGCCTGAGTGGACGCCGTATTCATGAAGCTTCTGGTCGGGTTTATCACGTTGAGTACAACCCACCTAAGGTAGCGGGTAAAGACGATGAAACGGGCGATACGCTGATTCAGCGTGAAGATGATAAGGAAGCCACCGTGCGTAAGCGCTTGGAAATTTATCACTCGCAGACCGAGCCCTTGGTGCACTACTACAAAGACTGGGCACAGAAAGAACCGAATAACTCACCGGCTTACAACTACATTGAAGGTGTAGGCTCGGTCAGTGATATCACTCGTAAAATCTTCGCCAGTCTCAGTTAATGACCCGATTGCTTGCCCTTGATACCTCAACCGAAGCCTGCTCAGTAGCGTTATGGGCTGACGGAGCCGTGGTTGAGGAAATCTATGAAATAGCCGAGCGTTCGCACACGCAGCGCTTGTTACCCATGATTGAAACAGTGTTGAATGATGCCGGTCTGCAATTGGGTGATCTTGATGGCCTGGTGTGTACGCGCGGTCCGGGTAGCTTTACTGGGATTCGTGTGGGCGTCAGTGCAGCCCAAGGGTTGGCCTTCGCAGCCGAATTGCCGGTTCTGCCTTTGTCGACGCTAGCCGTCTTGGCGTGGCAGGGTGTGCAAGCCGAGCATGGAAAAGAGCGTTGGCAAGTGGTCATGGATGCGCGCATGGGTGAAATTTACTACGCAGCATACGCCTGGCTAAACGGCAAATTAACCGTATTGGCTGATGAGCAACTGCTCGCACCCGCTGAGCTGGACGTATGGGCCGACCACACCGTCGGACGCATTGGTGCAGGTTGGCAATTGCCAATACTGGCAGAGCACTCATCGCTGGTAGCGCTGTCATTGCCGCGAGCGGCCACGGCAGCGGCATTCGCCGCGCATTTACTGCAACAAGACGGCGCTGCACTTTGGCAACCACCCGACGCTCTGCAGCCTGTTTATCTGCGTGATCAGGTTACGCATGGCCGTTAAGGTTGCGTTGCACCCGGTGGCTCAGGCATACGCCGACAGCCACGCCATAGACCTTCCCGACGACTTACCACTGCGCAGTCAACCGCATGCGGAGGACCACTTTCAGCTGGTGGTTGCCGACGGGTTGGCACTCCAGCCTTTGCAGCTTGGCAAAGTGAATCCGTTAAAAGTCGATTTCGTCGCGGGGGCGCTCGCCCATCGAAGGCTTTATGGGGGTGGCGTGCAACAGGACGTCGCAAAGGCCTGTGGGCTGCATCAGCTGCGCGAACTGCACATCCTTGATACAACGGCCGGCTTAGGGCGAGATGCCTTTGTACTGGCCTTTCTGGGCGCTGCGGTGACCATGGTGGAACGTCATCCTGTTGTGCATGCTTTGCTGCAGGATGGCATCTATCGCGCGACGCACTCAGAAGATGCTGACCTACAACGGATATTAAGCCGGATGCAGCTGCAATTTGGGTCGGCTCCGGAGCTTTACCGCACGAAGCCGTTGGTCGCGCAGGTAGTTTATATCGATCCTATGTTTCCGCCGCGTACTAAGGCGGCCAAAGTGAAGGTCGATATGCAGAGCTTTCATGCTTTGGTCGGAGCCGACGACGATGGTTCCGCATTGCTGGCGTGGGCATTGGCGTCTGGGGCGAGTCGTGTGGTCGTCAAGCGTCCCCGGTTAGCGCCTTGTTTACTCGATCAAGAGCCCTCTCATCAGCTGTCGGGTAAGGCCAACCGCTTCGATGTCTATGCGCTGCGAAAACTCACGGCACAAAGCACTGCTGTATAAAGCGCCTGTTTAAGGGCGTTGCTTGATGACGCTGAACGAACGAATCAGCTCTTCCATGACCACCGGGGCTGAAAACAGATACCCTTGCAATTCATCGCAACCGGCTAGACGCAATATTTCTCGCTGGCCTTCCGTTTCAACGCCCTCCGCTACCACCGCCAAGCTTAGGTTATGGCCCAGTTGAATCATTGTTTCGACAATGATGCGGTCGTCCTGATCAAACTCCGTATCCTGCACAAAGGACTTGTCTATTTTCAGCGCTGACAACGGTAGGTTACGCAAGCTGGCGAGGTTGGAGTACCCCGTACCGAAGTCGTCGAGCGCAAAGCCGACGCCGATACGCGACAACGACCGCATAAAAGCTTCACATTGCAAACGGTCACGAATAATGAAGGTTTCAGTGATCTCCAGCTCCAATTCCCTGCCAGTGATGCCATGAATGTCCATGGCATGGCGAATATCGTGCTCGAGTTCGGTGTACTGAATCTGGCGCGGCGATAGGTTGATGGATAGCGTAATATCCGCGGCCAAGGTTTCGCGGGCGGTAGCAAACTCTCGGAACGCCTCATTCATCACCCAGCTGCCGAGTTGCACGATGAACCCGGTTTCTTCGGCGATTGGAATGAATTCGTCGGGACCGACATTGCCAAATTGTGGGCTCTGCCAACGCAGTAGCGCCTCTATACCGACGATCTCATCGGTTTTTACAGATATCTTGGGTTGGTAGACCAAATGAAATTCGCCGCGTTGCAACGCTGAGCGCATAGCCCGTTCCAGGCTCGTGCGGCGTTGAAAGTCAGTGCTCAAGAAGTCTGAATACAGATGATAGCGATTTCGCCCGGATGCTTTGGCGCGATAAAGCGCGAGATCGGAGCGTTGGTACATATCTTCGTAGGTATCTGCTTGATCCGGGAAGAGAACGATGCCAATGGAAACCGCACTAAAAATCTCATGATCTTGAATGGACATTGGCGTGGAGAACTTTTGCAGTATGCGTTTTGCGACCTGACAGGCTTCGTCACTGTCGGTGACATCAGGCACAGCCACCATAAACTCATCGCCACCGGTGCGCGACAGCACGTCGTGGTCGTGCAGAGCGGCACGTATACGATCACTGGTGATGCGTAGCACTTCGTCGCCGATATGGTGGCCAAGTGAATCGTTAATAACCTTGAAATGATCCAGATCGATATGCAGGAGCGCTAATTTCTGCCGGTCACGCTGGTGCTTTTCCAGTAATCTTTCCATTTCTGACTTAAAGAAGTAGCGGTTGGGCGTATGCGTCAGCGTGTCGTAGTAGGCTAGGCGTTCTAAGCGATGTTCGGCTTCTTTTTTGGCGGTGATATCGAACAGCGTGCCCACCGCTTGAGCGGTGGTTCCCGCGCTAGGTCGCTTATGCTCGGCGCTGTGCTGCACCGTCAGTTGTTTGCCTTCGGGCGTTAATACATTGTGTTCAATACTGAATTCGGTTTGGCGTCCGGTAAGGATGTCGTGCATCAACCCTGAAACTAGGCGTACTTGTTCGCGCGGAATGAATTGCATCCACTCTGTCAGGGAAATTTGCTGGCGGCTACCCAATAGCTTGGCAAGCTGTGGCGACAGGGTGAATTCGTTGTCTTCTTCGCGCCGAATCCAGCTGCCAATGCCGCCAATACGTTGGGCTTCATCCAGCATGTATGCGGTGGTTTCTAAGCGCTGCATGGCGTGCGCCGTTGATGCGCGGTTACGCGCCAGAATGACGGTGACCCAGATGGCCAGTGTGGTCAGAAATATCGTTATACTGTGTATGGTTAATTGCAACACAAAAGGCAGTGCTGTCGATTCACGCGGGGTCAGTTGAATTAACCAAGCGCCGTTGGGAATGTCGGTCCGGTGTTCAACCCATGCTTGGCCCCTTAGCGGTTCACCCCATATGTGGCTTAGTTCGCCAGGTGCGTTGCTAAATTCAGCAGTGATGGCTACGAGGAAGTCATCTTCCAGCTGGCTGATGCCAGCGAACCCCAAGAGTCGCTCTAAGGGTACAACCGCTGCGATAACTCCCCATATGCTGCCTTCTGGCGTTTTCACTAGGTCATGAATAATGAACCCGCGCCCGCCTTGAGCTAAATTTATCGGGCCTATCAGTACCTGCTCCCCCGTCTGCAGCATGGTTTCGATAAAAGGCCATTGCGATGGGACATTCGGGTAATACAGGCCCAGTGCAGGCTCATTGCCAGCAACGGGAAAAATATATTGAATGGTGAGATCGGGTGCGGCTGCAACGTTGGTATAGAGCTCAGGGTTGAGTAGGAGACGATGCAGGAAGTTCTCGTAATCTTGTTGGGTTAACTCAGGGTTGTCCGCTAGATAGGTTACGAGCGCGCGTACTTCTATTTGGCGGTTGCTAACCACTAAATCAATTTTCTGCACTACCTCGCTGAGTTGCAGCTGTACTTCACGTTGACGGATGGCGTCTTGGCCCGAACGCAGTAAATGGATGCTGTACAGGTTGGCCAAAATGGCGAGAATCAGCAGGCCAAACGAGACTGGCTTGATGTGCCTCAAATGTGTATAGCGCCAAGCTGCAATGACCAAGGTAAAGACCGACGTGGCCACCACTAGGCTGATGATACTTGATAGCAGATTGTTCATGTCAGACATCAACAGCAGTACCTGATCCTGTTACAGTGAACTCACCCAATATTGGCCTACAGGGAACATCGGTACACGATGCCACCAGCATGATCGCCGTGTTGTACTCTAATAATGGTAGAACCGGATAGATAGCGCAACCTAATAAGACATAGGGTAATTAATGAGTGTAATTTATTGCTCATTAATTACCCAGCACCCTTATTCTGCGGCTTGAATGGCCGTTAGCGCGATGGTGTACACAATGTCGTCAACCAGAGCGCCCCGCGACAAGTCGTTAACCGGTTTACGCAAGCCTTGCAGCATAGGACCAATAGAGATCAAATTGGCGCTGCGCTGCACAGCCTTGTAGGTGGTGTTGCCGGTGTTCAGATCGGGGAAAACAAACACCGTAGCGCGACCAGCTACCTTACTGTCCGGAGCTTTGCTCTGCGCGACGCTGGCAATGGCGGCCGCGTCGTATTGCAGGGGGCCGTCAATCAGCAGGTCCGGGCGCTTCTCTTGGGCAATACGCGTGGCTTCGCGGACTTTTTCGACATCCTGACCAGAACCACTTTTACCGGTTGAATAGCTGATCATGGCAATGCGTGGCTCGATTCCGAAAGCTAACGCCGAGTCGCCGGATTGAATAGCGATGTCGGCCAGTTCTTCGGCATTCGGGTCGGGGTTAACCGCGCAGTCTCCATAAACCAACACTTGGTCGGGCAGCAGCATAAAGAAGACTGAAGAAACCAGCGCCGCATCCGGTTTGGTTTTGATCAACTGGAGGGCCGGGCGAATGGTATTGGCGGTGGTATGGACCGCACCCGAAACCAGTCCGTCGACCTCGCCGAGCGCCAGCATCATGGTCGCCATGACCACCGAATCTTCCAGTTGCGCTTCCGCCATGGGCTCGGTCAGTCCTTTGTGCTGGCGTAACTCGACCATGGGAGCAATGTAACGGTGGCGCACTCGATCCGGGTCAATGATCTCGATCTCTTTCGGCAATTGCACGCCTTGGCTTTCAGCCACACGTTGGATGGTGTCGGGGTTACCCAACAACACGCATTGGGCGATACCTTTCTGCTGGCAGTAGGCCGCCGCTTGGACAGTACGTGGCTCGTCGCCTTCCGGTAATACAATGCGCTTGCGGGCTTCTTGGGCGCGCTTCATTAGGTAGTGCCGGAAGGCGGGCGGTGACATGCGTTTTTCGCGTTCAACACGAGCCATGCGCGCAAGGTGGTCAGCATCCAACGAGGCCGCTACCGCATTCATCACCAACTCCATACGCGGAATGTCGTTAGCCGGTACCTCGTTGTTCATGCTGTCGAGCCATTGCGCGGTGCCATAGGTGTTCGACTCGGTCAGCATCACAGGCAGGCCGGTATTCAAAGCCGCACGACACAGTTCAATAACATTCTCTGCGGGCTTTAACCCCCCGGTAAACAAGATGCCCGCCAAAGGCACATGGTTTAGCGCTGCCATGCAGGTGGCTAAGAAAATGTCTTCGCGGTCACCGGGCGTCACTACCAGGGTGCCCGGTTTCAGTGTGTGCAGCATGTTGGGCATGGTGCGGGCGCACAGCGTGATGCTGCTGACCCGTCGTTCACTGGCAAACCCTTGATTCATGTACTCTGCTTTCAAATAGTCGGCTACATCACTGGTGCGGGGCGCTACTAAAGCGGGGTTCCAACGAATGGCTCCCAGGAGTTGAAAGCTGTCTGTAAAAACCGGTAGTTTCGCGCGAATTTCAGCATTGGAAAGTTGGCGCCCAGAGTCGTCTTCATCACCATCCAGCGCGCGTACGTGCTGCAACGCCGACGGTGGAGCACCGACCTTGTTAAGAATGCAACCCAGCACCTTGGGATGTTGGGAGCCGCCAAATACACTGGCCGACATACTGATGCGCTGATTCAGTTCGCTCGATCGAAGTTCATTTTTCGCCGCCACCAAAATAACCCAGGAATCCAAGGCTTTGGCGATTTCGATGTTCAAACGGGTGAGGTAATTCTCGTTCGGTAGTGGTACTAAGCCCTCGACCACCACCAAGTCGGCGTCTTGTGCCGACTGTTGATAAATATGAATCACCTCCTCCATCAGCTTGTCACGATTACCCATTGCCAGCTGTTGCTGCGCGTAGGACAGGCTCAGGGGGGTAGCTGCTTGCAAACCTGTGGTTTGTTGGATGAGATGCGTCGAACGCTCAATGCCGTCGTCACCACCTTGAATCTGCGCAATGGGCTTGCAAAAGGCTACTCGGACGCCCAGTCGATCCATGGCGCGTATTAAGCCCAGACTCACCGAGGTGAGGCCGGTGCCAGCGCCCGTCGGCGCGAGAAAGAAGGAGTTTTGCATGCTTGGTAGTTCCTCTACTGAGTACGGACGTTACTGATCCCACTGTGTCTGCGACAGGGTGAGCGTATCTTGTGCAATCATCCACTCCTCGCGCGTTGGGATCACCATTACCGCCGGTTCATGCGTGGTGCTGACCAACCCCATTTGATCGCGCCCGTGTGACAGGTTGGCGGTAACGTCGAGGTTGAGCCCCAGCCAATGCAGCTGGGTGACTACGCGTTCACGCACCCCGGCGGCGTTCTCGCCAATACCGCCGGTAAACACCAGCGCATCAATGCCGCCGGTAGCAACGGCCAGTCCCGCCACGGACTTCGCTAAACGATAGCAGAATACTTCCAGTGCCAGGTTGGCTTGTACATGTCCGTCGTCGGCGGCTTGCACTAAGGTGCGCATGTCGTTGGACAAGCCGCTGATGCCCAGGAGGCCACTTTCTTTGTTCAGTATGGCGGTGACATCTTGCAGTGAGAGATCGAGTCGGCGTGCCAAAAATTCGTGCAAACTGGGGTCGATATCGCCGCAGCGCGTGCCCATTACTAGGCCTTCCAGCGGCGTCAAACCCATGGTGGTATCTAGGCTTTGCCCGTTTTTTACCGCGCAAGCCGAGCATCCGTTGCCTAAGTGTGCTGTTATTATACGGTGGTCGTCTGGGTCTAGGTCGAGGCGTTTCACCGCCTCTGCACTGACGTAGCGATGTGACGTGCCGTGAAAGCCGTAACGACGCACACCCAGCTCAGAGTAGAAATGATACGGCAGCGCATAGGTGTACGCGGCGGCTGGCAGGGACTGGTGAAAGGCGGTGTCGAAGACCGCGACCTGCGGCAGGTCTGGAAACAGCGCTTGCAGGGCGCGAATACCTTGCGCATTGGCCGGATTGTGCAGTGGCGCCAAATTGGCCAATTGGTCGATGGTCGCCAGTACTTCTGGGGTAATCGCCACGGACGCACTGAAGGCTTCTCCGCCGTGTACCACACGATGCCCTGCCGCGAGCAACTGCTGCGGTTTGATGCCGACCGACTGCATGGCTTCAATTACCTTGCCAAGCGCTTGTTGATGGTCGGCTTGGCCAAGGTCTACGGTGTGTTTTTTGCCGTCGTGGGTCCACTTTAGAGTGGCTTCGGTGCTGCCGATGCGTTCACCCAAGGCGGATAGAATTTCGTGATCTTGTTCGTGATCAAACAACGAACATTTGATGGAGGAGCTGCCACAGTTGATCACCAGAATTAATGAAGCTGTCATAAGAACCTGATCCCATGGTTTTTGTTGGCACGTAACCAAATGAAGTTATACTGAATTAATAGTGTAACACCTAACAGTTGAACTATCCGGTGACGAAATACAATGAAGTTTGTACAACGCTTGTCTGTCGTTTCTTTACTCTTTGCTACCGCATTGGCGTCGCTTGTTGTGGCAGAAGAGTCGATGTGGTTTGGGCAATTGAAGTCCGGGGGCTATTTGTGGGTAGAAACCCCGGAAGGCTCAACCCTGAAACTCAATGGTTCACCCATCGAGATCAGTGTGCCAAGAACCCTGGTGGGCTTTGGGCGTAATGAATCGGGCGACATTATCCTAGAGCGCCAGTTGCCCTACGAAGAGCCGAAAATATGGAGTTTGCCGGTTGCGTCGCGCAGTTACCTGGAACAGCGTGTTGAAGGTGTACCGCCTAGAACACTGGACCCCTCGCCGGAAGAGTGGGAACGCATGCAGCGTGACTCAGCCGCGCTGGCGAAAGCTCGCCAGTCCGTCACGCCAGACAACACCGGAGTCACCATGCCCTTTGCATGGCCACTGTACGGTCGTATCACGGGCGTGTATGGCAGTCAACGCTGGTACAACGGGGAACCCTCAACGCCGCACTGGGGTATCGATATTGCGCGGCCAACGGGTACACCCATACTGGCGCCAGCCGACGGCCGAGTAACCTTGGCGGATGATCTCTTTCTGTCCGGCAAAACCATCTTGATGGATCACGGGCAGAGCCTCACTTCCTCCTTTTTACACATGTCAGATCTGAAAGTACAAGAAGGCCAATGGGTGCGACAAGGGGACGTCATTGGCTTGGTGGGCTCCACCGGGCGCTCTACCGGGCCTCACCTAGACTGGCGGATGGACTGGAACGGTGTCCGCATCGACCCGGCACTCTGGGTGCCAGCCATGGACGACGTGTGTGAGATTAAGGGCTCGGGCGATGAGCTGGTGATCTTGTTGCATGGTCTTGGTCGGACGTCGCGCTCCATGAACGCCATGGCGGACGCCTTACTGGACAACGGTTTCAGCGTCTGCAACCAGAACTACCCGTCGCGCAACGAAACAGTACAGATGTTGTCATCTTACGTCGCTAGCGCGGTGCAAAAGGCACGCATGGAAGGCAAGTCGCAGGTGCATTTTGTGACTCACAGTTTAGGCGGCATTCTGGCGCGCTATTACCTGGCCTACAGCAGCCATGAGCTGGACGGGCGGGTGGTCATGTTGGCACCGCCGAATCAAGGCAGTGAAATTGTGGATACCTTGGAACAGTGGCCGGGTATTTTTGAGCAGATCATGGGGCCAGCGGCGCGGCAGCTGAGTACCTCGCCCGAGAGCCTGCCCAATCAACTGCCACCGATCTCCATACCGGTGGGCATTCTGGCCGGTGACCGCAGTTCCGACCCTTGGTTCGACGGCTTATTTGAAGAGACAGCGAACGATGGCAAGGTCAGTGTGGAGTCCACTCGCTTGCTGACCATGAAAGACCACAAAGTCGTACCGGCAGGGCATACGTTCATCATGAACAACCGTGACGTACAGGCGGAGGTGATATCCTTCCTGCGGTATGGGCATTTCCTGAAAGACGAACTTGCCGGCGAATAGCCGAAAATGTGAGTGAATAGTGGGGTAGGGCAGGCGCTTTAGTGCTGTAGGGTAGGTGTTCACACCTGCCAAATTGTCGCGGGTGTAAACACCCGCTCTACGGATTTTATCAAGGTCATCGGGCGGAAGAGCGCAGTAGCTTTAAGCGCGACCCATGAATTTTCGGGTGCCCGTATTTACTTTTACTATGTCCCCTTGCGCCACATATTCCGGCACCTGAATCACCACCCCGCCGGCTAGCTTCGCTGGCTTGGTGCGCGCAGTGGCACTGGCTCCTTTCATGGCCGGTGATGTCTCAATGATTTCCTTTTCAACCGACTGCGGTAATTGGATACTGACCAGCTTTTCTTCGACGAACAAGCCAACCAAGCCTTCCATGCCATCGTGCAGCCAGTCTGCTGTTTCGTCCAGTTCGTCTGCCGACATCTGGTGCTGGCTGTAGTCTTCAATGTCCATAAAGGTGAAGAAATCACCGTCACGGTAGAGGAACTGCACGGATTTATTCATGGCTTCCACGTCAGGCAGCATGTCGTCGCCTTTGTAGGTATGGTCCCATTTTTGTCCGGTGATCAGGTGATTAAACGTGACTTTGTACAGGGTAGAGGCACCGCGCGCCGAAGGAGCTTTGATATCAATGTTACGGACCTGATATTGACCCCCGTTGACCGCTACCACAAAACCGACTTTGAGTTCTGACGCCTTTGCCATGCCGTTTATTTCCGTGCAGGTGAGAAAGCGCGAAATATAGCGGAACGGCAGAAAAAAGCCATACTGCTTGCACCTTTATTCCAGCTCCGTACAATCGGCGCCCCGGTTTAATTTTCGTACAGGCACAACAGCATGACCCAGCAAGGCAAAGTCGGTTTCGTTTCTTTAGGGTGTCCTAAAAACACCGTTGATTCAGAGCGCATCATCACGCAACTGCGCAGCGAAGGGTACGACCTTGTGCCGAGTTATCACGACGCCGATGTGGTCATTGTGAACACCTGTGGCTTTATCGACAGTGCCGTGCAGGAATCTCTGGACGCCATCGGTGACGCCTTGAAAGAAAACGGCAAAGTGTTGGTGACGGGTTGCTTGGGCGCGCGTGAAGACGAAATTCGTCAAGTGCACCCCAACGTAATGGCCGTTACTGGCCCGCACGCTTACGAAACCGTGGTCAAGCAGGTGCATGAGGTAATTCCGCCCCAGCACGACCCCTTTACCAGCCTGGTGCCGCCTGCCGGATACAAGCTGACACCGCGCCATTATTCCTATTTGAAAATTTCAGAAGGCTGTAACCACCGTTGCACCTTCTGCATCATTCCCTCTATGCGCGGTGACCTCGACAGCCGCCCGGTTGGTGACGTACTGAACGAAGCCAAACGTTTGGTGGAAAGCGGCACCCGCGAATTGCTGGTGATTTCACAAGACACCTCAGCCTACGGTGTCGACGTAAAATACCGCACCGGTTTCTGGGACGGCCAGCCGGTAAAAGCCCGCATGACTGAACTCTGTGTGGAGCTGGGTAAGTTGGGCGCCTGGGTGCGGTTGCATTACGTGTACCCCTATCCGCACGTCGATGAGATCATTCCTTTGATGGCCGACGGCTTGATTCTGCCGTACCTGGATATTCCGTTTCAGCACGCCAGTCCGCGTATTCTGAAATTGATGAAGCGCCCCGCGCACAGCGAAAAAGTATTGGACCGCATCAAGAAGTGGCGCGAGCAAGTGCCTGAACTGACCTTGCGTTCGACCTTTATTGTTGGCTTCCCCGGCGAAACCGAAGAAGACTTCCAAATGCTGCTCGACTTCTTAGAAGAAGCGCAGCTCGACCGCGTAGGTTGCTTCCAGTATTCACCGGTAACCGGTGCCGCCGCCAATGACCTGCCAGATCCCGTACCCGAGCACATCAAACAGGAACGTTACGACCGCTTTATGAGTGTGCAGCAGCGCATCAGCGCCGCACGCTTGCAGTTGAAGGTGGGTCAGGAAATGGACGTCATCATCGACGAAGTGGTGGAAGAGGGCGCTGTAGGCCGCACCATGGGCGATGCGCCGGAGATTGACGGCCAGGTGTTCTTAGACAATCAAACGCACCTGCAAGTAGGTGATATTGTGCGGGTGGTGATAGAAGAAGCCGATGAGTATGACCTGTGGGCACACTTGGTTGAATAAGTCGGGCTTTTGTCCGACTTATTCAACCAAGGATTACTCCTTGTTCTCCCACGGTTCGCCGCGCGTCCCCTCCACATGCTTCACCTTCAGATGAATCGCCGCCTTGGCCATCATATGGCCACTGACGGGCGCGGTGATGAACAGAAACATCGAAATCAGCAATTCATGAATGCTCAAGGTGCCCTTGGTGACGGTGAAAAAGATCACCGAGCCAATCAGGGTGCCGCCTACCCCTAACGTTGTGCCGGTGGTCGGGGCATGTACGCGAGTAAAGAAGTCGGGAAAGCGTGCCAGCCCAATGGAACCGATTAAGGCAAACAAGGCACCGCCGAGCAAAAAGAACGAAACTACCAATTCAAACCAGAAATTCATGTGTCGACCCCTTATTCAATGATGTTGCCGCGCAGTATGTACTTACATACCGCCACGGTGCCGACAAACCCCATCATCGCAATCAACAATGCGGCTTCAAAAAACATTGTGCTGTTCAGCCACACGCCAAACACAATGATCAACGCAATGGCATTCACATAGAGTGTATCCAGCGTCAGAATCCGGTCGGGTAGGTCCGGGCCCTTAACCATGCGATACAGCGTCAGCAACGCTGACAGACTATAAATAACCAGAGTCAGTGGAACGACATACTGCAGCATCAGAATATCTCCTTCAGCGGGGCTTCGTAGCGCGCCTTGATATCAGCGATGGCCTTATCAACATCAGGAATGAACAAACCATGTACCAGAATGCGGTCACGCTCGGGCGATAGATCGGCGCTCACCGTGCCCGGTGTCAGCGTTATGGTGTTGGCCAACACGGTGATGGCGATGGGGTTGGTCAGGTCGAGTGGCACCACGAAAAAAGCCGGGCGCAGGTTGCGCAGCGGGCCCAGGGCCAAACGTGCCATGATCAAGTTGGACATGGTGATGTCCCACAGCACCAGAAAAGCGTAGCGTACCAAGGGAACCCAGCCGCGAATACGCACCGGGAATGACCAAAAACGTTGCGTTAACCAGGGTAAAAACCACGCCAGCAGCAAGGCCAGAATCAGGTTACCCAAAGAAGGCGTCTCGGCCAAAATCATCCACACGGCCACCAACACCATACTCACCATGGGGTGAGGCAACCACTGCCGAGGTGCAGAATCTGCTTTGTGTTCTGTCGACATACTATTGCACTCCTAACGCCGAGGGGCCCAACACAGCTTCAATGTAACCTGTTGTGTTGAGCAGCTGAGTTGCCGTTGCTTGCGCGTATTGAATGACCGGCTCCGCGAAGATGGTCAGCAAGGGGCTCAGTGCCAGCAACATCAAGGCCACCGCCAATTTCATTCGGTCAGCCTTGCGCCCTATAGCGGTGCTTTCGCTGACCCGCCAAAAAATCGTACTGCCCGCGCGTGACATACTGATCAAACCCACCAGACCCGCGCCCAGCATCACAAACCACATGACCACGGCAAAGCTGGCACCGGCAGAACCGGTCAGGATGAGCGCCTTACCGATAAAGCCCGACAAAGGCGGTAAGCCGGCAACACTGGCGGCGGAAAAGAAAAAGATCACCGCCAGCAAACGCGGTTGCGCCAGCGGTTGGGCCGGAGCCAGATAGTCTTGCGTCGCGCCGCGCTGCTCGCTGATGATGTCAGCAATCAGAAACAGCGCCGCCGTAATAAAGGTCGAATGAATCAGGTAATAGATGCCGCCGACCAGCGTTTGTTGGTCTTCCGTCGCCGCGACGATCAACAGCGTACCGACCGACACAATCACCAGATAGGACACCGCACGTTTCAGGGTGCGCGCCCCGATGACACCGAAGGCGCCAAACACAATGGTCAGCGCCGCAATCGGCCAAACCCACGCCATGATACTGCCCGCCACCACACCGGCCTCAGGGCCGTACAGCAGCCCATGCACACGCAATACGGCGTACACGCCTACCTTGGTCATGATGGCAAACAGAGACGCCACCGATGGACTGGCCGAGCTGTAGGCATTGGGTAGCCAGAAATACAGCGGCAGCATGGCCGCTTTTAAGCCGAACACCACCAACAGAATCAAGCCTGCCGCCTGCACAATGGGCGCGTCTTCGACGGGAATGTTCCGCATTTGCACCGCCAAGTCCGCCATGTTCAGCGTGCCCAGCATGCCGTACAGCGTACCGACGCCAATCAAGAACAACGCCGAACCGGTGAGGTTCAAAATCACGTAATGCAAGGTAGCCCGCGTACGTGCCGGGCCAGCGCCGTGCATCAGCAAGCCGTAAGAAGAAATCAGCAGAATCTCAAAGAACACGAACAGGTTGAACAGGTCGCCGGTTAAGAAAGCCCCGTAAATACCCACCAACTGAAAGTGAAACAGCGGGTGAAAGTTGCGTCCCGGCTTGTCGTCGCCACGGATGCCGTACAGCAATGCCATAATGGCCAGAATCGACGTCATCAACAGCAAGAGAGCCGTCAACCGGTCCAGCACCAGCACAATGCCAAAGGGTGGTACCCAATTGCCCAGCGCGTACACCTGTATCTGATCGGTCATAGCCTGTTGAACCAACAGGATCATGATGGGGAGCGATACCAAGGCTGACACCAAACTGACCGCGCGCTTGGCGTCGCGTCCGGCCCGGGCCATAAAAATCAGCAGCACACCCGTCAGCAACGGCCAAAGAATCGGCAGGGTAATCCAGTGTTGCATCATCGCCCTGGCTCCTGATCTTCTTGCCCGTCGACGTGGTCGTTACCCATTTCACCGCGCGCGCGCAGTGCCAATACTGTAATGAACGACGTCATCGCGAAGCCAATCACAATGGCCGTTAACACCAAGGCTTGTGGAATGGGGTCGGTGTACACCGCACCCTCCATCACAATGGCGGGCGCGCCCGTGCGCAAGCGGCCCATCGCCACGAGAAACAGGTTCACCGCGTAGGAGAACATCATCAAACCCATCACCACCGGAAAGGTACGTGCGCGCAACATCAGATAAATGCCGCTACCGGCCAGCACGGCCACGACCACTGCGTATAAAATTTCCATGTCAGGCCTCCGTCTTCGCGCTGTGCAGGGGTTTGAGTTTGCCTAAGTTGGCCAGGATGAGCAGCGTGGCACCAATGACGGCCAAGTACACACCCAAGTCGAACAGCATGGCCGAGGCCAGCTCAATGTCACCAATCAAAGGAATGTGGAAATGATCATGCCACGAGGTCAGCAGTGGCATACCGAACACCCAGCTGCCCATGGCGGTAATGGCCGCAATCAATACCCCGGTAGCCACAATGGGGTGGTAGTTGCCGGTTAAGCGCTCGCTTGTCCACTGCTGGCCGTTGGTCAGGTACTGCAGAATCAACGCAATGGCGGTGATCAAACCGGCAATGAAGCCGCCGCCGGGCAGGTTGTGGCCGCGCAAGAAAATGTACACCGACACCATTAAGGCCAGCGGCAACAAGGGCATGTTCAGAATTTGCAGCAGCATGGGGTGCTTGTCGACCGCAAATTGACGCGCCGGTGCTTGCTGCGGGTTGAACAGCTTCATGCCATCCAGCAAACCGAAAATACCGATGGCGGCTATCGCCAGAACGGTGATTTCACCGAAGGTGTCAAAGCCACGGAAGTCGACCAGAATCACGTTCACTACGTTTGAGCCGCCGCCTCCGGGAATACTTTGCAGCAGGTAATAGTCGGCAATGCTGTCAGCCGGGCGCGTCAGCACCGCAAAGGTCAGTACGCCGATGATCAGCGCCCCGGATGTGGCAATGGCACCGTCGCGCCACAGGCGACGGTAGGAAGAGTCCATCGGGCTTTTAGCGGGCAGCAGGAACAGAATCAGCATCAGCAGAATGATGCTCACCACTTCAACCGACAGTTGCGTTAACACCAGATCCGGTGCCGAGAAGCGTGCGAACACCAGTGCGACCCCCAAGCCCACCACGCTGAGAAACAACAGCGCAGCCAAACGTTGGTGGTGCCAAATCGCCGCCGACAGCGCCGTGACGATCATCACCAGACCGATGGCTAAAGACGGGAAGTCCACCGGGCTCAACGACAGGCTGCCTTGCCAGGATGCCAGTGGCCACAGAGCCACCCCCGCCAAGAGAATGGTGAAGGCAAACAAAATGGCGATGTAACTTTGCGGATGACCACTTTCGAGCAACTTGGTGATGTAACGCGACGGTACGATCACCCAATTATGCAAAATGTATTCGAACACCGCGGGTGCGCTCAGGGGCGGCAATTTGTCCCACCACGTATATAGCTGATGCCGGGCGAAGTACACCGCCACACCCAACACCATGGCGGTAATTGACATGATCAATGGCAGGTTGATGCCGTGCCACAGGTCCAGTGAATAATACGGCAGCGACGCATCCGTAGCGGCTATCGCGGCTGCGTTCAACATGCTACCAATAAAGAACACCGGGAAGATGCCCACCGCCAAGCACAGCAGCACCAAAAACATCACCGGAGCGCGCATAAAAAACGGAGCTTCGTGCGGTTTCTTGGGCAGGTTTTCGGCTTTCGGGCCAAAGAACACGCTGTAAATAAAGCGCACCGAATAGGCAACCGAGAAAATTTTGGCGAACACCGCGACCACCGGAATCAGCCAGCTCCAACCGCCCAGTACGCTCTGTTTGACCGCTTCACCTAAGAACATCTCTGTGCTCAGGAAGCCGTTCATCAAGGGCACACCGGCCATGGCGGCCACAGCGATCAGCCCGAGTGCCGCCGTGTACGGCATGTAGTGGCGCAACCCCGAGAGCAAGCGGATATCCCGCGTGCCGGTTTCGTGGTCCACAATACCGGCCGCCATAAACAGCGATGCCTTAAAGGTTGCGTGGTTCAGCAAATGAAACAGCGCGGCGACCACGGCCAACTGCGTGTCCAAACCGAACAACAGCGTAATCAAACCCAAGTGGCTGATGGTGGAGTAAGCCAGCAAGCCTTTGAGGTCATGCTTGAACAGCGCCACCACGGCGCCCAGTGTCATGGTCGACAGGCCCACCAGAGACAGCATGATGAACCACATATCGGTACCCGACAGCGCCGGATACAAACGCGCCAACAAGAACACACCGGCCTTTACCATGGTGGCCGAGTGCAGATAAGCCGACACCGGCGTGGGAGCCGACATGGCATGTGGTAACCAGAAGTGGAACGGAAATTGAGCAGACTTGGTGAACACACCCAGCAGAATCAGCGTCAGCGCGACAGGGTACAGCGCATGGGCCCGAATAATACCGCCCGAAGCCAATACATCGGTTAAATCAAACGACCCGACAATGTGCCCTAAAATAATCACCCCAGCCAACAGCGCCAAACCGCCACCGCCGGTGACGGTTAAGGCCATACGCGCACCGCGTCGTGCATCCGAGCGGTGGCCCCAAAAACCGATCAGCAGGAACGAACTCAAGCTGGTCAGTTCCCAGAACAACACCAGCAACAGCAAATTATTCGCCGTTACCACACCCAGCATGGCGCCCATGAACATCAGCAACAGGCCAAAGAACCGGCCCATCGGATCTTTCTCAGACAAGTAATAACGGCCGTACAAAATCACCAGCAGACCGATGGCGAGAATCAACAACGCGAACATAAACGACAGACCGTCCAATCGGAACGTCAGGTTTAAGCCCAGCGAGGGAATCCACTCAAGAAAGATGACCTGCACGCGCCCACGAAATACCGACGGCGCTTGCGACAATAACAAGACCAATGCAAGAGCTGGAGCCACCGCCGCAGCCCACGCCGACGCGTTGCGGCCATAGCGAATGAAGATGGCGGGCAGCGCCACCCCAAAGAAGGGTAAAAGAATGATCAGCGCCAGAGTCATCGAACCAGATTCCCTAATGCGTTGCAGATGAACCTCATCACATCGGTGACGGGACGTAATGGGCGCGGATTATAGACACATTCCTGGGCGTATGCTTCCCCTTCGCAGAAAAAAGTTTAGCTATATATAAGAAGGAAGACTTTTTGTCGCAATTTTGCAATTGACGGCGCGACCAACACCAAGCGGGTACTGTTAACTTGCCTCAGCCGAATTCGGCTAAGGGCAAAAGGCCACGCTGAGGTGATCGAGCAGCGCCGTTACCTTGGGTTCCAATAAATGCTGCGCGGGCAGTGCCGCATAATATACTAGGCTTTGCAGCGTCCACTCATTGAGCACCCTGACCAACTCGCCTTGCGCAATGGCGTCTTGAACCATGAAATCCGGCAGCGGAGCAATGCCGAGACCATTCTTGGCCATTCTCAACGCAATTTCGGCGTGGTTCGTGCTGTAGCGCGCCCGTCTCAAGGGCGCAACGTCCATCCAACCATCAGGCCCATGTATTTTCCAGGGTGCACGTGAAATGGCGTGATCAATATCAATAAGGTCTAAACGGTGACGGTCTTCCGGGTGGGAAGGCGCGCCGTGTTGAGCGAGATAACTCGGTGCCGCACACAGCACTACTTTCGAGGTGCATAGCTTGCGCGCCGGAATGGCAGCGTTGTAGTCGTCTTGGGCGCCGATGATGATCACGTCAAATCCGCTGCCGATCAAATCAAGCCGTGCTTCGTGTAATTGCAGATCAATCTCTAATTGGGGGTGCTGCTGCGCAAACTGAATGAGCAACGGCTCCAATTGATACAGCCCAAATGAAACCGGTGCAGCAATCCGCAACGTGCCCCCCAGCTCACGTGCTTCGGCTTTAATTTCCGCCCGCGCATCAGCCAGATCCAGCAGTATTTTGCGGCAACGTAAGGCGTAGCGCTCACCGGCGGGCGTGAGTGCCACGCGCCGCGTGTTGCGGTTAAACAGGCGCGCACCGAGCTCGTGCTCAAGGTCTTTTACAGCGCGGCTCACTGCCGTCGCGGAGCTGCCAGAGGCATCGGCCGCAGCGTGAAAGCTGCCATGGTCTGCCACGGCGATAAAGGCTTTAAGTTGACGGAGTTCGCTCATGGCGCAGTTCCTCAGCGGACGGTTGTGTCAATTATCCCGATAAATGGGATAAATACAAAAGAATGTCATATTTTTCGAGACAGTAATGTCCTATACGCTGACAGTCCTACCACACCTCAACCCAAAATGGAGGACAGCATGGCACGACGTATAAGTGCGACCGTTGGAATATGTTTGCTGAGTTGGCCGCTTTTATTGGGCGCCGAGCCATTGTCTCTGGGGCAAGCACAACAGCGTGCACAGAGCGCGTCGGGCGCGCTGCAGGCCAACGTTTATGAACTGCAGGCATGGCAGGAGCGGGCTTCAGCCACTCAGTGGTTGCGTGCTCCGCGGGTCACTTGGTCGGCGACCGGGCTGGCGTATGAAAAAACCATAGACGTGCAGTATCAGGGCGCGGCGTTGTTGCCCGGCATGACACAGCTGGCGGTGGATGAAGTCATCGCTCAGCAGGGAGTGCGCAGCCAGTTGGCCGTGCAGTTGCCTGTTTACACCGGCGGGCGCATCAGTGCGACCCAACAGCAAGCGGCGGCGCGGGTAACGCAGGCAGAGGCTGAACATGCGCTGGCGATGGAGCAAGTCGAACGACGGGTGATCGATCGCTACTTCGATGTGCAGTTGGCACGCGAGCTCGAACGCATTCGCTGGGAAACGCAGAACGTTTTAGCGGGACACCGGCATCGCGCCGAACGCTTTGAACAAGAAGGCATGGTGAGTCGCTTGCAGGCCATGCAAGCCCATGTGGCACACGACCAATCCATGCGCCAGTGGCGGGCGGCGCAACAGCAGCGGTTTGATGCCGAATCGGCCTTGATGTCGTTACTCGGCACCACGGAGCTGAGTTGCCTCACCACGCCCCTGCAGGTGGTAAAGGTGTCGGACTTGTCCGATCCCGGCGATCGCGCACACCCCGCCATGCAAGCGCTACTCGCCGCCGAGCGCCAGGCTGTGGCACAGGTAACGGTGGAACGCAGCGCCCGTAAACCCGAGGTGTTCGCCTTTGGCGTGGCGGAGTTGAACCGCTCGATGGCGGCCTTGAACGACCCGGATTGGGCGGTCGGTGTGGGCATGCAGTGGCAACTCAGCAGTGGCGTAAATCGTCGGGCTTTAGCGCAAGCGGCCGAAGCGCAAGCGTCACAAACCCGTGCCTTGCAGGCCCAAACCCAGCAGGACTTAATGCTCGCCCGTGCAGTAGGGCAGGGGCGCTTTGAACACAGTATTGAAGCCTTGCACTGGCTAACCAGTGATCTGGCATTGACCGAAGAAAACGCCCGCCTGCAGGAAGCCGCCTTTGCCGCAGGCCAAGCCACCAGTTTGGATGTGACCGATGCGTGGTTGCAGGTCGCAGTGGGCCGTTTGGAAAAAGCGCAATTACAACATCAGCACTTAAATGCCTTGGCGGACTGGCTGCAGGCTCAGGGAGCGCTGGCCGATCTGGATAGCGTGTTAATGACGTCGTCGACGTCGCTGTGTGAGGAACGTTAGACCATGAAATCATTACTGCATTGGGGCGTCGCCCTATCGACGTTGTTGGTGTTCGGTTGCAGCGAGCGACAGGACACCGCCACCGTTTACGGCGAAATTGAAATTCAAGATATGCGCGTTGGCGCGAAGGTGGCAGGGCGTCTCGACCAGCTGGCGGTTGAAACCGGTGACTGGGTGGCGGCCGGGGATCTGCTGTTTGTGATTGACAGCCCAGAGCTGCATGCGCGACGCGACCAAGCCCAAGCGGCGCGGGATGCCGCCAATGCCGCATTGGCCCGCACCGACGATGGTGCGCGGGATGAAGAGATTACTATGGCGCGCCTCGATTGGCAGCGTGCAGTGACCCAAGCCGAGCTGTTGCGTGCCACGCACAACCGCCTCGAAACCCTGCACCACGAAGGCTTGGTGGCGCGCCAGCAGTTTGATGAGAGCCGTGCCGCATGGCGCGCAGCGGAAGACCAGATGCACGCCGCCGAAGCACGCTACCAGCTCGCCCGTGAAGGCGCACACGTAGAAGAACGCCGCGCCAGTGCGGCGCAATTACGCCAGGCAGAAGCCGCATTGGCGGAGGTGTCGGCGCTGCTGACCGATGTCCACCAATACGCTCCGGTGCGCGCCCGTGTCGAGAACGTTGTCATGCAGCCAGGAGAACTGGTGCCTACCGGTGCCCCGGTGGTGACCTTGGTAAACCCGGACGACCAGCGGCTGATGTTAATGGTACGCGAAGACCTGCTAGGGCAGTTTCAACCCGGCGATGAATTTCAGGGCTATGTGCCAGCGCTGGGCGAGCACCTGACCTTTCGTGTGCGGCGACTGCAAGCCCTGCCCGATTTCGCCACTTGGCGTCAGGGTGGGGATGTCGCCATGCACCTGCGCACCTTTCAGGTAGAGGCCCGCCCGTTAACACCGCATCCCGCCTTGCTGTCGGGTATGACAGTGACGGCAGAGGTGCCGCGCTGATGCGGGGGTGTCTTGCCGTTTGGCGGCGTGAATGGCACTACTGGTTAGCGCACCCGAGTGAACGTTGGTTGTCGACCGGTCTACCGGTCATCATGCTGGTTTTTCTGGCATGGGTGTTTGCCGCCGGGCCTGTGGTGGGGTTGCCGATTGCGGTGGTGGATCAGGACCAGTCAGGGCTGTCGCGCCAACTGGTGCGTTTAGTGGCGGCCGTGCCTACGGTAGAGATTGCCGTGCAAGCCCCCGACATGTTGACCGCCAAACAGGCGTTGGAAGCACGTCATGTCTACGCCATCATGCAAGTGCCCGAAGGCTTTGAACGCGCTCTTTTGCGGCAGTCCGGGGCTTCGGTGGCGGTGCTTACCAATGCGCAATTGGCCAGCCATGCCAGCCAAATCACCGGCGCACTGCAACCGGTGATCATCGGCATGGGTGCCATGGCGGACGTGCAACGCCTCGAAATGCATGGGCTAACGTCGGTGCAAGCATGGGGGCAGGCGCAGCCCATTGCGGTACAAGGTGTCGCACTGGGCAATGCCGACCTCAGCAGCCAGCGTTTTCTGCAACTGCCCTTGTCTATGTCGGTGTTGTCCATATTGGCCATGGTGTCTGTTGTCAGCGCCTTCGGTCGTGAACTGCGCGACGGGTCAGCGGCAGAGTTGGCGTCCGCCGCAGGTTCCAACGCAACGGCCGTGCTGGCCAAGGTGATCGCCTATGGTGTGCTGTACAGCCTGTGGTTTCTCGCGGCCTTGTGGCTCACGCACCGTTACTCGCTGGCCGTTGTCAGCAGTACACCCGCCTTGGTACTGGCCACTGTATTGCTGGCTTGGGCCTCGGTAGGTGCCGGTGTGCTGGTCGTCGCAGTAACCCTGAACTTTCGTATGGCGCTCAGTATCACCGGCTTCTACGCCGCCCCCGCGTTCGCGTTCGCCGGGCACGCGTTTCCTCTGGTAGCCATGCCGCCGTTAGCACAGTGGTGGGCCGAGGCTTTGCCGCTCACGCATTGGTTGCGGGTGTTCCAAGCCAGCGCCATCGACCCTGCGCTGATGCTGTGGCCGGTGCAGCAGGTGCTGGTGGCATTTGCTGTCAGTACGCTGTTGCTGGGTATGGGGCTATTTTGGGCGCGTGGCTTTAACCCAGCCCGTTGGGGAGGACGATAACATGAGTCGACTTATCGATTGGCGTGCACTGGTCGCCGATAAAGGAGCCTTGCTGGTGTTGCTGGCAGCGCCCCTACTGTACGCTTTTTTCTATCCATTGCCGTATCAGCAAGAACAACTGCTGCAGCTGCCTGTGGTAGTGGTAGACCAAGACCACAGCACCGAAAGTCGGCAGTTTACCCGGTGGTTGAACGCCACTCCGAGCCTTTCGGTGGTCACCATTGTGGCCGATACGCCGAGCGCCGTGCGGGCGGTGGCCGAGGGCGATGCCATGGCGTGGGTCACACTACCCAGTGGCTTTGCCACCGCGCTGCAACGCGGCGAGACAGCGAATGTTGGCGTGGCAACCCAAGGCACCATGGTGCTGACCAGCAGCCGTATTATGCGCGACCTGAACGACGTAGCCGCAGCCTATGGTGCAGCTGTAAAGCGAGCGCCGGACGGGCACAGCAGTATGGCGAGCGCACCGCCCGTCGTTATGCAGGCGATTCCCATGTACAACCCGAGCGAAGGTTATGGCAGCTACGTCGTGCCCGGCGTATTGGTGATGTTGATACAGCAAAGCCTGTGGATGGGCTTGGCCTTGTTCGCGGGTTGGCAGCGCCAGCAGAGTCAGTCATTGTGGCACCAGCGTCGTGGCCGGTATGGCCTTTGGCTGGTGGGCACTGGGGTGGCCGTGTTAACCACCGCATTCTCGTTCGGCTTTGTGATGCGCTACCAGGGATACCCGCAACAAGCGCAGTGGTTGTCTCTCTGCCTGTTTGGCGTGTTGTTTGCGGCCAGCTGCGCGGCCAGCGGCCTCGCTTTAGCCCGTTGTTTCCGCACCCGTGAACAGGGCATGCAGTGGCTTTTAGCCAGCGCAATTCCTTTCTTCTTTTTCTCTGGCTACCCCATTCCGGTGGAAAACCTGCCACCCGTACTGCAAGCTCTGCGTTGGGCAGTGCCGAGTACGGCCGGCATTGATGGCTTTATGACCTTAAATGCCATCGGTGGTGGCTTGGCGGAGGTGCGCACATCGATGGGGGTGTTGGCCACCATTCTGGCGCTGTCGTTGCTGGTGTTGGGGTGGCAAGGAAGGGGAGATGCTAAGAGCACAGCATGAGTTTCAATCAGGCGCTCTAACGTTTTCGCTAGAGCGAAAACTCGTGTACCGTGCATAACCGCAGCGGATTGAACTGTCTCATCCGCCCGAAACCTATTGGATTTTGCGGTACACACCGGCGGGCGAGTTTCCGAGGAGGGTGCTCCATGTGGCACGTCGCTCAGGTTTGCTTTCCACAATACAGGCAGAGGCTTGTATTGGCGTGGTGCTTTGTGTTTGGGGAGCAGGAGTGGATGGGATACGTTTACGACTGCTCCAAATAATTCCACTGCGAGTCTGAGCCAGCCAAGGGCGTATCACCAGCTTAACAGGAGAACCGATTTAAATCGCGCTCAAAAAATGCCATAAAAGCTCCAAGCCCACGCTATGGTTCCTACAGTTCCTCTAATCCTATCATGTTGAATAGACAATGCTAGAGGTGTTCCGTACTTGTAGTAACTTGCGCCAAAGCCTACAGAAGTGTCAATATCTCGTTTGCTGCCGCTATCGTGCCTATAATATGAGTTAGTAGCAGTGGATTTTTTGACATCATAACTGTTGCCTTCAGCTGTAACAAAAGAACCATGCAAGTAAACATTAAATTTATTTACTGGCTTTATTCCTAAGCTTATCCCCATGCCAAACTCATCCTGTATAACAGTACTATGATGAACGTAAGAATTATGGGGTGTAGGGTAATTAAACATTCCTGATGGGGGTTCAACGCCATTCCCACTACTTATCGAGAACATTGAAAACCCTAAAAAGACGCGCTGCATGAACATTCCAGCTTCTATACCAGCGGCAGCATCACCTCCCCTAGTATTAGGGCCATAAAGAGCCCCAATTGAAAAGGCAATGTTATCATCTTGTTCTTCAGAAAATGTAGTGAGGGGAGTTATAATTAAGGCTGCCAAAATTAGCAGTTGAATAGCTGTTTTAGTCATTGTTTTTCCATATCAAAATAGATATTATTCTTTTGTGTTTGATCTATTATTAAGTGCTTAAGAAAATTAATTTTTGTAAGGAACGCGTAGGAGGTTAAAAGATTCAAGGTAATCCTTGTTGTGGTTGAATTAAAGCTAATTTACTATTATCAAAAATGATCAGCCAAAGGCCGCGGACTATCAAAAAAAGAACGATCTCTTGCTTGATATCATTAGCTGATCAGTGGGCAGGGTCGAAATCGCCAAGCGGTCAAATAGCCCGGCTTAAGCGAGTCTACAACTCTCTCATGGGTATAAAGCCATTTGTGTTACCATGAATATTAATTTCACTTAGTGTTAGTGTGCTCCCGACAACAGTGCCTAATGCGGTGTATCTGAACACATGCTCCCTTCCATTCCAGCTAGCACTTGGCGGTATGGTATATGCGTACTGCACCTTAACATCTCTGCTACTAGTCTTTTCGACTAAGCAGTCTGCACCTCCATGGCGAATATGCTGCCCTACACGCCTTTTAATAATAACGATTGATGTGGAACAAATATTAGATGCCGTCATCTGTCCAATGATATAGGGCTGACTAGGCGCAGGGGGAGTGCAGCCTAACAAGAGAAAGAAATACATAGTAAGAAAGAATGTTATTTTATTCATAAGAGCCATTTTAGTTAATTTAGTTATCACTGCAGAATGCTGAAAGACCTGTTTCTGATTGTTGGTTGATTACTGGCCTTAAGTAAATGATAACGTATATAAAATAATCATGCTGATATAAAATCACCTCAACCTCAACCTCAACCTCAACCTCAACCTCAACCTCAACCTCAACCTCAACCTCAACCTCAGCAGATGCATGATTTGATTTGGTTTTGGTTGGTCAGGACCGCCCATTTGATATCAGGCGGTATTAATTTTTCCAGGAAAAAATCACCAAGCTTCTTCAGGTGTTCGAATGTAGTTTTCGTAACTCGCCGCCACACCATTTAGATGTCTTTCGATAGCGTCGTATTGATTCTGTAGCGAGCCATCAATTCCCACAACTCTGACTGAGCCGGAATAGTATGTGCTCTCTCTAAAGTTGTTGAACTGAAGCCTAGCTCTGCTGCCGTCAACATCGATTGAAAAGTTGTAAAAAAATTGGCGATTGAACATGTCCCCTTGCACGGGAGTCCTAGCAATCGCACGGCCTCTCAAAGCAAAGCTTTCAGGGTCATCGAAATTGATAACGTCATCTGCAGATATAAAAGTATCAGACACCCACAGGCGAGACATACGGTAGATCTCTGAGCTTTCCATGTCTTCAAAGCTATAAATATGTGTAATTGGGGCGCTCAGTACTGCGGGGTCGGTTCTTACTAAACCCGCGCAAGCAGTTAGTATCCCAATTGAAACAAATGCCGCAGTGAGATTGACAACAGCTTTTATCATGTTTTTATTTTTTTATGCATGGTAATGTAGTCCTTTGTAATTACGAATGACCTGATCTTGGCAAAAAACAAGTTAAACCTCAACAATTTATTGAATCTTTGCATTATTCGGTAGTTTGCATTGTAAAAAGGTGATTGATTTGCTGTATGCGATTGACTGGCACCTTCTGATCAGCGCGACACCGGCAGGACATTACATGGCAACAGCGCGTGGATGTCGGCTCGCGTTTGGCCAACGGCAGATTTTCAAAGATCTGTTTCAGTTAGCCATACGGCTTCAAGCCATTGGTCGCTTCTATGATGGAGTATGACGTAGCGCTGGAGTTCGCATCGTTTACGGTTTCGGAGAACAGTCAGTTCTTTATGCCCTCCACGAATTTACGACGCGCGTACGTAAGGCAATGCGCAAGTTATGTCTTGCATTAGAAGCCACTTTGTAGTAGCCGACATAGCCATCCGTCATGATGGCGCCAGCTTAGCCGTTCAGCAGTGTTTCGGCTACCGAACTGGCTCGGCTGGCACTGATGCGTGGGGGTGTCTCAACGCCATGCCAATGGTTGCGAGCGGCGGCTTTGTTCTCCTCTCGCACGCGGTGTTTATTACCAAAACAATGATGTCTGTTAGCAGGTGCTCGCAAATGCCGGCGGGTGTAAACACCCGCCCTAAAGGGCGGGTTGCTCAATGTTCGTGCTACCAATCCGTTCGAACAGCTGCGGCCTGGGGAAAAAGCGCCACAAGAAAAACAACGCCAAGCCAAACGTTAGCCACTCAGCCATCGGGATGGCGACTATAAACGGCAGTGTTGGGAAGGCGTTGAACATCACCAACAACAGCACTGCGGGCAGTATTAGGCCGCGGCTCAGAGCGATGATCGCTGACGGTACTGGCAGGTGCAGTGCGGTGAGGTATGAGGTGACGATCATGGTCAGTCCGTTGACCAAGAACACCGGCCAGACCCAACTGACGAGTTCTATGGCTAGGGCGATAACGCTGGATTCGTCCTCATGCAGAAACACGGTGACCAGTTGTTCGGTAAAACCTACTAGTAGGCCGACAAAAATGGCCGCAATCAGCAGGGCATTGGTGGCGCTCACCAACAAAAACCGCCGAATACGTTGCAGTTGGCGGGCTCCGAAGTTCTGGCTGACGAACACGCCGCCCGCGTCACCAATGGAAAACACCATCATCATGCCGATCATCAGCAGGTAGTTCAGTACGGTAAACGCCGCAACGCCTTCTACGCCATAACGCAGCACAAACAGCCAGTTGAGTATCAATACAATGATTGAGCCGGAAATCTCATTCACGAATTCAGACAGGCCGTTAAAGGCAGACTGAAAGAGTTCGCGCCAGTTGGTTTGACGTAAACGAAAACGCAGGTGGCGATTGCGCAGTAAAAAGTAGCTACACAGCACCAGAAACGGGAGCGACTGAGAAATGCCGGTGGCCCAAGCCGCACCAGCAATACCCCAGCCAAAACGTGCGATGAACAGATAGTCCAAGCCGATGTTCACTGCTGAGCCAATGGTCAGCGCTAATGCTGCCAGGCCGGGGTAACCGTCGAGGCGGACGAAGAAATAAAGCGTGACGGTTAAGAGTTGCGCCCAGACAAACCCCATGGTGATGCGGTAGTAAATTTGCATCAAGGGCAGTACTTCGTCGGTGCCGCCTAGGGCACGCAATAAGGTGGTTTCAAACACTAAGCCCAGCGTGGTGACCACGACGGCCAGTGCAATTACGGCGATCAGGGTTTTTGAGAAGATGTTGCTGGCGGCGGTGTAGTTTTTTTCCCCAATGTACTTGCCTGCGCGCACGGAACCGCCCATGGCGAGCATGAAGGTCAGCCCGAACAGGATGCCGAAAAACGGAATGATGAGGTTGACCGCCGCCAATGCATGAGCACCGACGTAATTACCGATGAATAAGCCATCTACGATGTTGGCGGTCGACAAGGCCAGCAAGCCAAGCATCGACGGTATCCATAGGCGATAGAACGTCGGCAGTACGGAGCTGGTGAGGGAGTGATTGGTGCGGGTCATTTCGGTCATGATGTTAAACGTCGGCTCAAAAATCGGACAATAATTAGGGAGCGGACAATAGCACAGCGGGTGACCTTTGAACCGTGACAAAGGTAATGAAAAGACCGCTTTGAGCGGGCCGGACAGTGCAGTAGTGCGACGATGTGACCGCTGGATTGACCCACCTCAATAATCGGTGGACTGCTTCTCGTTATGCTCCGGCCTCATTTTTCGTTCATGGAGTGTGCCGAATGGCAGCGGAACCTATCGTATTGTTTGATAATGGGCAGCATAAGTGTCTGATGTTTGATTCGCTGGTGGTGGGCGAGGGCGTGCAGTCTAACCAGTTTTTGTTGATCGACGGACAACATGAAGCCTTGATTGATCCGGGTGGTGATCTGACCTACACGCCGCTGTCGTTGGCGGCATCGCGTTATATGAATGTGCAGGACATGGACTATATTTTTGCCTCGCACCAAGACCCAGACATCATCGGTTCGGTTGACCGCTGGGTGATGCACACCAACGCGAAAGTGGTGACGTCGCGCCTGTGGTCGCGGTTTTTGCCACATTTAGCGTCGGACTACAGCACGCGCATGGGCGGCAGTCTGTTCGACCGCATCATCGCCATTCCAGACCGTGGCGCGCGCGTGCCGTTCGGCAACAGCTACATCGCCTGCTTGCCTGCGCACTTTATGCATTCGGTGGGGAATCTGCAGTTTTTTGACCCGGTATCGCGCATCCTGTTTTCAGGTGACCTCGGTGCGTCCATGGGGGATGACGATGAGCATGGGCCGGTGAGGGATTTCCATGCACATAAGGCCGCAATGCTGGGTTTCCATCGGCGTTACATTGCGTCGCGTAAGGTGTGTCAGTTGTGGGCAAACATGGTGCGGAAAATGGACGTGGCGATGATTGTGCCGCAGCACGGCAAGCGTTTTGAGGGCACGGCGATGGTGAATCAGTTTCTGGATTGGGTGGAGTCGGTCGATTGTGGCATTGATTTGATGACGCAGGACGCCTACCGTATGCCAACGGATATGATTTGAGTGTGTGGGAACCGAAACGCGGGTGTAAACACCCGCCCTACATCCGGCCCCGTATACTCCTAAACTGAGAACCACATGATGAAAACATTTTATTCCGACGATCATCGTTTGCATCACGCCAACGCTGAACTGAACGACGGGCAGCTTGTGCCGGTTTTTGAAAAGCCTTCGCGTGCCGATATGGTGTTGGCGCGCGTGCGTTCGGTTGAACTTGGCCCGGTATTGCCGCCGGAAGCCGTGGGCGTTGAGCCGATCAAACGGGTGCACAGTGCTGATTACGTGGACTTCTTGCAGGGCGCATGGGCAGAGTGGTCGGCGTTGGGGCGCAGCAATGACATGCTGCCATTGGCCTGGCCGCCGCGTCGGGTGCAAGCGCGTTGCCCCAAAGACATCGACGGTAAGCTGGGTTTTTACAGTTTTGATGCTGGCGCACCGCTGACGGCCACCAGTTGGCAGGCGATCTACGCCGGTTCGCAAGTGGCGTTAACGGCACAGCGTGCGGTGGCGAGTGGAGAGCGAGCGGCCTTCGCATTGTGTCGCCCACCGGGGCATCACGCCGGCATCGATTACATGGGTGGCTATTGTTATCTCAATAATGCCGCTATTGCTGCGGAGGCGTTCCTGGACGGTGGCATGCGCAAAGTTGCGCTGTTGGACGTGGACTATCACCATGGCAACGGCACGCAAGACATCTTTTATCAGCGCCCAGATGTGCTTTTTCTGTCGATTCATGGCGACCCACAAACCGAATACCCGTGCTATACCGGGTATGCCGATGAGCGCGGTGAAGGGGCTGGCTTAGGCTATAATCATAACTACCCGTTACCGGTCGGCAGCGACTGGGCATCGTGGTCGCGGGCCTTGCAGGATGCGCTGCGCGTGGCTGCCGGATACGGCGCCGAGGCGCTGGTAGTGTCTCTGGGTGTGGATACCTTTGCTGACGACCCAATATCGCAATTCAAGTTGCGCAGCGACGACTATCTGACCATGGGTGAGATGATTGCGGAATTAGGCCTGCCGACGTTGTTTGTTATGGAAGGGGGGTATGCGGTGGAGGAGATTGGCATAAACGCCGTCAATGTTTTGCAAGGCTTCGAACGAGCGTCTTGAAAATAGTCATTAACGCCCCTACATAACCAAAAGCTAATAATCTTTTGGAGTTTCGTCATGGCGCAAATTAATGTGACCTGTGCGCATTGCGCACGCTTGAACCGAGTTCCGGCGGAGCGCATGAATCAATCGCCGGTGTGTGGGGCCTGTAAGCAACCCTTGCTGTCCGCTGCACCGGTGGTCGCGAAATCTGCAGACTGGCCGAAGTATCTGAAGCAGGACTTGCCGGTGGTGGTGGACTTTTGGGCCAGCTGGTGTGGGCCTTGTCAGGCTATGGCGCCAGTGTTCAGTCAGGCGGCACAGTTGTGGGAAGGTAAGGCTTTCTTCGTTAAAGCGGAAACTGATCAGGTGCAGGACGTTGCCGCACGCTATGGTATTCGTAGCATTCCGACGCTTCTGATTCTGCACCGTGGGGTCGAGGTGGCACGCGTTGCTGGCGCGATGCCCGCACCGCAGTTCAGTCAGTGGTTGCAGCAGAATTTGCCCAAGGTCAGTGCGGCGGTGTAATCGAAACGCGGGTGTAAACACCCGCCCTACAACTCCATCTCTCCAGGATAGTCTATGTCATCACCCATCGTTCAACTGCTCACCCCGCGGCCGGGGTATTTTCTGACGCCTGTCATCATCTACATCAATACGGCCATCTTCTTGCTGTTTGTGCTGCTGACGCGTGAGGTGATGTGGTTCCCGGCGCAGCCGTTGGCTATCTACGGTGGGAATTTCGCGCCCTTAACCACGGATGGGCAATGGTGGCGACTGGTGACTAGTGTGTTTATGCACGGTGGTTTACTGCATCTGGTATTTAACGCCCTAGTGCTGGCGAATGTAGGCTTGATGTTGGAGCCGTTACTGGGTAAGGCGCAACTGTTGTTGATTTATTTGGTAACGGGCATCGTGGCCAGCCTGACCAGTGTGGTGTTCAACTACGGCGCTGTGAGCGTGGGGGCATCCGGGGCGATTTTTGGCCTGTACGGTTTCTTTTTGGCGCTGTTGTTCAGTAACTTGTTTCGCTCAGAGGTGCGTCAGGCTTTCTTGCGCGGCACCTTGGTGTTTATCGGTATTAACCTGGTTCTGGGTTTCACCATGAGCATGATCGATAATGCGGCGCACATTGGTGGCTTGGTCAGCGGGGCGATTCTGGGGGTGATTTGGATACCCATCATTCGCCGCCAGATATTGCGGCATCAAGCTGACCAGTCTGGTGAGCGTTAACCCAACGTCACCAACACCAGCCCAGTGAACAATATAGCGACGCCCAACAGTCGAGGGCCACTGAGTGACTCCTTGAGCCAAATAGCACCCATGGCCACACCAAGCAGAATGCTGACCTGCCGGAAGGCGACCACATAACTGACATCGCGGGCGTAGGCCATGGCCCAAACCACCAATGCGTAGGTGAGCAGTATCAACAGGCCCGTGAGCATAGCCATGCCATGTTGGGTGCTGAGGCCGCGCCAGCCGTTTGGACGCCATCTTGGTACAGAAAAAAGTAGCAACGTCATCCAAAGCCACGCAGCCCACGCCTGCAACACCACATATACCAATGCTATCTCGGCGTCGTGCCATTGGTGGTTGGCAACCTGACGCATAAGCCGTGTTGCGTGGTCGTCGACCAATGAATAGCCTGCGGTGGCCGCCGCTGCCAGTAAGGCAAAGTAGGTGGCTGGGGTAGTGTAGTGACTCAATCGTACATCGCGAAAGTGGCGCATGGGCAGGAACAGGCAACCCCCTACGATCATAACAATGCCCACTACTGCTTGTTGGCTGACGCGTTCCATGGCGCCAAACAGCAAGCCACTCAACAGCAACAGCAGTAACGGTGATGAGCGAATCAACGGATAGAGCAGTGACAGTTCACCGCGTTGATAAGCCAGCGTAAGGCCGCAAAGATAAATTGCTTGAAAGGCGCCACTGAGCAGCAGTAACAGTGCCAGTTGCAGAGGCATCAATTGCAACAAGGGCCAGCCGTAGACGATGAGTGGCGAACATAGAATGGCTGACCAGCCTGTCGCGAGCCAGAAGCTACCGATCGTAGCGCCCCCTTTCTTGCCGGAAAAGTTCCATGCGGCATGGGCCAATGCCGACAAGAGAACGAGGGCCAGAGCGGGCAGTGTCAGGGCTTTTCTCCTTGCGTGAGGCGATGCTGAATGAGCGTCAAGGTGGCGGGTAAATCAGCAATGCTGTCGATCACGTAATGCGCGCCACTGGTTGCCAGCGTCTGGTAGGCTCGACGGCGCAGCACCCCTTGTTCTGCCCGACTTAATTGCTGCCAGTCATCGAGGTCGAGTCCAACGGCATTACCACTTGTGGCAACCGCCACCGTCCACATGCCAGCATTGAGCCCTTCTTCTATGCCTGTGCCAGTGTCGTCTACCTTCACGCAGGCTTGTAAGGTGCTGACCCCTAGTTCTAAGGCGTTCTGTAGACTCATGTGTGGCCATGGGCGTCCACGAGGTACTTCGGTGGCACACACCACAGAGCTAAAGTGCAGCCCTTGGGTGTGAATGCTGGGCAGCACCGCTTCGGCCATGGCGCGGCTGTAGCCGGTATTGGCCGCTAGGGCGATGTTGGCGGCCACACAATAGTCTTGTAGGGCGAGCGCGCCATTGATTAACTCTGTGCGGTCTTGAATGGTTTTCAGCTGCACAGGAACAAAGGTCTCATACAGGCGCGATATGTCCGTGTCGCTCGGCCAGTGCCCAAACCGTGCCTGCCACTGCTGGGCAATTTCAGGTAGGGCGAGCAGCTGTGCAATGTGTTCGCGTTTTTCTGTGCCCATTGGGCCACGTGCCTGTGTTTCGGACAGTTCGATATCCAGATCTGCAAATAACTTCTGAAAGGCCAAAATCGGGGCGCGTGAGCCAAAATCCACGCACGTGCCTGCGAGGTCCAGAATGACAGCCTCTAACGGGCCACTGTAGCGGCGGCTATATTGATACATCGTATGCTCTCCTCGTGGGTTAGGCTGATATCGGCGTGTTTTGAGTTACTTGGGTGATACCCATGGTGTCCAGCGCACTGGCGACGACCGTGAGAAGGCGGTCAATGTCGGCGTCGTGCAACTGCCCAATGTGGCCGATGCGGAAGGTCTCTTGGGTGGTCAGTTTCCCTGGATAAATCAAAAAACCTTGGGCTTTAATCAGTGCGTAAAACTGGCTAAAGGTAAAACGAGGGTCCGTTGGCGACAGAAAGGTGGTGATGATGGGTGACAACCACGCATCGCTCAGTAGCGTTGCAAACCCTTGTTGGCGCAGGCCCTCTACTAAACGGTCGCGATTGCGCGCGTAGCGGGCGTGGCGCGCCGGCACTCCACCCTCGGCCCGGTGTTGTTCCAGGGCGGTGTGGAAAGCCGCAACCACATGAGTGGGTGGGGTAAAACGCCACTGCCCGGTGCGCTGCATGTACTGCCACTGATCGTATAAATCCATTGCCAAAGAGTGACTTTGTCCCGCACTGGCCGACAGCAGTTGGCGCTCCACCAGCACAAAGCCAAACCCGGGAACACCTTCAAAACATTTGTTGGCGGAAGAAACTAAGGCCGCAAAGGGCAGTTTTTGCGCGTCGATAGGGACTGCCCCGAAAGCGCTCATGCTGTCGATGATCAAATGCTTTTGATATCGAGCAGCCAGAGCAGCAATCTCCTCTAGGGGGTTCAGCATGCCGCTGCTGGTTTCACAATGCACTACTGCGACCTGAGCGATGTCGGGGTGCGTGCGCAGACAATGTTCAATGTCGGCCGAGCTGGGCAGTTGAACCCCATCGCTCGGCAACACCACGGTTGGCCGTTGTAAGTACTGCAGTATGGTTTCCATGCGTTGGCCATAGGCGCCATTGCTGAGCACAAGGGTTTTACTGGTTGGCGCAATCAATGTCCCCAAAGTGGCCTCTACCGCAAAGGTGCCACTGCCTTGCATGGGCACACAAACATGGGTTTCAGTCGCGTTGGCACAGGCCAGCAAATAGGCGCCGATGTCAGCCGTAAGCTGGTTGAAGTCGACGTCCCACGAGCCCCAGTCTCGCAACATGGCGCGCTTGGTCTGCGCACTGGTGGTCAAAGGCCCTGGAGTCAATAAGAGTGGTTCGGTGTGCATGTGACTTTCTCTTCCTGATGTTGGATGGGGGCGTAGTACACCCCCAGTAGCGTGACGGCTGGTCAGTGGCGTTGTGACCAATGACTGGTTGTGCGGCGCAATACGGCGCTCAACAGGCTGTGTACAATTTTGGCTGCTCCACAGGTCAGCATAATGACAACGGCCATGGCTGCGGCCGGTGCTGTACCACCGGCCTCCTCTAAATGCATCACTACGACAGACGCTAAACGTGTATTGGGACCGTAGAGAAACACCACGGCGGATACGGTGGTCATGGCATTCACGAACAGGTACAGCGCGATATCTAATATGGTCGGCAGTGACATCGGCAGGGTGAGGCGGCCAAAGAGGTTCAAGCGGCTGGACTTCAACGAGTCGCCTACGGCTTCAAACTCTTGATCCAGTTGTTTGAGTGCCGTAATACCGGTGAGGTGGGCTACCGAATAAAAATGCACGATGGAACAGAGCACCAAAATGGTCATGCCGCCATAGAGCGCATTCAGCGGATTGTCTGGGTGATTGAAAAAGAAGATGTAAGCGATGCCGAGCACTAAACCCGGAACGGCCATGGGCAGCAGCGCAACGCATTGATATAAGCCAGCCAGCCACGCTGGCGGTTGAGTACGTTCAACCAGCCAGGCGTTGAAGAAGATGGCGGCAGTACCAAAGACCATGGCTAAGGAAGCCATTTTTAAGGAGTTGCGGTAAGGCTGCCAGCCATTGGCGTCAAAGCGTGTGAAATTGTAATTGTTAAAGGTGAGCGTGAGATTGTACGGCCAGTACGTCACCAGCGAAGCGTAAACCGCCATGCCGACAATGGTCAGAATGAAGACCGCACTGGGCGACAAGCAGAGTAAACCAAAAAGATTGCGTGGCACGCTGCGCGGTGGTTGAAACGGCACCGACCGAGCGGTGATGGCCGAGCGTTGTTGGCGGCGCACCCATAGGTCGGCGCCAAAGGCCAGTAAAGCAGGAAACAACAGAATAACACCCACTACGGCACCCATCTCAAAGCGCTGCTGGCCGATCACCTGACGGTAGATGTCGGTGGCCAAAACATTGAATTGGCCGCCGATCACCTTGGGCACACCAAAATCGGTAATGACCAGAGTAAAGACCACAAAGGTAGCACTCACCAAACCGTATCGAGCGGAAGGCACTGTAACCGTCCAAAAGGTACGCCACGCCGACGATTTCAGCGCGTTAGCTGCCTCGTACTGGCGTCCGTCAGCGTTCGACAGAGCGGTCAGTAGAATCATCATGGCGTGGGGTAGGGTCCAAAAAACTGAGCCCAGGATGATGCCGATGGGGCCGTAAATGCTTTGGTCACCCAACAAAAAGCGTAGCACGCCTTGATTACCGAACAGATAGATCAAACTGATCGCTGGCAATAACGACGGGGCAAGAATGGGCACCGTTAAAATTAACCGAAATACACCTTTGCCAGGGAGCCCCGTGCGCGTCAGTGCATAGGCGGCCATGAATGCCAGAACGATCACGATCACCGTGCTGGTTGCCGCGATAAACAGCGAATTCATCGCTGCTTGCGAGATGCCACCCGATGCCGCATAGGCGATAAAATTATCAAGACCGACGTATTCGCCTTGTCGGTTTTGCACGCTGCGGCTCAGCAAAGCGTAAAGCGGCCCCAGCAGGGCGACGGCGAGGCCAATGAAGCCCAGTCCTAGCAGGGCAGTAAGCGCCGTTTTCTCACGCCAAAGCACCCGTTTAACCGGGCTAAGCGCTGAGAACTGATCAGTTGGAGCGTTGGACAGAATAGACATCAATAACCTCGATTTATGCGGCAAAGCAATGCAGGTGATTCTGATGCAGGGTAACGCCCACTCGATCGCCCGGCTTCAAGGCCAATTGCAGGGCTGACTGTATGTCAATGTCCGCACGTAAGGGTTGGGTACTAGACGACAGCGCCACTGTGCAGCGCAGATAAGAGCCCATAAATTCGACGGCCGTGACCTGACCTTGCAGGGGGCTATTGTGATCCCGTGTTAGGGTCACATTCTCCGGGCGAATAGCCAAGGTAACACCGGATGGCTCTGTAGCCTCTGCCGACATGCTGGCTTTGAGATTCAAGTCGGGCCATTCGGCCGCGTTGTCTAAGAAGTTCATGCTGCCGATAAAATCGGCAACAAAGGGCGTCGCGGGTCGAGTGTATATATCCAGAGGAGTACCGACTTGCTCAATGACCCCTTCGTTCATCACCACGATGCGATCGGCCATCGCCAATGCTTCTTCCTGATCGTGGGTCACCATGATGGTGGTGACGCCCAAGCGTTGCTGCAAGCTACGTATTTCCTGGCGGAGATGAACGCGCACACGAGCATCCAGCGCCGACAGGGGTTCATCCAACAACAATAGGCCCGGTGAAGGTGCGAGGGCACGCGCCAGTGCGACACGTTGCTGTTGGCCACCTGATAATTGGGCTGGGTATTTGTTTTTATGTTCTTCCAGTCGGATCAAGGCGAGCAGTTCGGTTACGCGAGCTCGAATATCGGCTCGGCTGTGCTTTTGGCAGCGCAGGCCAAAGGCGATGTTGGCTGCTACCGTCATGTTGGGGAACAAGGCGTAAGACTGGAAAACAATGCCGAAGTCACGTTGCTGCACCGGCAGGCGACTGATGTCTTTACTGCCTTGAATCAAGGTGCCATTGTCTTGCTCTTCCAACCCGGCAATGATGCGCAGTAGCGTGGTTTTGCCACAGCCTGACGGCCCTAGAAAACAAACCAGCTCTCCAGGAGCGATGTCTAGGTTGATGTCACGTAATACGTGCGCTTGGCCGAAATGTTTATTGATACCCGTTAATTGCAATTGGCTGCCTTGTAACATTGCCCTTGCTCCATTCTAGGTTGAACGTAAAAAAGAGCTCGCGCTGACTGCAGCCGAGCTCCGTGCTGGCGATGGTCGTTAGCGTGCGTCGGACTTACCGTCGTAACGGCGTTCCCATTCACGCAGAATGCGTTCACGCTGAGTGGCTGCAAAGACAAAGTCATTGTCGATCAGCAGCTCTTCTGCATTCGCAGGGAAGTACTGGACGGGCTGAGCAACGCCGGGCATGGCAACGATGGCATAGCCTTCGTTGTACATTTCCATCGCCGCTCGACTGATCGACCAGTCAACCAGAGTTTGTGCGGCGTCCAGATTTTTGGTTCCCTTGACGATGGCCGTGGCCTCCATGTCCCAACCTGTACCTTCGGTGGGGAAAACCAACTCAATGGGCGCGCCACGCTGTTTTTCGCGTGCGCCACGGAAAGCAAACGAGATACCAATAGCGGTTTCACCCGTCGCTGCGTCAACGCAAGGGCGTGAGCCGGAATGGGTGTAATTCTTCATATTGGCGTGCAGGCCATCCATGTACTCCCAACCGCCTTCTTCACCAAAGATCTGCAGCCATGACGATACATCCAAATACCCGGTGCCCGAGGAGGCGGGGTTCGGCATGACAATGTGGCCGCGATACACTGGGTTGGTGAGATCCTGCCATGATGTTGGCTGAGGTAGATTGTGGCGTGCAGCTTCGATGGTATTGAAGCAAATGGCGGCCATCCAGGCGTCCATGCCTACCCAATGAGCTGGGTTGCTGTTGTCACGGAACGCGGGAGAGAGCTGTTCGATGTTGGCGGGTGAATAGGGGTGCAACATACCTTCTTCCTGCAGCAGCAGCATCAGGCTGGTGCCCGCCAAGCCCCAGATAACATCAGCGCGCGGGTTGTTCTTTTCGGCCAACAGACGGGCAGTAATGACGCCGGTCGAATCACGTACCCAGTTGATCTTGATGTCCGGGTGCGCTTCATTGAAGCGAGCCGCGTATTTTGCCAAGTCGTCAGACTCGATTGCGGTGTAAACCGTTAACTCGGCGGCAGAAGCCAGTAGCGAGGTTGAGGCGAGTGCTGCTACAGCCAGTTGAGAAAGTGAGCGTAGTGAAAGCATGTTCATCTCCTAATTGAGGTATAAGCAAATGGGTCAGTGGTCTCGACCGTCGGGCTCAATGTAGGCTTGCTGTGTGACGTCTCAGTGACGCTGGGGTCGAATATGGCTAAGAAATTCTTATGCCATCCGCAAAATTTAGTATTTGGTTTCGTTAAACAATTAGCCGCCACGGCGTTGCGCCTGCGCCGAGTGCAGTGCCAGTTCACGGCGCAACCAGTCGCAAAACGCGGTGACCTTGGGGCGCTGGTCGCCGTTACGCCACACCATATAGTGACCGCCTTGGGTTGGCAGGATGCCGCTGTGCGGTTGTACTAAGGTGCCTTCGGCAAGCGCGTCAGCAACCAAGAAGCTACGTGCCATCAGGACCAGATCACCACTCATTACTGCGCGAATTGCCAGTGTGGTGGTGTCGAACTCTAAATGACTGGGGTTGGGTAGGTGCTGAACCCCCTGCTTGTGAAACCATTGAGCCCAGCCTTCGCGGTAACCCATTACTGATGCCCTTGGCCAGTTGAGAAACTCTGTTGCATCGGTCACCGGACCGCGCTTTGACAACGTCTGCTGACTACAGATGACGAGCCAATGTTCTTGTGTGAGGCGCTCAACTTGGCGGTTCACCCAGTCGCCGTAGCCATTGCAGATTTCGATGTCAGCCTGTTCATCATTGGCGCAGGTGCTCCACGGAGAGGAATAGATGCGCACACGAAAGCGAGGGTAGTCGGCCAAAAAGCGTGGCAGCCGCGCAGCCAGAAAGTGTTCCGCAAACGAGTTGGAGACCCGGACCGACAGCAGGGTCTTGCCGCGCTCGCCAAACAATTCTTCTGTGCCAATGCGCAAGGTGTGAAACGATTGCGTTAAGACCGGTTGGTAGCTGCGCCCGGCCTCAGTCAGACGAACCCCTTTGGCTTCGCGGACGAAGAGTGCCGTTTTTAGGTGATGCTCCAACAGCTTCACCTGCTGACTCACGGCGGCTTGAGTAACGTTCAGTTCTTCGGCGGCCTGAGTAAAACTGCCTAAACGAGCAGAAGCTTCAAAAGCACGCAAAGAATTTAGGGGTGGGAGAGATACCATATTGTCCGAATTCGTTGTCGTCGAAGGTGCACTTTATGGCGTCAATGTGACCGAATTGTTTCGGTGGTGTTTTGACCATAGAAATTATTGGGCTAAACCTTAGCGCCAATGTCTGTGCTCAGGGCGCGAATCTATGCAGACTTCGGCTTCAGATGTGTTCACAAATGAGGACGACCATGGGGCCAATCACCCTCGCGATATTTGACTTGGACCATACGCTGATCAGCTTGGATAGCTCGGCGGCGTGGTGGGGATTTATGCAAGAGCTTGGATGGGTAAGTGACCCAGCGGCACAGCATCGTCATGCTGAGTTGATGCAGCAATACGATGAAGGTTTGTTGGATATGCGTGACTATTTGAAGCTGACCTTAGCCCCACTAAAGGGCCGAGCGGTGGGCGATGTCGAGCGCTTGGCACAGCAGTTTGTCCACCAGCGTTTGTTGCACGCGTTATTGCCGGGTGCCCGGGCATTGATAGAGCGGCATCGTGCGGCGGGGCACCATTTGGTGCTCAATTCGGCGAGCGAATACTTCGTGGTTGAACCCTGGGGTACGTTTTTGGGCTTTGATACCGTGTTTGGTGTGCCAGTGCAGCAGCGCGAAGGCCTATACACCGGATGCCCGGAAGTCGACATAACCTATCGGGAAGGTAAGGTGCTGACAGTACAGCGTTGGCTAGCCCAAGAGGGTCTGGCGGTTGCTGATTGCTATGCTTACAGCGATTCGCACAATGACCTGCCTTTGTTGGAGTTTGCATCACATCCCTGCGCGGTGAATCCCAACGAACTCTTGCGCGCGGAGGCAGAAGCGCGTGGCTGGCCGGTGATGTCGCTTACCCCTACCGCGTCTGCGCCAGAGAGCCTGGTGAGCCACGGGTAACGAACCCTAAAAGCAGAATTTGGAACCGTTCGACATTGTGGAGAAAAGCCTGAGCGAAAGCGTGGACCAGGCATTACGGTATCGGCAAATGCCGTGCTATATTGCTACCAACTATTATTGCTCTGAACCTGTCCTGATTCTTCTATAGAGGGAACCGTTATGGAAATTTCTACCATTGTCGTCTTTGTTGTTGTGGCCCTGCTGGTGTTCTACATCGTGGGTATTTTCAACAAGCTCGTGGCGCTGAAGAACCGCTATAAGAACGCGTTTGCGCAAATTGAAGTACAGCTGAAGCGCCGCTATGACCTGATTCCGAATCTGGTTGAAACCGCCAAGGGTTATTTGAAGCATGAGCGTGAAACCCTTGAGGCCGTGGTGGCTGCGCGTAACACGGCGGCTGCAGGTTTAAAGGCGGCGGCTGAGAACCCAGGCGCAGCCGGTGCGATGGCACAGTTGGCCGGTGCCGAAGGTGCCTTGGGTGCCGCGTTAGGTCGTTTGAATGTGGTGATGGAAGCCTATCCGGATCTAAAAGCGTCGCAGAACATGCAGCAGTTGTCGGAAGAGCTGACCAGCACGGAAAACAAAGTGGCTTTTGCACGTCAGGCGTTTAACGACGCGGTGATGGGCTACAACACACTGAAGCAAAGTTTTCCGGCGGTGGTCTTCGCGGGCATGATCGGCCATGGCCCAGACGCCTCGCTGCTGGAATTTGAAGACAGCGCCGCGATCCAGGCCGCGCCTAAGATTTCCTTCTAAGCGCTTATGAATTTCTTCGAGCAGCAAGACCGCGCCAAGCGGAATACCACCTGGCTGGTGGTGTTGCTGGTGGCGGCGGTCGCCAGCCTGATTGTGGTCACTACCGTGGTGGTGGTCGGTGTGTTATTCGCCTTTGAAGAGGTGGCACCGGCCTATGTGCAGATCGACAGCAGCGGTAATGTCGGCATGGTACAGGTACTCAAACTGGTCGATTGGCCACTCATTGGTGGCATTGCCTTGGGCATTATCACGGTGGTGGTGTTGGGCAGCCTGTTCAAGCGTTTACAACTCAACAGCGGTGGGCGTGCAGTCGCCGAGGCGCTGGGTGGCCGTTTGATCAACGTCAGTACGAACGATGCGGACGAAAAGCGCATTCTCAACGTGGTTGAAGAAATGGCCATTGCTTCGGGTACGCCGGTGCCGCCGGTGTATGTGCTGGAGGACAACGCCATTAATGCCTTCGCCGCCGGTCATTCGCCGCAAGATGCCGTGATTGGTATCACCCGTGGCTGCATCCGGTTATTAAACCGCAGTGAGCTGCAAGGCGTAGTTGCACACGAATTCAGCCATATTTTTCATGGTGATATGCGCCTGAACATTCGTTTGGTGTCCATGCTGCACGGCATCTTGTTGATCGGGTTGATTGGCCAGATGCTGGTGCGCAGCGTGCGTTATCGTGCCATTGGGCGCTCGCGCAATAGCAACGATAAGTCAGTGTTTGCCATGTTGGGCTTAGGCGCGGCCTTTATGCTGATTGGCTACGCCGGTACTTTTTTTGGCAACATCATTAAGGCGGCGGTGAGCCGTCAACGTGAATTCTTGGCCGATGCTTCAGCGGTGCAGTTCACGCGTGATCCCAGCGGTATTGCCGGAGCGTTGCGCAAAATCGGTGGCCATGCCGGAGGTTCGCAAGTCGAGGCGGTCAACGCCGCTGAGTTCAGCCACATGTTTTTCGGTCAAGGTGTGCGCACCAGCCTGAGCAGTATGATGGCCACTCATCCGCCGTTACCGGACCGAATTCGACGTTTGGAACCCAGCTGGGATGGTCGCTTTCCGGTGGTACAGCCGCCGTCACCTGAGCAACAGCAAGCCGCCGATGCGCCGCAAGCCAACGCGCAACAAGGGGGTGCGGGTTTAGGTGGCTTTGCGCCACTGGCCGCTGTAGCCGCTATTGATGCCATCGGCCAGCCCTCGGCGGCGCACCTGCAGTACGCGCAACAAACGCTTGCCGCGCTAGACGATGAACTGCGGGCCGCCGCGCACGACAGCTATTCGGCTCGCGGCTTGATCTACGGTTTGCTGCTGCACAAAGACCGTAATGTACGCACCGAGCAATTGCGCCTATTAGAGCAAAATGCAGCCCCAGAGGCCTATCGGGCTTTGTTGCGCTACGCCGAGAAAATTGATCGTCTGGATGAACGCTACCGCTTGCCCTTGATCGAGCTTGCACTGCCAGCTCTGAAAGAACTCAGTGCATCTCAGTATCCGGTGTTCAAAAAGAACCTTGGGTTGCTGGTGCGCGCCGACGGACGGGTCAGTTTGATGGAGTGGGCGCTGTATCGCATCATCATTCACAACCTGGAAGACCATGCCCCGCCGGCAACTAACAAACAATTGAAGCAGTGCTTACCCGAAGCGGGACTGCTGTTGTCGTTGTTGGCGCATGCCGGTCAGGATGATCATGAGGAAGCGCAAGCGGCTTACAGCGCAGCAGCGGGCACGCTCAGTGTGCGCTTACCGCCGCTGGTCGCTCGTGCTGATGCATCGCTTACCAAGCTGAATCAAGCCTTGGCAACGTTGAGCCAGTTGCGCCCATTGCAAAAGCCGCAGTTGTTAAAAGCCTTAGCGCGCTGTGTTGAGCATGACGGAGAGATCACGGTGGCCGAGGCCGAGTTGTTTAGGGCGGTGGCTGATGCATTGGATTGCCCCATGCCACCGCTGCTGTCGAGCTGAGTCGCCGCTCGGCTTTAGACCTGGAAGTATTTGATGCGTTGCTGCAGCATGGTCGCCAGCTTGGCCAGCTCCTCGCTGGCGCGCATCGACTGATCCGAGTTGCTGCTGTTTTGTTCAGCGGCATCGCGGATGTTAGTAATGTTGCGGCTGATTTCTTCGGCCACTGCGCTTTGTTCTTCTGCCGCGCTGGCGACTTCCGTGTTAAGTTCATTGATGCTGTCGACTGCCGCCAAAATGGCCTTCAGTGATTCGCGTGATGACTGGGCGTTTTGTACGCTGTGGTCGGCCGTCTTCTGGCCGTTCTCCATCACACTCACGGCCCGCGACGATTCACTCTGAATGCGCTCGATCATGGTGTGAATTTCTTCTGTTGACTGCTGCGTGCGACTGGCCAGCGAGCGAACTTCGTCAGCCACTACGGCAAAACCGCGACCGTGTTCACCAGCACGGGCCGCTTCAATGGCCGCGTTTAGGGCGAGCAGGTTAGTCTGCTCAGCAATGTTCTTGATTACTTCCAACACCTTGCTGATGTCATTGCTGGCGACGGACAGTTCATTGATGACCTCCGCTGCGCGCTCCACATCGTCGGCGAGGCTCTCGATGCTGGTGATGGTTTCACGCACGACCGCAGAGCCGGAACTGGCTTCTTGCTGCGCTTCTTTGGCGGCCACGGCTGCTTGTTCGGTACTCTTGGCAACTTCGGATACGGTGGCGCTCATTTCATTCATCGCCGTGGCGACCTGCTCGGTTTCTGCGGTTTGCTCGGCGATTGAACGATTGCTGTCTATCGATACGGTCGCCAGTTCCTCGGCGGCGGCAGACAATTGCTGGGCGCCGGCGCTGATGTCCAATATGGTGCCCTGTAAGCGCTCCAGCATGCGATTGAATCCACGTGCCATGTCGCCCAGTTCATCTTTGCTGGAGGCGTCCAGGCGAACACTGAGGTCACCTTCCGCGATGTCTTCCATGCGGTCTACGGTGCTTGCCAAAGGACGGCTGATGATGCGGTTGAGTAAGAAAAGCAGGATGCCCAGTAATAGGATGCCACCAATGGCAATGTACACAAGCGTTGTGCCGATATCGCCACGAATTCGTGCAGCCAGTTCGCTCTCCGGAAAAGCAGTGATCACTTGATAGCCCCAACGGTCAAAGCCGGCACTATCTATTCGCCAGCCGGGTACCTGTCCAGCCAAGATTGCGTTCACGCGATCGGTGGTTTGATGCTGCGAATGCAATCGAACGTTGCCATTGGCATCACGCAGGGCGACAAAACCACTGTCCAATAGCCGGCGGCCACTGATGGCATCTTCCAGTTCGGCGAAGTCGGCAGGGAAGCCTGCGTACAAAATACCGACGACTTGATTCTGCGCGTTGCGCAAGGGCTCATAACCGGTCAGAAAGGGCGTGCCAAGAATATCAACCAAACCGTAGAAGGATTCGCCGCGATTGATGGCCTGGATGGCTCGCCCACTGGGGTCCAGTGTGGTGCCAGTGGCGCGCTGGCCATTGTTGATCACATTGGTCGCGATGCGCACGTAGTCATTGCCTTGGCGCACAAATACAGTGGCCGTGCCACCTACGAGTTCAGCCACGCGGTCAACCAGCGCATAATTATTCGCTTGGGCGTTGTTGCCGAACAACAGGTCAGGTACGCTGCGTCCGCTCACGGTCACTGTGTTGCCCAGTTGAGGCGTGCCCAGTTCGAGTGCTTCTTGGCGTAGTGTTTTAACCGAAGCCTCTACTTGGTTTTCGATGAGGCTGTCTGTCAGACGCAAAAGTCGAATGACTTCACGTTGCATTTGATTAGCGTTCGCATCGGCTTGCTCGGAGAGCTGAACCGATGCGCTGATCGATGAGAGTAAGGCAAAAATTAGGGCAAGGCCCGCAATGATGCCCGCAACAGCTAGAGCAAACTTTTTAGCGATGGTCATGGTACGTGGTCCTCTCCGATAGGGGCCCAGTGATCGCTGCTGTTTTTATGAGACAGCAGGTTGAAAAATTCTGAACTTCTGTCTCGGTTTACGGGGTTGGCCGTCTGCTGGTTTCATTAGTTTTTAAAAATATTAATTCATTACATTGCGTCAAAAGACTGGCGTTAAATGGGTGAAATTCGAGACAAAAGGACAGACAATAAAATGACGAGTCGTCGTTCTGCGTTGGTTACGTTACATATCACCGTATTGCTGATGGGGGCGACGGGGCTTTTTTCTCAGTTGATTCAGTTACCCGCATGGGACATTACGTTGTATCGAACCTGGATTGCAGTGTTCGGCCTCTTTGGTTGGGTAATCTGGCGGGAAAAGACCGTCTTGATGGCGGCGCGGCGAGACTATGGCCGGTTGATTCTATTGGGTGTGCTGCTGGGAGTACACTGGATAACCTTCTTCCATGCCATGCAGGTGGCGGGTATCGCTATCGGCATGATTTCCCTGTACTCCTACCCGGTGATCACCGTGTTTCTGGAACCCTGGATCAAACGCACGCGGATAGACTGGCAGGATGTGGTCAGTGGCTTGTTGGTACTGGTGGGTATTTACTTGTTAGTCCCGGAATTTAATCTGTCGAACAGTGCGACACAGGGGGTGTTTTGGGGTGTGCTGTCGGCTTTTCTCTTTGCCTTGCGTAACGTGTTGCAGGGGCATTGGTTCAGTGGGGTATCGGCGGCGCGCACCATGAGCTATCAGGTATTGGTGGTGGCGGTGTGTATGACGCCCTTGCTGTTTTTCACAACATACGAACCGTCACCGAATGACGTCCTGTTATTGTTGGCGTTGGGGATTGGATTTACGGCGGTGTCGCACACTCTGTTTGCGCATACGTTGCGCTATTTGAAGGCCAAAACGGCGAGCTTGGTGGCCTGTTTGCAGCCGGTCTACGGAACGCTTTATGGGGTGCTGCTTCTGGCGGCAATCCCCGCCCTCAGTACGGTAGTGGGCGGGGTTATTATCGTGTCGGCGGCGATCTATGAGTCGGTGCGTGAGCACCGCGCTGCTGGTAAAGGCTAACATGCTCATCTTCTTAAGCTGGCGTTGTTGAAGATACGACGACCAGCCGACCTAACCGCGGCGCCGGGAAACCGAGCTATTGCTCGGCCAGGGCCCGGCGTGCAGCTCTTCTCGTTTCGCCACGCCGCTTCAGTTCATAGGCCACTGCGAACACCACCGTCAGCAGTATCATGATCAGCCCTAAGGCGTTCACCGCAGGCGTTAAGCCGGTGCGAACCTTAGACGCAATGTACACCGTTAAGGTGGTGTCAAAGCCGCGTACGAACAGCGTGGTGTTGTAGTTCTCGAACGACTGCAGGAACGCAATGACCGCCGCCGACAAGATGGCGGGCATCAAATACGGCAGCATAATGCGTCGGAACACCTGAAAATGACTGGCGCCCAAACTCAGTGCTGCACGCTCCAGAGTGCGGTCAAACCGTTGTAAGCGAGCCAACACCAACAGCATGACGTAAGCTGCAATGAAGGTGGTTTGTGCCACCACGGTCAAGAATATCCCGCCACTGACGCCCAGCTGGCGCCAGAAAATCAGGGTAGAGATACCGATAATGACCCCCGGCGTGAGTAACGGCGATAACATCACGCCATAGATGAGGTTCTTGCTGCGTCCGTGATAGGTCGACAAAAAGAGCGCGCAGGCCACGCCAATGGGTACTGCCAAAGCCAGGACGCCAGCGGCAACCTTGATGCTGTTGAGCAACGCTTCCCACATACTGCTGTCGTGATAGAGGTCAACGAACCAACGTAACGTGGTGCCGCGCCATGGCCAGACGGTGGGGAAGCGGCTGTCGTTGAAAGTCGCCAACGACATGATGATCAGGGGCGTAAACAGATAGATGAAGAAGAACGCCAAGTATGCGCGTACGCCCCACTTCAGGATGCTTTGTGAACTCATCGGGCGATATCTCCCAATCCTACTTTAAACAGGCGCATTACCAAGGCAATAAAGCCGATACAGAGAATCAACAAGACGAAAGCATAAGCCGCGCCTTGGTTCCAGTTACCACCTTCAAAAAACCAGTTGTAGATGATCTGCGTGAACCAGCGGCTGCCGGGTGAACCGAGCAAGGCAGGTACTGCATAACTACCGGCTGACAGCATAAACACCATGATGGCACCCGTGGCTATACCGGGCTTGGCGTGTGGAATGATGACGCGCCAGTGCGTGCGAATCCAGCCAGCACCGAGGTTACGGGCTGCTTTCACCTGATTGCTGTCGAGGCTTTCCATGGCGTTGTACAGCGGGAACACCATAAACAGAATGTAGGCGTATACCATGCCGACCATGACGCCACCGTCGCCCGACAAGAAGCGGATCGGGCGATCAATAACCCCAATAGCCAGCAGTAGCGCGTTCAGGGGGCCGCGAAAGGACAGAATGATGTACCAGGAAAACGTGCGCAGAATCTCGTTGATCCAGAAGGGAATGATTAACAGCAGAATACACAAGGCCGCTTGTCCCGGCGTGGCGACCTTGGCGAGAAAGTAGGCCACGGGGTAGCAGACAATCAGTGTGAGTACCGCGACCAGCAGGCTGGACCAAATCGTTTTAAAGAAGATGGTGCGGTGAATGTCGTTATTCCACAGTGTGACGTAGTTGCTCAGTGTGTAGGAGTCTTCCGGTCCGCCAACCTGAGCGGGCAGTAAGTTGGGCTTGAGCGAATAGTCGATCATCAACAACTGAGGCAGAACGACCAATCCCATCAACCAGACAAACAACAGTAGCAAGATGGCAATGGCGACGGGTGCGCCAAATCGACCGGCCAGTTGACTATACATGCGGTTCCCCCGTCATGCTGTTCCCTGCCATGCTATGCCCTGTCATAACAACGGCGTCGCTGGTGCGATAGCTGAGGTCAATGCTGGTGCCGGGGCGCAGGAGTTGCGGGTCCACATCACTGCGCAATTGCACGCTGATCGGCTGCTGGTTGGCATTGCTGTGTGTGGTCATCATCAGTACAGAGCCTTCAAAATTCAGCTCGCGTACGGTAACGGTTAAGCGGTTGTGGGTCTCGGCCTCGCGGCTTAACAGCTCAGGGCGAATAAACAGCGCCGCTTTGTCTCCCGCTTGCATCGGGTGCGCCGTGATGCCAGAGAGCTTGCCCAGTGGGCCGCAGTCCATCACGGCTTCGTTACCCTGAACGCTGTGAATGGTGCCTTCAATGCGGTTGTTCTCGCCGACAAACTCGGCAGCAAAGGGGGTTGCGGGCTGACGATACAGGGTGATGGGGTCAGCCACTTGCTGCAGTTGACCGGCCGACATAACAGCAACGCGGTCGGACATGGTCAGCGCTTCGCCTTGGTCGTGCGTGATGTAGATAAAGGTGATACCAGTTTTACGCTGAATCTCTTTCAGTTCGGCGCGCATGTGTTGGCGCAGTTTGAGGTCGAGCGCAGACAGCGGCTCGTCCAGTAACAATACTTGTGGCTCTACCGCGAGCGCACGGGCGATGGCGATGCGTTGTTTTTGACCACCGGAAAGATCGGCGATTTTCTTGTTGCGGCTGCCGGGCAGGTCGACCAGTTCCAAGAGTCGGTCAGATACCTTGGCGCGTTCTTTTTTGCTGACGCCGCGCACTTCTAAACCGAACTCGATGTTCTCGGCTACGCTCATCAACGGAAACAGGGCTAGATTTTGAAAGATCATGGAGGTAGGGCGTTTGTTCGCCGAAACCTTGGTCATGTCTTTGCCACCAATGTGGACAGCGCCTTCGGTGGGCTGTAAGAAACCGCTGATCATGTTCAGGATAGTGGTTTTACCGCAACCGGAAGGGCCTAGAAAACTAAAGAATTCACCCGACTCGATCCGGAGGTCGGTGGTTTGTACGGCGGTGAAGTCGTCAAACTTCATTTTTACGTTATTGAGATGAACACTGCTGTCCATGGTTCATACTTCCTCGTGTGTAGAAACTTCCTAAAACATTGCCCCTTTTTTAACGGATAAGGTCGGGCATGTGCCCGACCTGTTTTAACGCAGGGGCGAATTTATCAGGCGGATAAGTACCGGTCCTGATATTCATTGCGCAGCGCGACATACCATGGCTCTTGAATTGGCCACCACCACAGGTTGTCCAGATCGCGTTGGGTGTAAGAGTTCTGGAAGAAGGCCTTGGTTTCCGGTGGCAACAAGGCGTCGGCACCGCGTGACGTTGAGTTGTAACCCGTAGCCTTCACGAACATCGCGCCCGCTTCCGGTGTGTAGTACCAGTTGATGAACTCATAAACGGCATCGACGTTTTGCGCGTTCTTGGGCATTACAAAGCCTTCCATCCAAGCCATGGCACCTTCGACCGGCGCGGCGTAAGCAATAGGCTCGCCTTCTTGGATCAGATTAAACGCGGTGCTGTCCCACGTTTGACCAATGATTGCACCATTAGCGCGGAACGCCCCTTGAGCTTCGTTCTCGGTATCCCAGAACTGGGCGATCATGTGTTTGTGCTCGGTCGCTACCTTCAAGATGACATCGAAGTTAGCGCGCATCGCTGTTTCGTTCTTGTAGGATTCCAAGAAGGGGTAAGGCAGCTTGCCTTGTTTTTCTAACCACAAGCCGATACCGGCTAAGGCTGAATGGCCGCGTACGGTCACACCGTCGGCGTGTTCAGGCTTCCACAGGTCGCCGTAGCTTAAGGTGTCGCGGTTGATGTTGGTCCACTCGGTGTTGTAGGCAATGGCCTCAGTGCCCCAGTCAGATGGCGCGAAGTAGCGCTTGCCACCGACGACACCACCGACTTCTGAACCGGTGATTGCGCTTTCCAGGGCGCCGTCCCAGTTGATGCGGCTTTCGTCTAGGGGCTGAATCAGATCGAAATCGAGGTAACCTGGTACCCGGTCGACGGTCGGCATGATGATGTCAAAACCACTGCCATCAGTGGCGCGCAACGAGTTCAATAACTCGTCGTTGGTGCCGTAGGGCGTAAACGTGGCGTTGATGCCGGTTTTAGCCCGGAAATCATCCAGCATTTCGTTGGTGATGTAACCTGCCCACGCGTAAATGCGCAGTTCGCGACTCTGTGCCAATGCACTGTTGATGTAGAACGGACTGGCAGCAAGTGCACCTGCGGCGGCCGTACCTTTGAGAAATTTACGTCTTGAAATTGTCATTGTTGCGGCTCCATTTCTTAGGTCAGTAGATTGAATGCTTGTTCAATTTACTATCCGACGAAACTATGACTTTTTGATGACAAGATAAAGTTATCGGGGATGATAGATTTTAAAGGTGACTAAAAGTAATTAATGGATTGTTATAGGTTTTCAATAGTTCTTATAAGTCATTAATTGGCGGTCTATTGCCAATGTGGCACGAAGATTGACGTATAACGACCCGAGTAGGGATCAAACAGGAGTCTGCTTTGTGTCCTGCGAGCTTGTCCATCAGCGCATTGACCAGCCTTTTACCGCCTTGCTTGATCTCTTGATGGATAGTGGTTAGAGGCGGGATGCTAACAGCCGCCATGTCGATGTCATCAAAGCCGACAACGGCCAAATCACCGGGTATCTGAAAGCTCGCTTCATGGAGTGCCTGCAGCGCGCCTAGTCCTAGGTTGTCGCTGGCGGCAAACAGACCATCGCACGAGTCTTCATGCCGCGCCAGCCAGTGTTTTAGGGCTTTATAGCCATGCTCGGGGGCAAAACCGTGCGTCGATATCGGTGGTGGCACCGCAATGTGAGCTTGGCGAAAAGCGTGCTGATAACCCGCATATCGCTGCCTGATTTCAGCATGCTGTATGTTGCCGAGAAATTGCGGGCGTGAGCGGCCGGACAACAGCAATTGCTGCGCGGCTTGTTGCCCGCCCATAAAGTTATCGCTGCCGATACAGGTGTAGGCGGTGTCACTATCGGCTTGCCCCCAAACCACAAAGGGCGCATCAGCGGCCAATAGGTCGGCGAAGCGCGCGTCGTCAGTGCCGCGACCGATAACAATAAGGCCATCGGCGCGGCCATTATGCAGCAGGTGTTCGTACCAGGTGCCGGGTTGTAGGTTCGAGCTGGCGAGCAGTAAGCCGTAGTTGCGCTCATTTAAGGCATCGGCGATGGCTGCGGTGATGGTGGTCATGAACGGGTCGGCCAGGCTTTGCGTTGTTGCGCCATCATGATTGATAACCACGGCCACAATGTGGCTTCGTTGCAGGCGGAGGTTGCGCGCACCGATGTTGGGTTTGTAGCCCAGGGTTTGGGCGATCTGCTGAATGCGCTGGCGGGTTGCCAATTTAATCGCCGGGTTGTTGTTCAGGGCACGTGATACCGTAGACTCTGACACTCCAGCGTGCCGGGCGACATCGGCCATTGAAACGCCGCTGATGAGTGATTTGGGCATAATGTTAATTATTTGGCGCTGATGGAAAATGGCATTATGGACAAATAAATCAAGATTGCAATCGATTGCATAATGACTACACTTGTCCTCCTTGGAGCGCTGACGACTACACTTATTGCAACAGGTTTGGCGCGAGCGTTAACGCTTTGTGCGCTCCCTCCACATTTTGGCAACCTATGTAAGGCACTATTATGTCCCGTCACCCTTCTTTGGATTCACGTCGACTCGGCGAGCACCCGTGGCAGATCACAGAAACCGGTTTGAGTGCCGAGCACTATGGGCTGAACGCCAGTCTTTTTGCTCAGGCGAACGGATTCATCGGTGTGCGCGGTACCTTGGAAGAAGGTTTGGTGGGACATGATCAGGAAGCGGGTTGCTTTCTGAACGGTATTTATTCCTCAGAGCCCATTGCCTATGGCGAAAGCGCCTATGGTTTTGCGCGCAATAATGAATCCATCGCGTCAGCACCTAATCCGACGTATTTGCAGGTGCTGATTGATGACGTGCCGGTGGATTTCGCGCAAGGTGAGGTGTTGGAATCCGAGCGTACGCTGGCCATGAACACCGGGGTGTTAACACGGCGGACGCTGTGGCGTTCACCCGCCGGGAAAACGCTGGAAATTAATACGCAACGCTTGGTGTCTTTGCACGAGCGACGTCTGGTGATGCTGTCTTATGCTATTAAGGCGGTGGATTTTGCGGGTACGGTCAGTGTGGTGTCGTTGCTCAACAGCTTGCCGCCAGTGTTGCACAAAACCGACGACCCTCGTGTTGGTGCTGGCGTTAGCGTCGAGGATATTCAGCCGGTGGCCAGCGCCGCAGACGATACAACTGCGCACTTGGTGTACCGTTTGCGCAGCACTGGGTTTTACATTTCGGCAGCCATGGCGCATTCCATCACGGCCCCTTCGGCAGTGCGCAGTTCTGCCATTGCATCCGATCATCAAGCGGGTGTGCGTTTCAATATTGACCTGTCCGCCGGTGAAACTGCGGAGCTGACCAAGCATGTGGTCTATGCTGCCGGGCGTGAAGGCAGCTTGGCGGCACCTGAGTCCAGCCTATTGCCAGAGCTGCAACGGTGCCGTGCGCTGAGCTTTGCTGAGATGGCGAAGGCACAGCAGAACATCATGGATGACTTTTGGGCTACCTCTGACATCGTCATCGGTGGCAATGCTGCACTGCAACAGGGTATGCGCTTTAATCTGTTTCATCTTTTTCAGTCACTGGGGCGCGACGGCTTTAACAATATTGCGGCTAAGGGTCTGACCGGGCACGGTTACGACGGGCATTATTTCTGGGACACGGAGATCTATATCCTGCCGTTTTTCCTCTTTACCCAGCCGGACTTGGCGAAGAATCTGTTGCAATACCGCTATAACCTGCTGGACGCCGCGCGGCGGCGCGCGCGTGATCTGGCCATTGATAAAGGGTGTTTGTTTCCGTGGCGTACCATTGGGGGTGAGGAGTGCTCGGCTTACTACCCCGCGGGCACAGCGCAATATCATATCAATGCCGATGTTGCCTATGCGGTGAAGCAATACCACCAAGCCACGGGCGACCATGAGTTTATGCGCGATGCTGGCGTTGAAGTGGTGTTGGAAAGTGCCCGTATGTGGATGTCGATCGGCTTTTTCAATCCACGTTTGGATGATCAATTCTGCATCAACGAAGTAACCGGTCCTGACGAATACACCGCCTGTGTGAACAATAACTTTTTCACCAATGCCATGGCGCGCACCCACCTGCACTATGCGTTTGAATTGACGGTGTGGATGCAAGAGCACTATCCGGAAGCCTGGCGTGACTTGCAGCAACGTCTTGAGTTGGACACCAGTGAGCCAGCGCTGTGGCAGCAGGCGGCTGAACGTATGTATTTGCCGGTAGATGCCGCCACGGGCATTCACATGCAGGATGACAGCTTCTTCAATAAGAAACGGTGGGACATCGCCAGCACACCTGCCGAGAACTTCCCGTTGCTGCTGCACTATCATCCGTTGGTGATCTATCGGCATCAGGTGTGTAAGCAAGCGGATACGGTGTTGGCGATGCTGTTGCTCAGCGACCAGTTTACGCTGGAGCAGAAGAAGCGCAATTTCGACTACTACGAAGGCATTACCACGCACGACTCTACCTTGTCGGCTTGTATCCACAGCATCATTGCTAATGAGGTAGGTTACGCCGACAAGGCGCTGCACTACTTTTCCGATGTCACGCGCATGGATCTCGACAACCATCATGGCAATACGCAGCACGGCATTCATACCGCCTGCATGGGCGGTGCCTGGCTGTGTGTGGTGCAGGGTTTTGCCGGTATGCGGGTTAAGCACGGGTTGCTGCATTTTGCGCCGAGTTTGCCCGCTGGCATGACCGAGTGCGCGTTTCACCTCAACTACCAAGGCGCCTTGCTGAAGATCGAGATTGACGCTCAGCAGGCGCGCTACGAACTGATTAAAGGCGATCAATTGCTGTTCAGCCAAGGTGACGTTTCGACGACTTTGAGCGCGCGAAACCCAAACGTCACCTTGCCATTGGTTGCCTGATCCCACTTTTAGGAGCATTAATAATGACTGAGCCACGTTTTACCGGTGCAGTGTTTGACCTCGATGGCGTTATTGCCGACACCGCGCGCTTCCACTTTCTGGCGTGGCAACGCCTGGCGCTGGAAGAAGGCTTTGATATTCCGCATGAAGTTGATGACCGAGTGAAGGGTGTTGATCGCATGGCGTCTCTGCGCATTGTGTTGGAATACGCCGATCGGCAATACAGTGCACCAGAGCAAGAAGCCTTGGCGGCGCGTAAAAACGGCTACTATGTTGACCTTATTGCCAGCCTGACCCCAGCGGATATGTTACCCGGTGCCGGTGAAGTGCTGCGTACGCTGCGCGCAGCGGGGATTCCCATTGGCCTGGCGTCGGCGAGCAAAAATGCTTTGCCGGTCTTGAAAGCCTTGGGTGTGTTGGATGAGTTTGACTTCGTAGTGGACGCCGCCACCGTGACGAACGGTAAGCCAGACCCAGAGATATTCTTAAAAGCCGCCGTAGGCATTGGCATTGCACCCGCCAACTGTGTGGGCTTTGAAGATGCTCCGGCAGGCGTTACCTCCATTCGTCAGGCGGGTATGTACGCCATTGGTATCGGTAACGCCGAGTTGTTGCGCGAGGCGGATGAGGTGTTTCCTACCTTGGCCGATGTAAGCCTCGCCCGATACTTTAAACTTTAGGAAAAGTTTAAAAACCCCCCTTTCTCAAGCTGGCGTTGTTAAAAATGGCCTCAAAATGCTCACTGGCTTGCCAGAACGACCATGGGTCGGCCCGGAGGGGGAGCGCAGCGAATATTTACGCCTAGTAAACTGCGCTTTCTCGGACATTTTTGCCTAGCCAGCTTTTAGCCTCTGAGGTTTTTAAACTCTTTCATTAAACTTTACGACCCGTGTAATAGGAAAAATCGGGCTTCTCGGGGCGGTGCTGGTCGTCCGTCATGTACGCTGAGGTCAGAATGAATTCCGCCGTGGCGCGATTGCAGGCCACCGGAATATTCCACAGGGCGGCAATACGCAACAAGGCTTTGATGTCAGGGTCGTGTGGCTGGGGCTCTAAGGGGTCCCAGAAAAACACCAGCAGGTCTATCTTTCCTTCCGCGATCAAGGCGCCGATTTGTTGGTCGCCACCCAATGGGCCACTTAACAGAACGGTGATGTCGTCGCGCTTCAGGCGCTCTCCCAATAAGCGGCCCGTGGTGCCAGTGGCATAGAGCTTGAGCGGCGAGAAGCGCGTGTTGTTGTCGGCCACCCATTGCGTCAACTCTTCTTTTTTATTGTCGTGCGCTACCAGCGCCACACTTTTTACCGCCATAGTCGTTCTCGATACGTTGTTTTCCTTTTTTGAAGTGTACACAAGGAATTGCAGCGGAACCACTGTGCTGCTTGGCGCGGGCCAGTTCTGTGCACTCTGCATGCATGGTGTATACTGCGGAAAGCGAATGACAGGATGCCTAGCCGTGACACTTGCCAATGATGACCCCAGTGCAGAACCTAAACCGGAAAAGAGGTGGCCAGAACGTTTGCGCAGTCTGCGTGCTACCTTTGTGCGAGGCATAAAGAAGTGGTGGGGCGTTGGGGTGTCCCTGATGCTGACGTTCTTCTTGGTCGCCGAGGAGGCACGGCGCAATCAGCCGAGTTATCTGCCCGAGCTGATCGAGCGATTGGAATACATCTACTACGACACGCGCCTCAAGCTGTTGCCCAAGCCTAAGCCCAGTGAAGACCCACCGATTATTATTCTGGATATCGATGAGCGCAGCTTGGCGGCCGAAGGCCGTTGGCCATGGTCGCGGCTGAGATTGGTGGATCTGAACAACGGGTTATTGGACGCTGGCGTATACACCATTACGTACGACGTCTTCTTCTCAGAACCGGAGCGTAACTTAGCCTTGGAAATGGCGCAGGTGGTCGCACGCTCTGACCCGGATGCCGCCGCTATGCTGGCGGGTTTTGAAGAAGAAACGGATTATGACCGCTTGTTCGCTGAGTCGGTTGCCGACGCTAACGCTGTGTTGGGTTATGTGTTTTACCCAGGTGATGATACGCGTGTCGGAACATTACCGCCGCCGGTTGGCGTGTTGTCGCCGGAGGATGCGCAGGCCTTGACCGCGATTCGCGCTGGTGGCTATGTGGGTAACCTGAAAATTCTGCAAGATGCCGCGCATTCCGGTGGGTTGATTAATCCGCTACCGGATTTAGACGGCGTTATTCGTCGCGTACCCTTGATGCAGTATTACGATGGCGCACTGTACTCCAGTTTGGCCTTGTCGAGTGTGTACAACTACTACGTCATGGGCATGGAAGAGGCGGTCTATCACATTGCCGATGGCCCCGGTAATCGAAAGGTCTTTGAGTGGGTGCAAATTCCCGCTGACGGTACGCCACACCGTGTGCGTACGGACTATTTTGGTGCCGTCTTTGTGCCGTACGCCGGCCGACAGCGCACCTTCACCTACGTGTCAGCGACGGATGTGCTGAACGATACTCTGACCGATGAAGAGCGTCGGCAACTCGAAGGAGCCATTGTGCTGGTAGGAACGTCCTCTATCGGCCTACTCGATTTGCGGTCGACCCCGCTGGAACCGAACTACCCCGGAGTTGAGGTGCATGCCAACGTAATCAATGGCTTGTTGACCAATCAGATTCCCTACCAGTTGCACAACAGCTACGCCTACACCGCGTTGCTGATGATCGTTTTAGGGCTATTGTTCAGTTTGTGGTTTCGTCGCTTTGGGCCGCTGACCTTGTTGGGCACGACAGCGGTGTGCTTGGTTGCCGTCATTGCCGGGAATGTGTACGCGTGGCATGTTCATTATGTGAATATCCCCGTTGCCAACGTATTGGTGCTGATTCTCGTATTGGGTTCCTTCAATATGTTGGAAGGGTTTTTGCGTGAGCGTGCGTCGCGCCAGGAAGTACGCTCGATGTTCGGCCAATACGTACCGTCGGAATACATCGACATCATGCTGAATGATCCCGATTCCATCAGCTTTGAAGGCGCCAACAAAGAGCTAACGGTGCTCTTTTCTGACATTCGCAGTTTTACCAGCATTTCCGAGCAGTTGAGTGCAACACAACTTAAAGGCTTGTTGAATCGCTATTTTACGCCCATCACTGGCATTATATTTAACCGCAGCGGCACCATCGATAAGTACGTTGGTGACATGGTAATGGCTTTTTGGGGGGCGCCATTGGACGACCCGCAGCACGCCGAGCATGCCTTAGAAGCAGCCATTGATATGATCAATAAAACGGAGGAGCTGCAAAGTGAATTCGTGGCCGATGGTTTGCCTGCGGTGGAAATTGGTATTGGCTTGAATACCGGTTCCATGAACGTCGGTGACATGGGCTCGGAATATCGCCGTTCCTATACGGTTCTTGGCGACGCCGTGAACTTAGGGTCGCGCTTGGAAAGCCTGACGAAGTTTTATGGTGTGAAGATTCTGGTTGGGCCAGATACCTATGCGCAATGCCCGAACTACTTCTTTCGTTTTGTCGACAAAATCATGGTGAAAGGGAAGGAAGAACCCATTGAATGCTATGAGCCGCTGTGCCGTAAAGGGGAGCAGAGTGATGAGTTGCAGGCTGAGATGGACCGCTACAACGCTGCTTATCAGCAGTACCTGCAACGAGATTGGCAAGCGGCTTCTGACGCCTTTGCCGCCTTGCTAACCACGTCTTCACCGCAACGCGCCAAACTCTATATGGTGTACTTAGGGCGCATAGCGGATCTGCGCACGCAAGAGTTGCCCAGTGATTGGGACGGGGCGTATCGTCATACGTCGAAGTAGCGACATTGCTTTGACGGTGCGGGCTTTCGGGGTATGCCGCCAGCGCTCAACGGCAGGCCGTCAATGCGCGCTTTGCGGCATACTCCGAATTCCTCGGCCTAAATAAACAACGGGCGGTAGTCGTTTTCCAACTGATCAAACGACAGATTACCGATAAATCGACCGAAACTGAGCCAGGTCGCCAAACCACGCAAGTCTTTAAAGTGCGGCGGCACAAATTGCGGTGATGTAATCACGCCGAGGTCGTGCAGCTCGGATACCAAACGGAACTCATCAATGGACAGCTTGCCGACCAGCAGTAAGTGCAAGCGATCAATCCGTCCCAACTGGATGGCCACGCGAATCAGGTTGTACACCAAGACAAAGCCCTTGATGTAAGCGAGGTCCTTGGTGAAGGGCAGGCCCGTGGGGGTGCTGCCACGAAAGACCCGCTGTGCCAGGGTGTAGCTTTCGTCTTCTGACATGCCCAGTTCCAGGCAATGGCGATAGACATCGACGAACTCAGCACCGTCAATCGCTTGAGTGACGGCGAGAATACGATTGACCAGCTTCGAGAGACGGCGCGGGGTCGACTTAAGGGTGATAATTTCCGTCAAAACGGCTAAGCCTTCCTGGGTAACCGTGGCGCTGGGTGTTCCCTTGCTGAGGCAGGTTAAATAGGGTTGAGCGAGGCCGTTTTGCGTCGTGCCGACATGAACCCAGCCCTCATGTGCTTCCAAAATATCCAGTTCGCGCTGTGAAAACATGACGTCTTGGTTCAGTTTAATTCGGTCGCTGCCCGCTGCGGCATCGCTGACGATACCGTCAGAAATCATTACCTGCACTCCGACACCGGCCATGCTGACATCGAGTTGTTTTTTTAGTTTTTCCACGGCTTCGGCAGCCGGAATGTCGCGGCTTTCTTCCGGTAAAACATCAGCGCCGAGTAAGTTGGCCAGAGGCTGCTGCAGCATCACTGCCAATTCCGACAAAGAAGGCTCTCCGGCGTGAAAAACGTCACGTGGATGGCCGAACAATTCAACCGACAGGTTATGAAAATCCGGCGTGCCACGCGCTTCCAGCATGCGAATGACATCTCGATATTCGCGGCACATTTTGCTCATAAACTGCGTGATGGGACTCAATTGACCCAATTGACGGACGATGTCACGTTGCAGATCAGAGAAAGCCTGGCGCAGTTCAGCCGGGTTAAACCCTAGGTCACGCTGTGCATAGTAACTTTGGTCGATCGCCGGGTTCTTTTGTGCCTTCTGGCGAAAGAACTCTTCTTTGGTTTTGCGATCCCAGTTGATGGCATCCAATATGCGAATAGGGGTCTGTAACGCAATCAGACGATCCGACAGTACTCGGGTCTGATCCAATAATGCTTGCTCAATCATGGCGACCTTGTTGGAAACGTTAGGTGGTGTTTTCTGAGCATAGATGGAATGTGGTGGGAAACCAACCCTTCTTGTGGGTATTAGAGTTGACTCTAACGCTAACGCTCGACATCATCGTGCAGTCCTGTTTTTTCGATCGGCCTTTGCTTGGACTCTTAAAATGCTCAGCGATACTCAGCTCCTGCGTTATTCACGGCAAATTTTTCTACCGGAGATCGATATCGTCGGCCAAGAAAAGCTTCAGGCCAGTCGCGTGCTTATTTTGGGCTTGGGTGGTTTGGGTAGCCCGGTTGCGCTTTATCTGGCGGCAGCAGGCGTGGGGCATTTGGTTCTGAGTGATCCTGATGAGGTCGATGTATCCAATCTGCAGCGGCAAATCGTGCATCGTACCGATGCGATCGGCATGTCGAAGGTCGAGTCCGCCAAGCAAACGCTGTTGGCGCTGAATCCGGACGTACAGGTAACCGCGCTGCAGGGTGTTTTGGATGATGCAGCCTTGCTGGCAGAAGTGCGTCAGGCCGATGTGGTGCTGGCCGGAACCGACAATTTTTCCAGTCGGCAGGCAGCTAACCGCGCCTGTTGGGAAGCAGGCGTGCCCTTGGTGTCGGCCGCAGCTATTGCCTGGGAAGGGCAGATCAGTGTTTTTGACCCGCGGCGCGAAGACTCGCCTTGCTTGCTCTGTTTGTATCCCGACACCAGCGATACAGCGTTGAACTGCGCAGAAACCGGGGTGGTTGCGCCCTTGGTAGGGGTTATCGGCACCAGTATGGCCATGGAGGCGTTGAAGTTGATCGTGGGTGTGGGGGAGCCCTTGGTTGGGCGACTGCAACTCTATGACGCTAAGCAAGGCACTTGGACCACTTTGCGTTTGCGCGTGGACCCCGCATGCCCGGTATGTCGCTGAGTTTCTGTCAATCCTCCGCGCTGGCGTCGCTTATGACCAAGCACACCTGATTGCGCCCGGCGTTTTTGGCTTGATAAAGGGCTTGGTCGGCGAGGTTCAGTAAATCGTTGATCACCATGTTGGTGTTGTGCTCATGGTATACCGCACCAATACTCACAGTAATGACATCCGCTGTGGGTGAATATCCATGCGCAATGCCCATGTCTTGCACGCTTTTATTCAAGCGCTCGGCAAGAATTTTTAGCTCTTCTCGGTTCTTTACCTGTACCACGCAAGCGAATTCTTCACCACCAAACCGATTGGCTAGGTCATCCTGCTGGCGCATTCGACTTGTGAGGTGAGCACCCATGCGCCGCAATACCTCATCGCCGGCCAAATGCCCATAGTGGTCGTTATACGGTTTGAAATGGTCAATGTCGAGCAGCAAAATGCCGACGGGCTGCGCTGCACGTTGCAAAATCATCGCTAGGTGGTCATATAGGGCGCGACGGTTTGCCAACCCGGTGAGGTCGTCTGTGGATGCCAATACACTGAGGGTACTGTTGGCGTCCATTAGCCTATGTTGCATCGAGCGTAACTCTTCGACGTATTCATTTTGTACCATCACTGGGTTGATGACGTCTGCGAAACGGGTCAGTAACAAATGCTGGTGAGGCGTCCAGTGGTGAGAGCCTCTCCAGTAAGATGCTGTAACCAAACCATAGACATCACCCTGTTGCAGCATGGAAATCATGGCGACTGACTTTGGGCCCATATCACGCAACAGGGCGGCAGCGTGGTCGTTGTTTTGGGCCGCTTGCGAAAGGTCGTCGTAGCTGATCAATTCGCGATGAACCATTCGCTGGTGAAGGTCATTGTTGCCGTGAAATTGGCCGATGGGGCGGTCTTTAGGTGGTGGAATGTCAACATTCGCCGCCGTCCAATAGGCGACAACGCGAAAGCACTGTTGTTCGTTTCGATAGACCACCAAACGATCGACATCAAGTGCTTGGCCAGCTTCGGCCAAGACACTTTGCAGGGTCATGCTGTGTTCGTCGGGGTGTCCTTGCAAGAAGGCCATGCTGATATCGGCCATAAAATCATCGATCTGCGTCAGTTCTGACAGACTGCGATCACTCTCCTGCACCAAGGCCTCGAGATGGCGCTGGTAACTTTGTAGTTTCTTTTCCGCTTTGCGGCGCCGGGACATGTCTTGGCGGACTTGTTTGCGCAACGTCTCCAAGGCATCGGCAACGGCATCGAGCTCGTCATGCCGATATTGGTGACGGTTCAGAGCGAAAGGCTCCCGTCGTCGATGCAGTGCCGACGAATTGGTTTGACGCGCCAGTTCTATCAAGTGACGAGATATTAGTAACTGCACCAGAATCAGCATGATAATGGCTAAGGAGATGATCTGCGCTGCATTGCTGGTGATTAATGTGACAAGGTGGCGGCGCGTGTCAGCGGCTATTTGATCCAACGGAAACGTGAGGGCAATACTACCAATATTTCTACCTTCCCAAGACAGACTGTACTCCGCGATGCCATATGCGTTAGAAACTATTGAGCCGGCAACGTGCGTTATGCCATCGTTACCGGTCAGGTCAACATGTTCGACATAGGGCACGGCGACAATGCCAGCCAGCAGTGCTTCCAGAGCTACAGTATCGAGGTCCCATAAGGCTCGTTCGACACCTGGCTGACTTACCAAGAAGACGCTGTTAACTGCCTCCTCGAGCGCAGTAAATTGTGCTTGATAAAAAGCCCGTGTTTGCTGCGTTACCAGAAATAGCGTGAATAGGGTGCTTAGCGCCAACAGCATGAGCGCTAATCGGGTGGTTATGCTAGAACGAAATCTGCGCATAGTAGGTAGTTCGGCCATGGGCGACTTCCAGCTGTCCAAGGTAAAGAAACCAAAGCTTCATTCTCAGAATAGCAGCGTAGATCAGTGCTGACCAATGTTCTGGCGCAAATCCGTTCGTTAAGGCGTCGGATTTAAAACAACGGCGGGTTGGCGTGCCGTTAACAGTGCTTTCTCACCCAGGGCGAGATTGCAGTCGAAGGGTGCCAGTACCTTGTAATCTCGGCCTTGCGCATGCACTACGTAAAAATAGTCGTGTCCGCGAAACTCGCGGCTGATTACGGTGCAGGTGTTCGGTGCTGGTTCAGTGCTGGGCTCCAAATGCATGTGCTCGGGGCGCAAGGATACGACGACCAGCCCTTGGGCAGCACTGTGCAGTTCGATCTCCCCGAGTGCGGACTGAGCAGTATGGCCACTCGCTTCGACGTCCAACAAATTTGTGTGGCCTAGAAACTCAGCGACAAATGCATTGTCTGGACGCTGATAGATATTCTGTGGGCTGTCAAGTTGGCGTAAGGTGCCACCCGCCATAACTCCCACTTTGTCGGCAAATGACAAGGCCTCAGCTTGATCGTGGGTGACCAGAATGGCCGTAGTGCCTGCCTTCTTGAACAGGCGGCGCATTTCATTGCGCGTGCTTTCTCGAAGTGAGGCATCCAGGTTTGAAAAAGGTTCATCCAGCAGTACTAAATCTGGCTCGGCGGCCAAGGTGCGTGCCAAGGCCACACGCTGCTGCTGTCCGCCCGACAGCTCATGCGGATAGCGTTTGCCTAGCGAATTCAGATTCATTAAGTCCATCCATTCGGCTGCACGCGCCGGACGCAGCTTCTTGGTCAGTTGACGCATGCCGAAGCAGATATTTTGCTCTACGGTCATGTGGGGAAAGAGCGCGTAGTCCTGAAAGACAATACCAATACGCCGCTGCTGGGGCGGTAAAGCCGTTACGTCTTCGCCGTGCAAATGAATAGTGCCTTGATCGGGCTGCTCGAAACCAGCGATCAGCCGAAGGGTGGTGGTTTTGCCGCAACCACTGGGACCCAGTAGCGCCAGGATTTCACCCTTATAAAGCTCAAATGATAGATCGGATACAGCCGGTACGTCCGTGCCAGCGTATTGCTTGCTCAGATGGGTAATGCGAATTTGTTCAACACCTTGAGCGGTGAGATCTGCGACTGCATTGGCGGGCATGGGAGTGACTGTCTTCAGTTGAGCATTCATAGGTTTTTCTCACGATGCAAGATCATACCCACTGATAGGCTGGAAAACAAAACTATCGCGGCGGCGAACGGCGCGGCTTCCGCCATCATGCCTTCCGAGGTACGAGAGAACACAGTTACCGCTAGCGTGTTAAACCCCGTAGGCGCCAGCAAGAAAGTAATGGGCAGCTCTTTCATGCAAAACAAAAATACTAGGGCGATGGCGGCCAAGATACCTTGCTTTAGCCGCGGCAACAACACGTGGAAGAAGGTGGCAGCCGGCGAATAGCCCAGTGCGTTCGCAGCTTCTTCAAGATTGGGGCGTGACTGGATCAGCGCACTTCGGATAGGGCCTGTCGCTAGCGCAAGAGTGGCCAGTGCCCAAGAAAAGATCAGCAACGCCAACGTTTGGTACAAAAAGAATGCGGTATGCAGTGCGAAGAAAACCATGGCCAGCGCGAGCGTCAGTGGGGGCAGGGCATAGCCAATGTAGACGGTGCGCTCCATAAAACGCGATAAGCGCGATGGGTGGCGTATGGACAGATAACAAATGGGCAGCGCCATCGCAGCAGCAAGTACTGCGGCGGGCAGAGCAGCGCTAGCAGAGCGTAAGAAGGTCATGGGCACCTGCTGAAAAACACTCAGGTCCGGCGGCGAAAGCAACAACCAATAGGACAGCATAGCGACGGGTAAACCAACCGACAGCAATACGACGACAGTCACATAAAGCCATGCCAGCGGCGCTAACTTACCCAGTTTGGCCCGCGGCGCTGGGCGCTGCGAACCACTGCCAACACTGTTGAGTCGACGACGTTTGACCAGCAGAACTTCCATGAACACGAACGACATGGCTAAAGCCAGTAGCATTATAGACAGCCATGCGGCGTAAATGCGGTCAAAGGCCCCAGAGTATTGGTTAAATATCGCGTAACTGAAGGCTTCGTAGCGCATCAACGCGACCGCACCGAAGTCCCCTAACACGTATAAGCCGACGACGAGGTAGCCAGCCAGTAGTGCTGGCGTCAGGTGAGGCAGGAGTATATGGCGGGCAATGGCCAAACGGCCATAACCAAGACTGCGCGCGCTTTCTTCCAAATCGCTGTCTAAGCCGAGTAATGCACTGCGCACGTTCAAGAATATGTACGGGTAGGTATACAGCGACAAGGCCGCAACGGCACCCCAATAGCCATGAATGTTAGAAATGTAGATATTAAAGAGGCGAGCCAGTGCGCCGTAGTTACCACCAATACCGAGCAGCGCATAGGCCATCACATAACCGGGGACTGCTAACGGAACCACGGCAAGTACCGTAACGATACGACGCCAACGTAAGTCGGTGCGGGTAACCAGCCACGCCATGGGCAGTGCCATCAGCGTGGTAAATGCCAGTACGCCAAAGGTCAAAGCGAGGGTGTTGCGTAAAAGGTCTAGGTTACGTTGGCGTAGAATAAGATCGAGCGCTTCTGCGACGTCGGCTTGGGCCGCCCGAACGAATAGGTATACCACGGGAATAAGCATGCACAGGGTGACGACGATCGCCGGAACTAAGACCCATAACGTGGGACGTCGGCGCGTGGTTGAACCTGTGAGTAGAGCCAAACTGCTGGTCATCGTTACCTTGTGAAGGTTAATGCGTCGTAGCCCACATAAAAGGTGATGGGTGGGCTACGAGGCTTGTTATTACATCAGTCCAGCATCGCGCAAGAGGCGCAATGTGCCGGGCAAATCGGCCAGTTCATCGAGGTCAATTTCTGGCGCCAAGACCAGCAGTTCACTCAAGTCAGTCAACACAGGATTACTGATGACACCCGGTGTAACAGGGTATTCATTGATGACAGATGTGAAATATTGCTGTGCAGACTGAGACAACAAATATTCGATAAAACGCACCGCATTGTCTTTGTTACGGCTGGGTGCTAAAACGCCGATACCAGCCACGTTCACCAGATTGCCAATGTCGCCAGCGGCAAAGAACGTTTGAGCTACGGGGTAGTTAGGGTCAGCGTTAACAAAACGCGGTAAATAATAACTATTTACGATTGCGAAATCTACATCCCCATCAGCAATGCCCTGAACAGAAGTGGTGTTGTTGCGAAAGATTACAGGCTCATTTGCCCTGATGCCTTTCAGCCATTCCAGAGTGCGCTCATCACCATGCTGTACGCGCATAGCCGTCACAAAGGCTTGGAATCCGCCGTTGGTGGGAGGCACAGCTAGGCGGCCCTTATATTTTGGATCGGTCAGTTCAAACACCGACGATGGTAAGTCAGCCGCATTAACGCGCTCGGTGGAATATGTTAGTACGCGCGCTCGGCCACTGGCAGCAACCCACTGGCCTGTGCGACTGGTGTAGATGGCGGGCAGATCGTCATACACTCGGCTGGGCAGTGTGGCCAACAAACCATCTTTTGCCAGAGAGCCCATGGCGCCAGCGTCTTGACCCCAATATAGGTCGGCTCGGGTGCGGGTTCCTTCTTCTTGCAGCAACAAGGCCAACTGTGCGGTATCGCCATAGCGAACATTGACCTTGATGCCGGTATCACGTTCAAACTGATTGACGATAGGCTGAACAAAAGATTCCCCTCGGCCGGAATACAAGGTGAGCTCATTGGCGGCAGCAATGCCTGAGACCAGTGAAGCGGAGAGGGTTGCGGCGGCAAGCCATGATTTACGCATGCGTGAAACTCCTGTTTCTGAGCTTGGTTCGACGCTGTTTTACCGGCGTCATTGGTGAGTTGTTAGCAAGTGTAATGAGAATCGTTATCGTTGTAAATAGGAATGATGATCAAACGCATTGTAATTTAGGGGTGAGAAAAGGGCAGACTGTATAGCAGTGAAAATCCATTAATTTACCCAAGGAGGCGCTGCGCAAATTAGGTATACTGCACAGCATCATTCATATGGTCGTAAAAGGAGTGCGTCGATGCTGGGTCCAATAACGAAGCTTTTAAAAGCGATTCAGTCCGAGGCTGGCCCGTGGCAGCTCGCGTGGGGGTTCAGTCTCGGTATGATGCTGGGATTAACCCCATTCTGGTTAATCAGTTTCTTTGTGCTTTTATTGCTGCTCATATTGCGGGTCAACATTGCGGCCGCTATGGCGGGGTGGGCGTTGTTTGCGCTGGTGTCTTTACTGACCAACCCATTGGCGCACGGCATTGGTGAGTGGCTGTTGCTGCACCCAGGCCTGCAGGAATTTTGGACTTCCTTGTATCAATATCGGGTATGGCAGATTGCTCGCTTACATCACACCCTGACGTTGGGCAGCTGGTTACTGGTGTTGGTGCTTTTGGTGCCAGTAGCGGTCGCTGCTCATGCGCTTATTCCATCCATCCGGTTGCATGTTATTCCACGCTTGCAAAAGTACCATCTACTGCGCACTGGCAAGAGTGTAGGCCTGATTAATCGAATGACAAGCATGTGGCGGGGTTGAACATGACAAAGATTTTTCGCTGGAAAGGTTTGATCCCATTCGCACTGATTGTCGGGGTGCTCTGGGTGGGCGGATGGCTTTTCGCTGACACCATTGCTCGACAGGTTCTGGTCAGTTCACTGACACGTATTCAAGGGGCGCAAGTGGACATAGGCAGTGCCGATGTCAGTTGGCGGCCGATGGGGATAGTGGTAACGGAGTTAGCTTTCACTGACCCCAACCAACCGCGCTTGAATGCTTTTGAAATTGAGCAAGCCGCGTGGCAAATGGATGGTCTGGGGCTGTTAACCGGCAAGGTAGTTATTGAGGCGTTAGCTGTCGATGGGCTGCGTTTCGGTACCGAGCGAGCGACGCCTGGCCGGGTGCGCGCTAAACCGGCGGTTGACCCTAGCGCACCAAGAGAGCCGTCGCTGGCCGATCGAGCTGCCGATACGGTTGACCTGCCTTCGCCGCGCGAGGCGCTCAATCGCCATGGTGGTTTATTGACCGATGAGCGTGGTGACCAGTTGCAAGATACGTGGTCGACAGCCAACAGACAAATCATTGAACGCGCGGCGGCCCTACCAGACGATGAGTCTCTCGCCAGCCACCGGGCGCGTTTACGCGCTATCCAAAACACCAGTTTCGACAGCCTGGCCGCATTGCAGGGCGCACAACAAGAGATTCAGCAGCTCAGCCGTGCAGTGGCGCAAGATCGCCAATCCATCGACCGGTTCCTGAATACACTGGACAGCAGTGAAGACGAAGTCCGCGCTGCCTTGGCGGCGTTAATCGGTGCGCCGGCAGAAGACTGGGCAGCCATTCTGTCGACCTATAACCTATCGCCTGAAGCGCAGGTGGCATTGGTCGGTCTATTAATGGGGGAACAATGGTCCGATTGGCTAGCACAAGGTCAGTATTGGTACGCTCAGGCCGAACCTTGGATTCAGCGATTGATGGATCATCGGCGAGCTTCAGCAGAGGCTTCGGCTGCGGCGCGACGCTCTACCGTGACAGGCTACTATGTGTTTTTCCCTGAGGACAATCCACAGCCGCGATTCTGGCTGAAAGATGCGCGGGTGAACGCCTATACTGCGACCGGAGACTGGCGGGCCCGCCTCTCCGACGTGTCGACCAACCATGCCATGATCGGCCGACCTGCGCGCCTTGAGGCCAACTCAACAGTTTTGGATGCGGCTGACTCCGCGGAGTTAAGCATGGTGTGGGATATGCGCACCGGCAATCGGCTGGATTTGGATTTGGGTGTGCGGCAATGGCAGATCTCAGGTTGGCAGTTGAGTAACCCTGAATATCCGCTTGGCTTGCGTCGTTCAAGTACCGACCTGCGTGTCACAGCCGGGCGTGAGGGACGCTGGGATGGTAATCTGGCTTGGCAGTTTGGTGCGGCGGAGTTTGGTATCCCTGCCAGTTGGGGTAGTGGTAATGTGATGCGACGTGCCCTGGAGAGTGTAGACGGCTTTGCCGTCGAAAGCCGACTGAGCGGTTCCGGATTGTTTCCACGCATGGATTGGTCGTCCAATTTAGATGATCAACTGCGCGCCTCCATTCGCGGGCAGTTCAGTGCTGAACTGGCGCGCTGGCAAGGAGAGGTTGAGGCGGAGCTTGCGGCACGCCGGGCAGCTTTTGAAGCACCTATTCGGGCCGAGTTGGCGCAGTTGCAGGCGCAGCGTCGAGAGTGGGAACAAAAGAAAAACGATCTCGAGCGTGAAGTGGTCGATACTTTGGCCGCATTGGAGCGGCAGATGGTTGGTCGGGTTGATACGCTGGAAAGTCAGCTTGACGCTGAGCGCCGTGCCGCCGAGCAGCGGTTACGGGAAGAGCAACAGCGTTTGGAGCAGCAAGCAGAAGATGAACGTAAGCGCTTAGAACAGCAAGCGGAAGATGAGCGTCGTCGTTTACAAAGAGAGGCCGAACAACGGGCCCGTGATGCATTGCGGAACCGCAGTTTTTAATGAATGAGAATCAAACCGGGAGAAGGTGTTTTGTCTAAGTGGGGAGTAGTTGCAGGGATTGCCCTGTTGGTGGCGGGCGCTGTAGGGCTGGGTAATTGGGCGGGCATGGCGGATTTATCGTCGAGTCGTTCGGCTGGACCGTCGCCAGCAGCGGTGGATGCGCGGTTACGTGAGCTGGGTCTGACGGAAGATCAGTTGCAAGGTACCATTCAGCGCGGCATTGAAAATTTCATCTTAGAACAACAGCAGGCTCAGGTGCGCGCGGAAGCACAGCGTGAAGAGGCAATGGCCGCTCGCTTGCGTCCTATCGATCCGGCGGAAGACTTTTTGCGTGGCGCTGTTGATGCAGAGTTCAGCATGATCGAATATTCAGACTTTGAATGTCCGTTCTGCAAGCGCTTCCACAGCACAGCCGCTTCGTTCGCGCGTGACAACCCGAGCCTGAACTGGGCACATCGGCACTTCCCGTTACGATCACACGATCCGCAGTCGACGATGGCTGCAGTGGGTGCAGAGTGCGTGGGCAGCTTAGTGGACGCGCAGGCCTACTGGCAGTACACCGATGCCTACTACAGCGGTACGCGGTCTGGTGGGCGTGGTGTTGAAGGTCAGTCGGTGGTTGATTTGATGGTGGCCGTGGGTGTTGAGGTACAGGCCGCTGCCCGTTGTCTGGAAGACCCAAACATGATTGCGCGCGTACAGGCGATGTCGGATGAAGGTCAGAGTGCCGGTGTTACTGGCACTCCAGGCATCTTCATTCGCCACAACCCAAGCGGGCAGGTAATGCGCGTGCCAGGCGCGGTACCCTTGCCGCAGTTGCAAAACAGCTTTAACCAGTTCCGCGCCAGCGTGGGGGGCTAGAAGGTACTTCTAGTCCTCGGCCAGAAAAGCCCTGATCCGTTCCGGTGTGGGTGGATGGGTAGACAGATACTGGTTCAATATGCGGTCGTCTTCTTTTTCGGCCTCTAGACATTGAGCCAGTTCAGTACAACCTGAGCCATAGGTGAGACGCATCATGATGCGTTCAAAGTGGGTCAGGTCCAAACCACGTTCCAGCAGGTAATGGCGGGCGAAGGCGTCGGCTTCGAACTCGAACTTACGAGAATACGCCAGCTCAGAGAATATCAGCGGTGCTGACAACAAAAGCTCAGCAGTGGCCGACGTATCACCGGTCACCAACACCCAGGCTATCCCCATGATTGACCCACGAATAACCGACTGTAAGCCGTGTCGATAATGCACGTGGCCTATTTCGTGCGCCAAGATCGCCAGCAGCTCATCATCATGTTGGGACAAGGTGATGAGTTGGTCGGTAAATAGCACGGTGCCATCGGGGAATGCGAGGGCATTCGCTCCTAGCCGACCACCATCGCGAAAGACAACCTGCAAGTTAAGGTCGCCATAGCGTTCGAGTGTCGGTGCAAAGTGCGCCATGATCTCTGCTTGGCGTGTTGAGCTGAGTTGCGATTCGTTAAAGACGCCTCGATCCATCAAGGCCAAGGTCTCACGGGTAAGTTGCTGGGTGACCGCATGAGGCACTTGAAATGCCACCTGCCGCGCGCCCCATGGGATGCCGTGCATGACCAAAGCCCAAACAAATACCGCTACCCCGACGAGCGTCAGTAAAATGAAGCGCTTGTGCGATTCCAAACGATGCGCCAATCCGGCACGTGTGCCCGGGTTGTGCGCCGCGACAATGGCGTCAATGGTGTCGTTATCAGTGGTCTCGAACTTGCCTTCGGGATGGCTCAGGTAGCGTGCCGTGCGGCCTATACGTGATGAAACCTTAAGGTCGTCGAGCGGTGCATTGAGTAGCGTCTGGTCACCCTCTTGGTTGACCAAGCGACAAACACCGCGGGAATCGACACGACAACGCGCAGGAACACGCTGTGAGGAGCCTGTGGCGTACCACACCCCCTCGACAGTATAAATAGGAGCCGTCAAAACGATTAAGCCCCTACATCCAGATCAAAGATGTCGCCAATGCCTTCGCCCAAGGCGGAAACATTGCTTTCTTCGGCAGCAATAAAGTCATCCAAATCACCTTCGACCACCGCCTGTGTATGATCAGCAGCATACTGCGCTGTACGTACCTTGGCCCAAGGGATATAGATACCCAGAGTCAACATGGTCAACAGGGTGTTGACAGTGATCAGTTTGAGGTAAGAGCCAAACTCCCAAGCTGGGTCGAAGCCATGCAAACCCAGCGTGGTGTACGTGAATTTCAGGTTTGCCATACGCACACTGAAAAAAGCAAAGAGACTCAGATAGAGCATTAGCCATACAGGTACAGCCAACGCAATGGTAAAGCCGCTGCCAATCGACACCAAAATGCCAATCAATACAGCGCCAGCCACTAACATACCAAGCAAGACACCAAAGAGGCGATAGTAGTCACTGGCCGTGGCATGGAAATGAAAGGGCGTAGTACCAAATTGATGGTTACTTAGGATGTATTGCTGCTGTTTGAAAATGGCGAGCGGAAAAACTAAACCAAGAGTCAGCATGCCGAGAATCGGCCAAGCAATAAACACCTTAAAGGCGTCCAGTGTTTTGCCCACGAATACAAAGGGCACGTTGCGGTAACGACTGTTACGTGCGTTGAAGCGCAGAGACTGACGAATGGCCCACGGCATAAACACCATGAAAACACCCCATGCAATCAGCCCCCAAATCAATGATGTATTCTCCGCCAGTGCATATAGAATGAAGAAACCCACGGCAATCAAACGGCCAATCAAAATGCGCACGGGGTTTGCCGTATATTCGAACGTTGATCCTTCTATTTCAGTGTTACCATAGAAATACTGCTTGTTGCGAACCTTGGCCCACGCCGAGTAGATGCCCAGTGTCACAATGGATAGCAGGATATTCACGATCCAAATGCCAAAGTACTCACGCCCACTGCCATGGAAACGAAAAGGGCTAACGCGGGTGGCGGGCTTGGCTGTAGCTTCGGCAGTGCTATTGATGCGCGCGGATATCTCGGCAGATGCCCCCGTGCTCGTGGTGGCTTGAGCACTGTGTGCTCCCGTCATGGCGGACCCGTCCGCTGCGGCGTGTGCTTCGCCCGCTAACGGCTCTAAACTGAGTTCTGCAGTGCTGTTCAAACTCTCCCTCGCGACCAATTCGACCTGCATGCCAATGGCAGCCAGTCGCTGGCGATAATTTTCAGCGGTACGGTTATCAACATCGGCTTTTAAGGTGGCGCGGTGGCCAGAAAACAATTTGATGGCCTTGTCGTGGGCGATGGCAAAGAGTTCGATGAATTGCGTTTTTACGTGTTCGAGTTCATAGCCGTCTACCAGCTTTCCTTCAAATATCACATCATAGCGTGCGTCGGTCATGTGACGTCCTTCTGTAGTTGTTGTTCCATTTACTTCCATTTTCTACGTTGGGGAGTGTTCCCAGTAGGAGCGCCAGAGTAGCGTAATCGCTGGGGATTTCACAAATTTTTCTCTTTAACGAGTGATCAAAGGTAGAAAAATGGTGCGGAAACTGGTGTCTGTTGTTCGCTTCAACTATAAACGTTAGATCAAAAACATTCAGGGCGCCGGAAAATGGTCTTTGTGCGTTGGATTATGATGCTGCTTTCTTGTTGGTGCGTTACCGTTGCCAGTGCTTCAACGTTGACAGTGCGCGTGGTCACGATCACCGAGCAACCGGAAGGGCATATATTCTATTTGCAAGTATTGGAGGAAGCGCTTCGCCTCAGTGGTCATGAATTTGAAATTCGTGTGCTTGGGAGTGTGCCGCAAGTCCGCGCTCAAGCATACTTGCAAGCGGGTACAACCGATGTCTTTTGGATGATCCGTGATGCGCAGCGCGACCAGCTCTACTTGCCGGTTGATGTGCGCCTCAATAGCGGCTTGATTGGGCACCGAGTACTCATGATTCGCCCTGAAGATCAGGCGTTATTTGATGATGTGACCGACCTCGAGTCTTTCCGGAAGCTGGGTTTGACAGTAGGCTTTGGTCGAGGTTGGATAGATAGCTTGGTGTGGGCCGCGAATGACCTCAAATACTATGAGGAGCCTGGTACATGGAGTGTGATGTTTGACAAATTGATTCGCGGGCGTGGCGACTTCGATTACCTATCGCGCTCCGTGAAAGAGATCGGCGATGAGCTGGTTCAGCATCCTGCGCTGGTGGCAGAGCGCAATTTGGTTTTGGCCTACGACCGTGATGAGGCGTTTTATGTGTCGCAGCAGCGCCCGGAACTCCATCAGATACTGAGCGAGTCGATGCTAGCCCTTGAGCAGAGCGGGCGCCTACAACAATTGGTAGATGCCTATTGGGGTGATGTGTTAGACGGCATCGATTTTGACTCGCGATTGATCATTGAATTAGTTACCCCCTAGTGCTTCTAGGGGGCTTCTTTGATCAGTTGATTGCGGACTGCAGATGTTTGATACGGGCGTCTTTTTCATGCCATAGGTCGGAGACCCATTGCTGAAAGCGCTCACGATATTCTGGATTGGTTTGATAGCCGCCGGTCAACCACTCAGGCTGTATGTCGATTTGTTGAATATCAACGACCACCCGGCGGATACGGTTAGTCATCAGATCCCAAAATGTGGGGATGCCGTCCGGGTAGACGATGGTAACGTCCAAAATAGCATCCAGCTGTGTCCCCAGTGACTCCAAAGCAAAGGCAATGCCGCCAGCTTTAGGGCGTAGCAGTTGATCGTATGGAGAGTTCTGGTGGTCGTGTTTCTCTTGTCGAAAGCGTGTGCCCTCAGCAAAGTTTATGACGGAGACCGGCAGGCCACGGAATTTTTCGCACGCCTTGCGGGTAATTTCCATGTCTTTACCGGCCAAACTTGGTTTGCGAGCTATTTGCTCTTTCGAATACCGTTTCATAAAAGGGTAATCCAGCGCCCACCAGGCTAAACCGAGAAGCGGTACCCAAATCAACTCTTGCTTAAGAAAAAACTTGTAGAACGGCACTTTTCGGTTCAATACCTGAATGAGTGCTGGGATATCAACCCACGACTGATGATTGCACACGATGAGGTAGGACGTATCTTTGCGCAGCGGTATGTCGCAGTTAACCTCCCACTGCGTGGAAGTCAGTAAGGCGAAAATGCCCTTGTTGACTTCGGCCCATGTTTCGGCAATTCGCATTACCGCAATCGTGCAGCTACGACGAAAAGATTTAATAGGTACAATCAGCTTCAACAAAGCAATGGTCATTAAAGGAATCATGCCAATGACGGTTTGAATCAGCATCAGCAATAAGGCCAATATGCCGGCAAGCTGTTTTTTCATGAACTGCATTTCCTACTCGAGATGAAAGTTATTCTGAACACTGTGCACTGCGACGGCATATTGTGTATTCTTTGTGCGTCGAAGTTTGGTTCAATCAGGCCCCTAAGGAGCCTCGGTATGTATAAGATTAACCGAAAATCAGCCTGCTGTTGTCAAATCGGTAAGTTTTGTGTGATTTAGAGTGCCATTATTGTCGCTCGACGTACTTGGACCAATACGGCTTCTGGTATCTGTGCCAGAATATAAATATTAACTGAAGATAATGGCGTCGTTGCTGGAGGTGCTGAATTGCCGAACGATAGCAAAGAACTGCAGCATGCTCAGCGGCGCTCTCGACGGCAGCGGCTGTTGCTCGAGCGCTATCGTCAAGCTTTCGCAGTGCAGTCCGCCTTGCTTCGTTTGGCGGATTTAGCCAGCAGCGTACCAAGCATGAGGGACTTTTATCCCGCCGTACATGAGGTGGTCAATCAGCACCTGCACGCGGTAAATTTTTATGTCGCTTCAGTCGATCTTACTACTGAACGATACCGTGTCGAATACTTTGCGGATGAAAAAGACGGCGAGTTTTCAGAGAGTATCTCATCAGACTTATTGTCCGGCGGGCTCACGGGGTACGTCGTGCGTACCGGGAAGCCATTGCTGTGTGGCCCGCAGGAATATGAACAGCTAGCCAATGCCGGTGAGATAGGCCGACACGGAACCATGAGCCATGAGTGGATGGGCGTTCCCCTGCGGCGGGCTGATCGGGTGATTGGTGTCATGGTCGTACAGACCTATGATGCCGGATTCCATTACACCGAGCCGGATCAGCAGTTGTTCGAGCAAATCGCCGAGCACACCGTTATTGCCATTGATCGGGTGCGGCAGCGTGAATTATTGGAAGCGACCGTGCAGCAGCGCACCGCAGCTTTACAAGACACCAACGAGTCGTTGCAGCGTGAAATTCGTGATCGGATCGAAGCGCAAGAGTTGCAAGTGGCGCTTTATCGCATTTCTGAACTGGCGGCAGACAGCGCCGACACTTCAGAGTTTTATGAAGCCATCCAAGGGGTGCTGGGTGGCTTGATGCACTCAGAAAATTGCTACATCGCCTTGTTGAGTGAAGATCGTACACTGCTTACCTTTCCCTTCTATCGCGATCAATACAGTTTGCCCGCCTTTACCAAACCACTGGGCCGAGGCTTGTCCGAGTACGTTATACGAACTGGCGAGACCACCCTCATTGACGAAGACAGAGCAGAGGTACTGACGGAGCTGGGTGAGATTCGAGCCAGTGACTACAACAGCTTATTGAAAGGCCACCAGGCGACCAGCTGGTTGGGCTCTCCGCTGATCGTCGAAAACGAGGTAATGGGTGTTATCGTTGTGCAGTCTTACGATGGGTATTATGTGTATGGACAACGAGAGAAGGAAATCCTGCATTTTGTGTCGCAGCATATTGCCGTAGCCATTCAGCGCCGCTTGGCCGCCGAGCAGCAACGCCTGCATCATGATGAGCTGGAGCGTCGCATTGTTGAAAGTACCCAAGAGTTGCGTGAAATGAATGCCAGCCTGATGCGCGAAGTAGAACAGCGCAAAAAAGCAGAGGAGCGCCTGTACTTTGAAGCCAATCATGATGCGTTAACGGGGCTGGCGAACCGGCAAAATTTCTTGCAGCAATTGACCCAGCAATTTGCTATGCGGCGGCGGAAGAAGGCGGGTATGGCCTTGCTGTTTCTGGACATCGATCGATTCAAAGAAATCAATGACACCCATGGTCACCATATCGGAGATGATCTGCTTTGTGAGGTCAGTTCGCGCTTGCTGGCCGTGGTGCGTGATCACGATGTGGTTGCCCGCTTGGGCGGTGACGAGTTCGTTGTTTTGTTGACGGTGTTGGACGACGACATCGTCGCAGAGGAGGTGGCGCAGCGTATCATCGTAGCCATGAGCGATCCGGTGCGTATAAAGGGATTGGTCTTAAATACCGGTGCCAGTATCGGGATTGCTTACTGGCATGCGGGATACAAAACATCTGAAGACTTGATGAAGAATGCTGATGCAGCCATGTATCAAGCCAAGGGCAGTGGTCGTGGTTGCTATCTGGTTTACAGAGAAGACGTAGGACCTTCCAAGGAGTAACGCTGTGAAAACAGTGGAGCAGGGCCGGTCGTCTCTCGTGTCAGCACCGCCGTACTTTTATTCCTCAACTGCTCCCTAGGTTCAGTTCTCCCCACCTTCACTTCCATGCTATGCTGTGCCCATCTTTGACAATCCTATTGCTTGAAAACAGGGACTTAATATGGGTACAGCGATGATTTGGATTATAGTAGGCGTGCTGTTGATTTTGTCGGAATTGATGGCGACCAGCATTGTGGCGGTGTTTTTGGGCATCGGTGCCATTGTGACCGGTGTTTTGCTGTATTTCGGTGTTATTGAAAGCTTTACCGCTCAGGCCATTGTTTTTGGGGTCGTCAGCTTGTCATCCCTGATAGTGGCACGTAAACGTTTTAAAACTATTTTTGGCGGCTTCACAGCAGACGCGGGTGAACAGAGCACACAGTTTCAGCGCGATATTGGCGAGCGCGTGACGGTTCTGGCAGATTTTGAACAAGGTGCTGGGCGTGTGACCTTGAACGGAGTGGCGTGGAACGCGGAGTCCAGCGACGACTTAAAAGCCGGTGAGGTCGCTTGGGTTATTGCGAATGAAGGCATTAACCTTACAGTCAGCAGAAAGGCTCCGTAGAGAGCTCCAGCAAACGGGTACACAGGTCTTCAACAGAAGGCTGAAATTTACGACATAAACGGAAGGAAACACAATGGAAACGATAGATATTGGCTCAGTGTTAGCGCTCGGCTTTGCCGTAGCGGTTGTTATTATCATCCTGAAGTCGGCGCGCATTGTGCCGCAGCGAAGTAACTTCGTGATTGAGCGTCTGGGTAAGTATTCTCGGACGTTAGATTCAGGTTTTCACTTTCTGATCCCCTTCGTTGATAAAGTCGCTTATCAGCAGCTGCTGAAAGAAGAAGTGATTGACGTTGAGCGCCAGGCTTGTGTGACCAAAGACAACATCCAAGTGGGTATCAACGGCGTGATGTATATTCAGGTGGTTGACTCACACAAAGCCAGTTATGGCATCAACGACTACCGCTATGCCGCTTCCCAGTTGGCCCAGACCACCATGCGTTCGGTGATCGGTCAAACGGACCTGGACAAAACCTTTGAAGAGCGCGCTAAAATCAACGAAGAAGTTGTCAAGGCCTTGGACGACGCGGCAGCTCCTTGGGGCATTAAAGTACTGCGTTACGAGATTTCTGATATTGAGCTGCCTGCCAGCATCAAAGACGCCCTGGAACAGCAAATGCGTGCCGAGCGCGAGCGTCGTGCCGCGATTGCTAAGTCAGAAGGCGAGCGCCAGGCGATGATCAACGTGTCTGAAGGTCAGAAGCAGGAAGTCATCAACCTGTCTGAAGGTGAGAAAATGAAGCAGATCAACGAGGCCGAAGGTCGGGCTCGTGAGATCGAATTGATTGCTGAAGCAACGGCGGAAGGTATTCGTAAGATCGCCTTGGCGATCAAAGAACCAGGCGGCTCGGAGGCAGTGAGCTTGCGTATTGCAGAGCAGTACGTAAAAGAGTTTGGTAATCTGGCGAAAACCAACAACACCATGATCATTCCAGCAGAATTGTCGAACATCGGCGGTGCGGTAGCTGGGTTGTCGGAAGTGTTGCGCGTCACGAACAACACGAACAAGAAGTAAGTGATACTCTGATGGGCGGTCGCCTGGCCGCCCATCAACCTTTTTAAGACCTACCTTGACCTTCCGGTTGCCATAAGGTCTATCCTTGCCTCACCATAGATGAAACCTATATGGGAGGTTGATGATGAAGATCGGTGACGCTGCAAAAGCTTCCGGCCTGAGTGCCAAAACCATCCGCTATTACGAAAGCATTGGCTTGCTGAGCAGCCACCGCTTAGACAATGGTTATCGAGACTATGGGGCGCGTGACCTGGCGGCCTTAAAATTTCTGCAACGTGCTCGCACCTTAGGCTTTAGTATCGAAGACAGCCGCAGCTTGCTGACGCTGCAGCAGAACCCTGCGCGCGCCAGTGCGTCGGTAAAACGAGTAGCGGAACAGCGGTTGGCCCACCTTGAAAGCCAGATCAAAGAACTGCATGCTATGCAAGCCACGTTGCGAGAGTTGGTGCAACAGTGCCCGGGCGACAGCTCGGCCGATTGTGCCATTCTGGACGGTTTAACGGGCTCACCAGACTGAGATGTGACTGCCCTAGGCCACTTGTCGTTGCTGCGTTACCGCACGTACGGGGCGAATCCATGGTCTGCCTGTTGCGCTGTCGAGGTCGCAGCTGACCTGCAAACCACCAAATACGCGTGCGATTCTGTCTGGCGTCAGTGTCTGGATAGGGCCTCCATCGGCCACCAAGAGTCCGTCTTGTAGCATCCAAACTCGGTCGGCGAATTGCGCGGCGAGGTTCATATCATGCACCACTGCCAATACACCAATACGCTGGTGGGTCAGGCTTAGCGCCAGTTCAAACACCTTTTGTTGATGCAAGGGGTCGAGACTGGCGGTGGTTTCATCCAAGAACAGATAGCGCGGCTCTGTTTGATCGAAGGGCCAAAGCTGGGCCAGTACTCGCGCTAATTGGACGCGCTGCTGTTCGCCTCCAGACAATGATGGGTAAGGGCGGTCCGCCAAATGGAGGGTTTCCGTCAACAACATGCATTCGCGCACCGCGTGGCGAGTCTGCGCGCTATTTTCTGGCACGGGCATGCGCCCCATCGCCACCACATCGGCAGACGGGAAAGGGAAGTCCAATTGCACTTTTTGTGGCATCACGGCACGGATACGGGCAAGTGTTGCATGCCGCATAGCGGCCAGCGGCTGTTCTTGTAGAGTCACGTGACCAGCATGGGCCGGCAGATCGCCACAGAGCGCACTGAGCAGGGTAGACTTGCCTGCGCCATTACAACCCACCACACAGACCAGTTCGCCGGGCATCAAGGCACAGTGAATGGCCTGCAGAATGTCACGATTGTGTAGGCGTACAGTTAGATTTTCAGCTTTAATCATCTGGCTTCTCAATGTCTATACGGATTCAATGTAGGCGGCTCTGGCGCCCCTGATTCAGCAGCAACCAAAGAAAGAATGGGCTACCCAATAAAGCGGTGATGATCCCTATCGGGATTTCCGCTGGTGCGGCGATGGTGCGAGCAATGAGGTCGGCGCCGATCAATAGCATGGCGCCACTCAGGGCACAGGCGGGCAATAGGATACGATGGTCCGGGCCCAGCCAGAGGCGCATCAGGTGCGGAATAACCAAACCGACAAAGCCAATCATGCCCGCAGCTGCGACCGATGCACCCACCGCAAGCGCGGCCAGGGCAATGACGCCTTTCTTGATACGCTGCGCGTTCATACCTAAATGTTGTGCCACGTTTTCACCCAGCAGAATCGCATTTAATGCATTACTGAAATAGGGAATGACAAATAACGCCAGAAGAATCCACGGCAGCACACTGAACAGCGTAGGCCAAGTTGCACCACCTAGGCTACCCATGCTCCAAAAGGTCAACGAGCGCAATTGAACATCATCCGCCAAGTAGGTAAGCACGCCGCTGATGGCTCCAGTCAGTGCGCCAATTGCAATGCCAGCCAGCAACAGAGTGTGGATTCGGGTGATGCCTGCCATGGTGGAGATGCGGTAGATCAGTGCCGTGGTAATCAGTCCGCCGATAAAGGCCGCTATGGGAAGGGCTACCAGTTGAAACTGCGCCAAGGCGCCGACCAGAATGAGATCACCCAGAACAATCATGGTGATCGCCGCTAAGGCTGAACCACTGGATACACCAATCAAACCGGGGTCGGCCAGCGGGTTGCGAAAGACCGCTTGGATGGCTGCGCCCGCCACGGCCAGTCCGGCACCAATACAACCCGCCAGCAATACACGCGGCAGACGCAGTTGCCAAATAATCAAATGGTCGGCGGCCGTATGAGCGTTGCTGGACACGCCGGGGAAGGCTGACCATAAACTACTGAGTACGGCCCGAGCAGGAATGGCTGCCGCGCCAAACATCAGCCCTCCCAGTACAGCCAGCATTAGCCCGGCGATTAACAGACCGAACTGAATCTGTACGCGCGTCCACTTCGGTGTGTCGGTATCTGACTCGCTGGCTAATGGCGTTGATGCGGAATAAAGCGGGGTCGTCATGGTGTGGCCTGCAATAACGCTGATAGGCCTGCGATGGAGTCACCTAGACGCGGCCCAAACTGCAGCCAGTCGGTGTGATCTACCGAATACACTTGCCCCTTTGTCACCGCAGGCGTTAACGCCAGCGCGGGGTGACGAATTACGCCATCCAGTGCCCCTTCAGCGTGTGACACTAGGATGATATCAGGGGCTGCCATCAAGGCAGCTTCGTTGGTCAGCGGCTTGTAGCCCGGAAACTCGGTAAACGCATTGCGTGCCCCAACGAGCTCAATCAGTGCATGCGCTCGCGTATCCTGCCCACTGACCATAAAACCCCGGCCCCCCGCATTCAGCACAAACATGATGCGCGTCTCGGGTGGCAACTGGTAGGCTGCCGAAGAGATCTGCGCGTGTACACGTTGCATCAAGGCCGCAGACTCCGTCGGCAAGCCCACCAGTTCGCCCACCTGTTCGATCAACGCCAAGGTACCGCTGGCCGAATACTCGACTTCCAAAAGGGCAATGGGTAAACCAGCCTGCTGAAGTTGATTCAGCACATTCGTCGGACCAGCATCCTGTGTGGTCAACAGCAAGTCTGGTTGCAGCGACAGAATGCCCTCGGCAGAGAGCGCACGCAGGTAGCCGACGTTGGGCAACGCTTGGGCGCTCGCCGGATAGACGCTGGTGGTGTCGACGCCAACGATCCGGTCTTCCACTCCTAAGGCATACAGAATCTCCGTCAGCGCACCATCAGCCACCACAATGCGCTGTGGGCCGCCCTGAGCCCACAGTGGCGTGGCCAGCATAACGCTCACAACGAGCAGCATTAGCTTATGCAGATGCATGGACGGTCTCCTTGTCGGGTGTTGGCAATTGCTCCGTCAGAGCCCGCCATTCGGCTAGCTCGGGCTCGCCTTCGTGACGCTCGCCGAACAACTGCAAAATGGAATTGCCGTGGGCGTCGAAGGCCTCCAAGGTTGTGACCAATCCATCGCCTGTTGGTCGTGTAATGACCCACGCTTGGGCGATGCCAGCGGTGTTCAGGTGCAGGTTGAAACTAGGATCAAGAACGTTAAACCACGGGCCAGTGCGCAGCAGCCGATCCGGCACGCCGGTATGGATTTGTACAATGTCCCCGTTGCTGACAAAGGTCATGATGGAAAGCTGTTGTTCTTTGGCTTGGGTCAAGGCCAGTTCAATGGCATCAGAGGACACTTCACGCACCCATTCATTGCCAGCGTATTGCACTGCGGTGAGGCGACCGACTTCGAAATCGCGCAGTAATTGATTGAACTGGTGGATGTCACGCAACGCTCCCCAGCGCTCGCGTAATCGAGCGGCCTCGTCGTGACTCAGTATTACTTTTTGGGTCTCTGGGCTGGCAGGCGCAACCGTCTCGGTTTGGCTTTGATCTTCCGCGACATAGCGTGACACCAATTTCGCCCAGGCGTCCATGTCAGTGTCGGGGCGCGTGAACAGCTTGAAGCTGGCGCTCCCTTGCGCATTGAAGAACTGAATGCTTTCACGTGCATCCGTCTTGCTGAAGAAGGCTTTAGTCCAACGAAAGGCAAACAGGCGCTGGTCTTGCGCACCAAGAAACAACCGTACCGGTCCATTTCCACTCAGCTTGCCAAAGCTGCCGATGGTTTCATGCACCGCGTGTTCGTTACGTACCAAGGCCATCAGCGGCCCGACGCTGTGTAACTCAGCCAATAGGTCATAAGGTGCACACACCAGCCGCGTGACTTGCTCTTCCGCCTGGCTGTGTTGCTGGCCGCACAGGGTAGCCAGCAACTCCACCTCACTCACACTGAGTAAGGCAGCGGCATTACGAATGCGCAGGCCAGATTGTTGTTCACGCAACATGGCCCAGCGTTCCGCCAGTGTGGTGACTTGAGCCTGTGGAGTGGAAACCGCGGGTGAAAACGCACGTGACAATGTCGTCATAGTAAATTCCTTTCGTCCGGTTGTTTTAAATACGTATGAGAAGTATTATCATTTGCATTAAATAATTCAAGCATTGATTTTTACTTCGCGCAAATGCGGGACGTAAACCGAGAAAGGACGAGATGTATTCATGCGTGTAATTCCAATGGTAATCGCAGGTTTATTGATTCTGGCGAATGGTTTGGGGGCCAGTGAGCGGCTTGGCCCGCTCGTCGTCACCGGGACGCGGACGGCAAAAAGTGTCGCCGAGTCCCCAGTGAAAGTTGATGTGCTGACCCGTGAAGATTTGGCGGCGACCCAGCCCATAACCGTTGCTGAAGCATTGCAACACGTGTCCGGGCTGCAACTGAGCAGTATTCACGGCCGAGAAGGTCAGCAGGTGAGTTTGCAGGGGATGTCCGGTGATCAAGTTCTGGTGCTGGTGGATGGTCGGCCGATCACGGCTTCAACCGGTTCGACGGTCAACCTGTCGACCCTGAGTACGCAAAATATTGAGCGCATTGAAATTGTGCGCGGTGCGACTTCGGCACTGTACGGCAGCGACGCGATGGGGGGTGTGGTCAACATCATTACCCGGCAGCCTGAACGGCCTGAGCTCGTGGTGCGCTGGCAGGGGCGCAACTTCGAACGGCAGAACACCAACAAGGCATGGCTTGGTGTGTTGGCTGACCAGTCACTGGGCGCCTCGATGGGTTGGCGCAATGAGCGCTGGTCGTCCGCCACTGATGTTACGTACCGCTTGAGCACCGGCTCGGACCGCGATGCCGCCAGCTACACTCAGGATACCTTCACGGGGCGTCGCATCAGCCTGGCTCACACTATGGGCTATCACTGGACAGATGGCGCCCTATTGTTCGATACCACGGGCTATTTCACCGACCTCTACCGTCCCGTCAGTCAGAACGGCACCGCCTTCCGCTACACCGACGACACACAGCAGATTGCGGTGGGGGCTGAGCTGCGTAACCGCTTTGGCGCGCTGGCAAGTACCACGCAGCTAAAAGGAGAGTGGTTTGACCAGACCACCACGCAAAATGCGGTGTTCACCGACAGGGTAGAGCAAACCCGCAACGGTGTTATGCACAGTGGATTCTTTGCCCAACAATGGGATTTACAGGCGGGAGAACACTTGCTAACGCTGGGGGGCGATTATCGCTTGAACACGCTCACCCAAACGCAGACCAAGGAGGCGTTGGATGGCACCTCCTCAACTCAGGTCGAAGTCGACGACAAACAGCAACAGTCCGCTGCGCTCTATGTGCAAGACGACTTCTTTCTGACCGATACCTTGGAGTTGTTGCCGGGCTTACGCGCCCAGTGGGATGACGGCTTCGGCTTTTTCGCAGCCCCCAAATTCAATCTACGCTGGGACCCAGACGCTCTGCAGCAACCGAGCTTCGATGGGCATGTACGCGCCGGGCTGGGGTTGGGTTATCGAGTGCCTAATCTTAAGGAGCGTTATTACTTCTTTGATCACGCCCAGTTTGGCTACCGTGTGGAAGGTAATCCGGACTTATCTCCCGAGCGGAATCTGTCTTGGCAGTTGGGCTTGAAGTTAGAGGGAGGGCGATGGGATCTGGACATCAGCGGATTCCTAAATCAGGCGCAGCAGTTGATCGTTACGGAACAAGACGACGAACTGAGCCTGCAAGAGGGGCTTGATGTGTACCGTTATCAAAACGTTGAGCGCGCCGAGCTAATGGGCATTGATGTGGAATTCACGCGCCAGCTTGGCAGCGCACCGCATCGGGTCAGTGTGGCCTACAACGGGTTGCACGCTGTGGACACGGACAGTGGTTTGTATTTACCGGGGCGCACGCCGCATATGATCACGGCCAGTGTGGATCTGCGCTTGCATCGGTATTGGCAATGGCACACGTCAGCGCGTTACCGCAGCAACACCTGGTCAAATCGAGAAAATACCATAGAAACACCGGCGTGGATTGACCTCGATACCACCCTGCATTTTACACCCTACGCTCAGTCGCGCTTCTACGTGCGCGGCGTCAACTTGTTCAACCAATATCAGCCCATTCACGCCGAGCAGGACTTGCGGCCATTAACAGGGCGCCAGTGGGTGCTCGGCACGGAACTTCGACTTTTTTAACAAAAGGATACTTTAACCATGACTGTGAACAATACCTTGGGGCTACGAGCGGTTGGCGTACTGCTGGCCTCGGCTACATTAACGGCGTGTTTGCCCGAAGAAGATGCACCAAACAGAAATGACGGCGACGATGACCGCTTTATGTCGATTCTGGTAGACGCCTCCAGTAATGCCGCTTTTCAGGGTGTGAACTTGGTGACGGGTGAGACGACGACGGACCTCGAAGGAGACGACTGGCACATCGCCTTACGGCGCTATAACGGCGTCATTTTGAACGGAGGTTTGGTCGCGGGCAGTGGGTCAGTCAGTGCAGCCCTTGCACACGAGCAATCGGACTTCTACGACGGCTCAGGTGATCCTATTGCCAGTACTTTCATCAATGCAACCGCAGAGGGCTATTTGGCCGATCTGTTGTACCCTTATGAAACCCACGACTTGGCGTTTGCGGGGGAGGCGTTTTTGCCGGCGTTTGGTGGTTGGCAGCAGTGGTCGACGTACAATCACCCAAGTGGCGGTTACGTGTACCCGAACAACCATCGTTATTGGGTGCTGCGCAGTTCCACCGGTGATCAATTTGCCGTCCGCCTGACCGGTACTGAGGCTTTGTTTTGGACACGCGACAGCAGCGCAGAGTTTGATGGCGCGGAAATCCAGCTCGGTGTTACGCCAATGTCGGCCAATGGCTCATTCAATTTGGGCAACGAAGCAACCGTCACCGCCCCCTTGGGTGTGGCGCGCGGTTCGGTTTATATCGATTTGGACAACCTAAGCTTTACCACAACAGAGCAGGGCGGTTGGGACATTGAGTATCGGGTGGTCACTTCGACCAGCGGCTTTGGCTCCGGTGGCATAGGCGAATTGCGCCTGAACGGTGGCGTCACGGGAGACGCGGGTGTGGCTTTACAAGGGCCTTATACACAACAAGAGATCGAAGCCTTGGATGCATCCGGCTTCTACAGCTTCGGCTTTGTTAGTGACGCGTCGGGTAATGCTTTTGCTGAAAATGAATGGTTTGTTTACGGTATACCGGGCTATGGGTCAGGGCACTCGCTGGCGCCTAACTTCCGAGTGTTTGCGGTAGACTTGGATGGCGACAGCGCGACTACGGATGATGTCTACATGGTGCAGGCGGTTAATTACTATCATCCCGATGCTGGCACCAGTGGTTACATCACCTTGCGAGTACGGCAGCTCGACTGATGAACTCACCGGTGGACATGGCAGAGGCGAAGACGCCCGGCCGATCACGGCTGAACGTAGCATTGTTCTGGTCTCTGCTCGGGCATGCTGTGGCTGCCGGGGTGGTGTGGCAGTACAGTGGCACTTCGCCGCTGGCGGTGCCACACCACCTATCTCCACCCGTCCAAGTGGTTCAGCTGCGCACGGAAGCGCCGCCGCCAGCCGCTGTGCCGGTGGACTGGACCGCTGAACCGGCGGTGACTGCGGAGCAGGGCTGGCTGTTGCCAAGCCCTGCGCCATCCGAGGAAGAGATCGCCGAGGTTCATGAGTCGATCGAGTCCAGGGAACCGCCAGCACTTGCCGATCCAATTGAGCGCACTGAAACGGACGCCGCACGAGAGCAGGCCGACACCATAGCAGACGCTGTGCCTGAAAAGATCGCTCCGGACCCGCCAGAGTCAAGCATTGAACATGCACACAACGAGCCGCTTGAAACTTACGCGGAGCAGCATGATAGGGCAGGGAGTGATGGCACTGAGCACGATACTGTGGATGTGGCGTGGGACCACACCATGGCCGCTGTGGTGGACGACGTAATGGCGACCTATCGCGCTGAATTGCAACGTGCTTTGCGCCGCGTGCAAACCTATCCGCGCCGTGCACAACGGCTCAATCTTGAGGGTGTTGCCCATGTGCGCTTTCACATTGACGCCGCTGAGGGCATCACCGCTGCAGAACTGGTGGTTTCTAGTGGTCATAGGGTATTGGATGATGCGGCGCGCACCATGTTGAGTTCGTTGACCGAATTACCGACTTTTCCAGCAGAATTGCAGGCTCGACAGATCCATGCTTTGAGCTTTGAGGTCCCCATTGAGTATCGCTTGAATTAGTCGATAGGGTTCCAACAGTGATCCGATGCGCTATAGTGCGCTGTAATTACCTCCACTGCTCACTACGCCTGCGGGGACTCATGCGCTTATTCAAACACGCAACATTGTTCGGTGTTGTAACTATCTCCTCATGGTCGGCGGTTCAAGCGTCCGACTTCATTATCTTGCCCGTCGTCGGCAGTCAGCCGGATACCGGATTACAATTGGGCGTTGCAGCCTTTTGGGAGAGCTCTCCAGAGCCCGATTCACTGGCGGCATCTGTATTTTTTATTGGTACCGCAAACAACCAGCAAGCGTTAGCGCTCGGTTTGCGTACGCCCGGCTTTATCGAAGGAAAGCAAGATGCCTTTGACTTTGGGGTACGCATTAGCCGTTTCCCTAATGAGTTCTATGGCTATCAAGCGGAGTACATAGAAAACGGTGAAAAATACGACGACCTGTCACTAGAGCTACGGGCTGGTTGGTCGTACCCGTTGAACGATGTTTGGCGAGTCGGGGGCACCTTAATTACGGCATGGGCTGACATCGAATTTGAAAACCCTAATGACCCGTTGTTGAGCAATGCTGCTTGGACCGAAGGGGGGCAGGTTCAAGCGATTGAATTGTCCGTCACGCGGGACACGCGCGATGATCTGAGCTGGCCAACCGGTGGTACCTTCGCGGAAAATACCGTGACGCTGGGCCGCTCGGATGATGCCGGGGTGTATTACACTACCTCAAAAAGCGGCGCAGTGTACTGGCAATCGCCCTTCCGCGTGATTCTGGCGTTGGGTGGACAGGTGCAGCACGCGTCAGCCGACACCCCCTTTGTTTACATGCCTACCCTCAACGGCAGTCAGTGGATGCGTGGCGTTGTGGACGGCCAGTATCGTCATCAATCCACCATCACCAGTCAACTGGAAGCACGCATTCCGCTGACGCGGCGCTTTGCCTCGTCGGTGTTTGTACATGCCGGGCAAGTGGGCGAAGCGCCCGCCGATTGGCTGGATACTGATCTTAAAACAGGCTTTGGTACTGGCCTGCGCTATTCCATCAGTGACGAGCGGCGTTTGAATATCCGGGTCGATCTAGGGTGGGTGGACGGTCGCAGCGGCGTGGTCATCAACTTTGGCGAGGCATTCTGAAGACCGGTATATCGGTGCTGCGACCCTGACTTAGTCAAACGATAAGCCTGACTCACGGCGCAAATGCGTTAAGGCTTCCTGCTCTAACTGGCGTGCCCGTTCACGACTGATTCCTAATTGGTCGGCTATCTCGCGGTAGCCGACGCTGTCTCTTTGGTCTACGCCATAGCGCAGCAGCAACACCTGCCTTAAACGCTCAGGCAGGCTGCGCAGTATTTCGGCCACCAAACGTTTATTGTCGACGGCCTCGTGCGGTTGGCGCGAAGAAGCGTGGTGGGCGTCCAGATTTATCTGTAAATCCGGATCATCCAGCGACAGGTTGTCGCGAAACAATGACGGCATATCGCTGGTGTCACCGTTCTCTAATTGCGTCTTATGATCCTGATAGGCCTTGGTGATGGCGCTCAAAGGGGTGCGTACCGTCTGTGTCTTCTGTTTCAGCGCCAGCTTGATTGCTTGCTCAATCCAGAAATGCGCATACGTAGAAAAACGATAAGCTTTTCGCGGGTCGAAGAGGTCCACGGCGCGGATCAGGCCGACGTTCCCTTCCATGATCAGATCACCGTATTCCAATGAATAGTTCGGGCGCCGATGCACTTGGCGAATAATAAGCCGTTGGTTGTGTAGCAGTATGCGTTGACGTACAGCCTGTAAGACCTTGTAACGCCGTCGTAAAACGGGGTTTGCCGTCAGCTGAGGCCGCTGCACCTCTAGCCAATGAGCGATGTTGTCATTCTCGGTGAACCAAAAGGGCTGGTCGTCCTGAACCACGGCGTTGAGCCGGATGCGACACCGTTGCAAATAGCCTTCTTTTTTACCCGACCAGCATTGTAGTCGCACAACGCCACGCAGCAGCGACCACAGCAGGCGCTTCTGCTCATCATGGGGCAGGGCAGGATAATCATTAGCGATGTTTGAGTACCAAGCAGTGCGATCGTTTTTCATTAGATTCTGAACCAATTACCTTTATAGGTACGTATGAGAAGAACGTGACAAAAGATCACTTATTTCTCATTAATTGGATTGAAACCGAGACATGGCCGAGACACTTTATTTCAGTATGGCGGAAGCCAGCCGTAGAACCAGTGTAGCGCCTGCAACCTTGCGCAAGTGGGCAGCTCGCTATGACATTGACGCTAGCCATCGTTCTGCAGGAGGTCATCGCCTGTATTCTGAGACAGACCTAGAGCGTTTGCGTTTGGTATCACAATTAAAGTCACGCGGTTGGGCGTTGGCGGACCTAGCAAATTTGGATATTGCTGAGTTACGCAGCATGAACCCTTTGGATACCAAAGCGGACCTCCCAGGCAGCGTGTCGTTTTGCGGTATTCGCGTGGTGAGTGATTTTGCCTCTTGGTTTGGTCCGCGCGCGCGCATTCTGGAAGAGGTGGATGTTTCTTTGGCAACGGGTGTGTTGGTATGGGAGGTTGGGTCACTGAGTGATCAGCATGTGACACGAGCCCAGCGCTTAACCCGGTCGGGCGTGCCGGTGTTGTTGGTTTACCATTATGCATTGAACCGCCGTTTGCAGCAGTTGGCAGCGCAGGGTATCGAATCGGTATCAGGGCCATTGACGTGGTCTACGTTGATGCGTTGGCTATTGGGGCAAAGCCCGCAAAGTTCGTTCAGTGATGCGGAGTTGGTCCATTGGGCTAATACGCAGCCCGAATTGGAATGTGAATGCCCGCGACATGTGGCAACTATTTTGATTCAGCTGCGGGAGTTTGCGAAGTACAGTCAGCAGTGCAGTTTGGACAGCCCGGCACAGGGCGAGCTGCATCAGCGATTGTTTCATTGGACGCAGGCGGCGCAGTTGCCGTTGGAAGAAGCGCTGCGCGCGGTAATTGAAGAAGAGTCTTAGTGGGTAACGAGAAGGGCTCTCGGGGTATGCCTCCCGCGCTCCACGGCAGGCCTGAGAGTCGCGCTTTGAGGCATACACCCTGTGCCCTTCGGATAGATTACCGGTGAGCACTCTTCTTTAGAGCTGTTATAGGGCGGAAGAGTGCAGCTTTATATCCAGGGATGGATGGTATGCGGGTAACGCACGACGGCATGGATGCCGGAGGTAGAGCAATGCAGGAGCAACGCCGAGGACGCAGTTACCCCGTCATCCGCCAGCCCCCTGCGCGAATCATTCGGCCAGGGGGCTGGGCCTCCTACAACGCGTCAATACGCGCGCGTTGCTCGCTCAACTGACCCAAAGAGACCGAAATGGCGTCGGCCTTTTCTTGCTCTTTCGCCACCACGTCAGCCGGGGCCTTGGCGGTGAACTTTTCGTTACTCAGTTTGCCTTGAATACGCACCAGTTCTTTTTCTGCTTTTTCGATCTCTTTGTTCAAGCGCGCGCGTTCAGCGGCCACGTCGATCAAGCCTGCCATAGGTACGAGTACGCGCATTTCGCCCACCAACTGCGTCGCCGATAACGGCGCTTCGTCTTCTGAGCTCAACCAACTAATACTTTCCAGCTTTGCCAGTTTCTGCAAGAACGTACGGTTTTCGTCTAGGCGACGCTGATCTTCTGCGTTGCCGTTTTGCAGCAACAACGGAATGGGTTTATTCGGGGAAATGTTCATTTCGCCGCGAATGTTACGCACACCGACAATCACGTTACGCACCCAGTCCAAGTCGGCTTCTGCGGCGAGGTCGATCTTGTGCTCTTCCGGCTGCGGATAGGGTTCCAGCATGATGCTGTCACCAGACTTGCCAGACAACGGCTTGATCGACTGCCAAATTTCTTCCGAAATGAACGGCATGATGGGGTGCGCCAAACGCAGAATGGCATCCAACACGCGAATCAAGGTGCGGCGAGAACCACGCAACTGCGCCGCGGTGGAAAGCTCGTCCCAGAAAATCGGCTTGCTCAGTTCCAAATACCAGTCGCAGTATTCGTTCCATACAAAGTCGTACAGCACCTGGCTGGCCAAGTCGAAGCGGTATTGCGTGAAGTGGCGGTTCATGTCGGCTTCGGTGCGCTGCAGGCGTGAGATGATCCAGCGATCCGCCAGCGACAGAGCCACGTCTGCATCGGAATCGAACTGGCCGCAATCCAACGGCGAGCCGTCTTCGTCCAAGGTGTTCATTTCTACGTAGCGCGCCGCGTTCCACAATTTGTTGCAGAAGTTGCGGTAGCCTTCTAAACGCTTAACGTCGAACTTGATGTCGCGGCCGTTTGAGGCCAACGAGGTCAAGGTAAAGCGCAGTGCGTCTGTACCTGAAGGCTCAAAACCATCCGGGAACGACTGACGGGTGGCTTTTTCGATCTTGGCCGCCAGCTTGGGTTGCATCAGGCCGCTGGTGCGTTTTGCCACTAAGGCTTCGATGTCGATGCCGTGGATCAAGTCCAACGGGTCGATGACGTTGCCTTTCGACTTCGACATTTTCTGCCCGTTTTCGTCGCGGATAAGGCCGGTTACATACACGGTATGGAAGGGCACCTGTGGTGTGCCGTCTTCGTTCTTCATGAAGTGCAGGGTCATCATGATCATCCGGGCGACCCAGAAGAAGATGATGTCGAAACCGGTAACCAGCACGCTCGAAGGGTGGAAGGTCGCCAGTTCGGGTGTTTTTTCCGGCCAGCCCAGCGTAGAGAACGTCCACAACGCAGAACTGAACCAGGTGTCCAGAACGTCTTCGTCTTGGCGCAGCGTTACGCTGTCGGCCAAGCCGTGTTTCGCACGCACTTCGGCTTCATCGCGGCCGACATACACCGCGCCGGACTCGTCGTACCACGCAGGAATCTGATGCCCCCACCACAGTTGACGTGAAATACACCAATCCTGAATGTCGCGCATCCAAGAGAAATAGGTGTTCTCCCATTGCTTGGGCACAAATTGAATCGCGCCGTCTTCAACCGCCTTAATAGAAGGGCCCGCGAGCTTTTTGGCGTCCACGTACCACTGGTCGGTTAACCACGGCTCAACGGCAACGCCAGAGCGGTCACCTTTCGGTACTTGCAAGGTATGGTCTTTGACTTCGGCCAAGAGCCCAGCAGAGTCAAACGCAGCGACGATCAATTTACGGGCGTCGTACCGGTCGAGGCCAGCGTATTCGGCGGGCAATGAGGTATCAAAATCGGCCCACTCGGTGCCGTCGTACTGAAACGCCTGAGCGGCAGCGAGCACGCAGGCGTTTTCGTCAAAAATATTCACCAAGGCGACGTTGTGACGCTTGCCCACTTGGTAGTCGTTGAAGTCGTGGGCGGGGGTGATCTTCACGCAGCCCGAACCGAATTCCATATCGACGTAATCGTCAGCGATGATGGGAATGCGGCGACCAACCAGTGGCAGGTCAACGAATTTACCGATTAATGATGCATAGCGTTCATCTTTCGGGTGCACTGCAACGGCGGTATCACCCAACATGGTTTCCGGGCGAGTGGTCGCTACCACCAGGTACGTTTGGCCGTCGGCGGTCTTTGCGCCGTCTGCCAATGGATAGCGGAAGTGCCACAGGTGGCCTTGCTCTTCTTTGTTCTCAACTTCTAAGTCGGAAATCGCCGTGTGCAGTTTCGGGTCCCAGTTGACGAGGCGTTTGCCGCGATAAATCAGGCCTTCTTCGTGCAAACGCACGAACACTTCGCGTACCGCGTTGGACAGGCCGTCGTCCATGGTGAAGCGCTCACGCGACCAATCGACAGAATCACCCAGTTGGCGCATTTGTTCGGTGATGGTGCCGCCTGACTTGGCTTTCCATTCCCAGATTTTATCGATGAAGGTTTCGCGGCCCAGCTCGTGGCGTTTGATGCCTTGCTCGGCCAGTTGGCGTTCAACCACCATCTGGGTGGCGATACCGGCATGGTCGGTGCCTGGCTGCCACAAGGTGTTGCTGCCCATCATGCGCTGATAGCGGGTTAAAGCGTCCATGATGGTGTGCTGAAAAGCATGCCCCATGTGCAGACTGCCGGTGACATTGGGTGGGGGAATCATGATGCTGAACGCATCGCCTTGGCCGGATGGCGCAAAGTAGTTCTTATCTTCCCAATGTTGGTAGTGTTTCTGCTCAATGTCCTGCGGACGATACGTCTTATCCATGGGGTTCCGACTGTCAGTAGATGGGTGAAAATTGAATGCGAGAAGTATAACCGGAATTGCCGTGCCGGTGCACTCCTACACCCGGTGGTTCTGCAACGGATAACCGCGCTCCTGGTAAAATTTGTAATGCGCTCGTTTGGCGACTTTGAGTGCCTCCTCTTCAAAAACCACTTCAATCAAGCGCTTAAAACGAGAAAAAGAGCTGGGTTGTTGATGCGACAAATTGATCATCACATCGTGGTGCGTGCCGCAGTCAACCGAGCTGGTGATGTTCACGGGCGCTTCGCCGTCCGCCAGTAGGCCATGTGGCACAAAGGATTCAGGACGATACGACCACAGCAGTTCGTTGAGCGTATCCGCCCAAACCTCATCACAATGAATCAGCACCTGATGTCCCGAGCGCCAGGCTTTTTCGGCCAAGCGACAGACGTACAGCGCCGCGTCGTCGAACTGGTTGGCGCTCAAAATATGGAAATCGACTTTGGTCATGGAGTGGTGACATAGGGCTGAAAACGAGGGCTAAGGATACCTGTCGAATGCGCCGGAGTGAAGTAGGGCAGGTGCTTGCACCTGCCGGACAGGATGCTCTACACGGTAAAGCGTCTGCCCTACAGATCGCGCAGATACTTATACACCGTATTCCGACTAACGCCTGCGGCTTTGGCCGTGCGTGTCACGTTTTTTCCATTGGCCAGATACAACTGCGGAATCAAAATTGCAGGGTCGGTCACGGGCATGGCTTGTACTGGGCTTGTGGTTGGGGGCGCTTCGGGTGCGGTCGGATACGGAATGCTTCCGACCTCTGGTAAGTCTTCATAGAAATCCGCTGGTAAATCTTCTGTGCTGAGCGGTTCTCCGTCGGCCATGGCGAGTGCGACTTTCAGGACGTTCACCAGCTGGCGCATATTACCCGGCCATGGATGGCGAAACAGCATCGCTTGAATGTCAGGTGGTAGCTCTGCGTCATTGTCCGAGCGCAGGCGTGAATAGACATAACGAATTAAGGCTTCTTTGTCGTGTCGGGTGCGCAGCGGTGGCAGCTCCAGACTCAGGCCGGTAATGCGGTAGTACAGGTCTTGGCGGAAATTGCCCAATTCCACTTCTTCTTTCAGGTTGCGGTTGGTGGCCGAAATCAGCTTGATGTCGACAGGAAACACCTCGCTGGAACCCAGTGGCGTCACCACCCGCTCTTGTAACACGCGCAACAATCGCGACTGCACGTTCATCGGCATCTCGCCTATTTCGTCCAAAAACAAGGTGCCCTTGTGTGCCCGTCGAATTAGCCCGACTGAGCCCTTGGTATGCGCGCCCGTAAAAGCCCCTTTCTCATAACCAAACAATTCCGATTCGACCAGTTCTGTAGGGATTGAAGCGCAGTTTACCGCGACGAGATTCTCGGTGCGACGGCTGCTGTGGTAATGCAACGAACGGACAAAGATTTCTTTACCCGCACCGGTTTCCCCACGAATCAGGATGGGAATGTCTTTCTCAATGATTTTGCGCGCTTGGTTCAATACCTGCTTAACGCGTGTATCGCCGTGTTCGAGTTCGTCATAGGGTATTACATCGTCCGGTATTGCTGGTTGTGCGGTCGGCGCACGATAGTTCGGGTCGTTGCGAAAGTCCGGCACGGTCAACTTAGGGGCCATGGGCGGATTGACTTTAACCCACACGCGAAAGCGCTCTAAAACCCGCAACGACAGTGGCATGCTGGGCGGCTGCTGACGAATTTCGCGCATCGTACAGCCAAAAACGGCTTCCACATTCAGTAACGCTAGGTCGTGTGCCAATACCGCCGAGGCTCGGCGGTTGGCTGATACGATGGTGCCGTTTTCGTCCAACACCACCAAGCCTGACCAATGGCTTTCCAGGCTGCCGATGTTGGTGTTGAACGCCAAGATGTAGTGTTCCCGCTCAAACGCCGCATGTATAAGCTGGTTTTCCACGGTCAACGACATCAGCTTGACCATGCCCAAGGTATGGTCTTGCGGTAGGTAGGCGTCGGAGGAAATATCCAATACCCCGACTAATTCCTTGCGGGTGTCGAAAATTGGAGATGCAGCACCCACCATGTAGCGATTAGCGCGCAAAAAGTGCTCATCGCGGCTGACCTGTATGGCTTGTCCGCTGGCAAGGGCCGTACCAATGGCGTTGGTGCCCACGCCGACTTCTTGCCAACGATGGCCGGGCACTAAGCCGTGTTCACCGCGACTGCGAAAACGATTAGCCCCCCAAGTGTTCAGCACATGCCCTTGGCGGTCCGCTAGAACAATGACACAGGCCGAGTTCGACAGGATGTTTTCATAGTAGGGTAAAACCTCGTTTTCAGTGGTTTTAACAAGGTCATGATGTTCTTCGATCAGCGAGCTGACTTGACCCGCACGCACATCTCCGTAGTCCGGCTTAGTGCTGTGTGACAAACCAAAAGATTCGCAGCGATACCAGGATGCCTCAATCAGTTCCTTATGCGAAGGCTCCTGCTCTGTGGTGCTTGATAACGAATCTACAGGCTCTGTGGGTTGAGTGTCGGGATCAATCATACGGTTACTTCTTATTGTATTTGTTATGCACTCGAATAGGCGTCGAGGTGTGTAGTTGTACTACAAGTGTTCAGTGTTGAACAGTATGAATTGTTCACTGTTAACACTTTTGAACAAAAATGAACGTTCATTAATTTTCGATTGGACGGTCATGACTGTGCATAAAAATCGATAAATTCTATATAAAACAACATATTAAGAATAATATTCAAAAATGTTCGGTAGTTGGCATGTAAGTTGTATTGATATCCGCAAGCCACGTTGGTCGTGAGACGCGACACAGCAGTGGCACGATAAAAATAACAAGTGGGTATGAGAAACATGTCTTTAATTCTGGAAAACGTCAGTCGAGTCGTTGACGGGCAAGACTGGATCACCGACGTCAGCCTGACCCTTGAGCCTGGTTCCTTCAATGTGTTGCTTGGCCGTACCTTGGCAGGCAAAACGACCTTGATGCGTTTGATGGCGGGGTTGGATCGCCCTACGCGAGGGCGAGTGCTGATGAACGGCGTCGATGTTACCGGCGTGTCAGTGCGCGATCGCAACCTCTCAATGGTATATCAACAGTTTATTAACTATCCCAATTTGACCGTGTACGACAACATAGCGTCACCACTCAAGTTGGCCAAAATGCCAACGAAAGTCATTCATGAGCGTGTGCGTGAAACCGCGAGTATGTTGCACATTGAAAATCTGCTCGATCGTTATCCTATGGAGTTATCAGGTGGGCAGCAGCAGCGTACCGCCATGGCTCGTGCCTTGGTTAAGGATGCGCAGCTGATTTTATTCGATGAGCCTTTGGTAAACCTCGACTACAAATTGCGTGAAGAGCTGCGCGAAGAACTGCGTGCCCTGTTTAAAGTGCGTAATTGCATCGCCGTGTACGCCACCACCGAACCAAACGAAGCCTTAGCGCTGGGCGGTTACACCGCTGTTATGCACGAAGGTCGATTGTTGCAATACGGCAAAACGCCGGATGTCTATCATCGCCCGACCGATATCGTGACCGCCGAAATGTTCTCTGAGCCACCGATCAATGTGGTCAAAGGGCAGGTTTCGGAAACGGAAGTGACCTTCGATGACACCGTGCATTTTCAGCTGAATGCCGATTTACGCAATTTGGAGCCTGGCCAATATAACTTTGGTGTGCGCGCCTCTCACATTGGCTTGGTGCCACACGCCGACGACGATTTGGAGTTGCCGGTGACGGTGGATTTGGCCGAAATCAGCGGCTCTGAAACCTTCCTGCATGTGCGCAACGATCATTTCAATTTGGTGTTACACCTGTCGGGTGTACACGAATATCACGTCGACGAAAAGATCAAAGTGTACTTCCCCACGCACAAACTCTATGCCTTCGACCTCGATGGCAAATTCGTGCACGGCCCGCGCCGTCTGGTAGGAGCATGACATGGCACAAATAACGTTAAATGCATTGGCGCACAGCTATTCGCCAAACCCGACCAGCGATGCGGATTACGCCATTCGGCAAATGCAGCACGTCTGGGAGCAGGGGGGGGCATATGCGCTGCTAGGCCCCTCAGGCTGCGGTAAGTCGACGTTGCTCAACATTATTTCCGGGCTGTTGGCACCCTCTAACGGAGAAGTGCTGTTTGACGACACCATTGTTAACGACCTGCCACCGGAAGAACGCAATATTGCGCAGGTTTTCCAGTTCCCAGTGATCTACGACACCATGACGGTGTTCGACAATTTGGCGTTCCCATTGCGCAACATGAAAGTGCCTGAACACAAGGTAACGCCGAAGGTACATGAAGTCGCCGATATTCTGGATTTGACCAAATTACTGAAGCGCAAGGCCAAAAACCTGACCGCAGATGAAAAGCAAAAGGTGTCCATGGGCCGGGGTTTGGTGCGCGACGACGTATCCGCCATTCTGTTTGACGAGCCGCTGACAGTAATCGACCCACAATTGAAGTGGAAACTGCGTCGCAAGCTCAAGCAAATTCACGAGCAATTCAACATCACCATGGTGTACGTCACCCACGATCAGCTCGAAGCCTCTACGTTCGCCGACAAAATTGCGCTGATGTATGAAGGTCAAATTGTACAGTTTGGTTCGCCCCGTGAGCTGTTTGAAAACCCAGCCCATACCTTTGTTGGTTACTTCATTGGTAGCCCCGGCATGAACTTTCTGGACGTGTCGTTGAGCGATGAGGGCTTCGATTTCAATGGCTTGGTCATTCCGGCACCCAATGCTGTGCTTTCCACGGTGCGCCGCATGGGCTCCGGTAACATCAAAATCGGAATTCGTCCTGAGTTTGTGCATGTGTGGGATGACAAAAACGATGAAGCCTATGAGGTAGACGTTAAGGACATAGAAGACCTTGGCACCTACCGCATCATGTCGTTTGTGTTTCGTGGCGTCACCATGAAGGCCCGCTTGCACGAAGACCAAAAACTGCCCGAGCGTAAAGCGTGGATCAGTTTCCCCGAACAATGGATCAAAGTGTATGTCGACGAATTCCTGGTGGAGGTGACCAATGAACAAGATTGAGAGCAATAAAGGCTGGCTGTTTGTTCTGCCAGTATTCGTCATCGTCGCGTTCTCCGCCATCATTCCGTTGATGACCGTGGTGAACTACTCCGTACAGGATGTGTTCGATACTAACACGCGCTTTTTTACCGGCACCGAATGGTATCGGGAAATGCTGAATAACCCGAACTTGCGCAGTGCCTTAGGGCGTCAGTTCGCGTTCTCTTTCACCATTTTGCTGATTCAGGTGCCCTTGGGCATCGGTGTTGCCTTGCTGATGCCAAAGAAGGGGGCTGCTGCTTCTTGGAGTCTGGTTTTGGTTGCCTTGCCATTGCTGATTCCGCTGAACGTGGTGGGTACTATCTGGCAGATCTTCAGCCGTGGTGATATCGGTTTGATGGGCTGGGGGCTGCGGGAAATGGGCTATGCGTACAACATATCGCGCAGTCCGGTTGACGCTTGGGCCACCATCATCCTGATGGACGTCTGGCACTGGACGCCCTTGATTGCCTTGCTGTGCTACAGCGGATTGCGGGCCATTCCAGAAGCCTACTATCAAGCCGCACGCATTGACCGCGCGTCGAAGTGGGCGATCTTCCGTTACATACAGCTGCCTAAGCTGACCAATGTACTGATTATCGGTGTGCTGCTGCGCTTTATGGATTCTTTCATGATTTATGCGGAACCCTTTGTTTTAACGGGCGGTGGGCCAGGCAGCTCGACCACCTTCTTGAGTCAAGCATTGACGGCCATGGCTATCGGCCAGTTCGACATCGGTCCAGCCGCGGCTTTCTCACTCATCTATTTCTTGATCATTTTGCTCGTGAGCTGGGTGTTCTACACCACCATCATGCACATGCAAAAAGACAAGAACGGTATCGAATAAGGGGATGTCCACGTGAGTCAGAATATTCTAACTAATAGCAGTATGGCCGAGGCGGCAAGAGCCTCTGGTCGCATCATCACTCGGCCACAGCGCAAGTCGAAAGACGGCGCTGGCATGAAGTCTCGTTTAGCCTTTGTGGTCTACATCCTGTTTGTGCTCCTGCCAATTTATTGGCTGGTGAACATGTCGTTCAAAACCAATCAGGAAATTCTCAGCACCTTGTCTTTGTGGCCGCAGAATTTCACTTTGGACAACTATCGGAAAATTTTGACCGACCCTAGTTGGTACAAGGGTTATCTGAACTCTATGACCTATGTTGGCATCAACATGGCGATCAGTCTGACCGTTGCATTGCCAGCGGCCTATGCCTTCAGTCGCTACAAGTTCGTGGGTGACAAGCATCTGTTCTTTTGGTTGCTGACCAACCGTATGGCGCCGCCAGCGGTATTTCTGCTGCCGTTCTTTCAGCTGTATTCGTCCATCGGTCTGTTCGACACCCACATCGCAGTAGCACTGGCGCACTGCCTGTTTAACGTACCGCTCGCAGTGTGGATTTTAGAAGGCTTTATGAGCAGCGTGCCGAAGGAAATTGACGAAACGGCGTACATCGATGGCTACAGCTTTCCGAAGTTCTTTATCACGATTTTTATCCCTCTTATCCGCTCCGGCATAGGGGTGACGGCGTTCTTCCTCTTCATGTTCTCGTGGGTGGAACTGCTGTTGGCCCGAACGTTGACGGCCACCAACGCGCAACCCATAGGGGCGATCATGACTCGTACGGTGGGGGCGTCCGGTATTGACTGGGGGGTGCTTGCCGCCGCAGGGGTGCTGACCATCGTGCCTGGTATCTTCGTGATCTATTTCGTCCGTAACCACGTTGCCAAGGGCTTTGCCCTCGGCCGCACCTGATAGGGGAGGTAAGCATTATGAGCTGGATGGTTTGGACGGTACCTACCGCAGGATTCTTCACCGGCATCGCACTGCTGCTGACCGGTATGTCGATCTGGCAATACTTTTCGCCGTCGATCGAGCGCAAGGGTTTGTTGCCCATCAGCACCACGCGCGGTGATCGATTGTTTATTGGTCTATTGACCAGCGCCTACATCCATTTGGCGGTGGTCGGTTTTACCGAGTTTCACGTTTTGGTGGCTACTGGGGTGTCGGCGATCTGGATGATCGCGGTGATGCGCTGGGGCTGACAAAGTAGTAAAGGACTGCAATCGAACGCAAGGAAGCAAACAAAGTAAGCAACGAGGTTAACATGAAAAAAAATAAGACAATGTGCCTTTCTGTGCTCGCTACTGGTTTGATGATGGCGACCGCTCAGGTCAGCGCTCAAACAAACCAGTACCGTGCCGCCGCTGAGCGTTGGGTGGACTCTCAGTTTACTCGCTCGACGCTGTCGCGTGAGGAACAGATTGCGGAAATGGAGTGGTTTATTAAAGCCGCTGAACCGTTCCGTGGTATGGAAATCCGCACTGTGGCTGAAGGTCTGACTACCCACGAGTATGAGGCGAACGTCCTTGCTCGCGCCTTTACTGAAATCACTGGTATCCGTATTACGCACAACATCATCGGTGAGGGTGATCTTGTAGATACCATGCAGACGCAAATGCAATCCGATCGCAATATCTATGATGGCTACATCAATGATTCCGACGCTATCGGTACGCACCTGCGATACGGTAAAACCATCGCCATTTCGGATGCCATGCAAAACGAATGGCGCGACTTTACCAATCCCTATCTGGACTTAGATGATTTCATTGGTATTCAGTATACCACAGGACCGGACGGCAAGATTTACCAGTTGCCTGCACAGCAGTTTGCTAACCTGTATTGGTTCCGTGCTGACTGGTTTGAGCGCGAGGACTTAAAGAATGAGTTCCGTGCCAAATACGGCTATGACCTCGGTGTACCCTTGAACTGGTCAGCGTATGAAGATATCGCTGAGTTTTTCACCGGTCGCAATATCGACGGTCAGACCGTGTACGGTCACATGGATTACGGTCGTCGTGACCCATCACTGGGCTGGCGCTTCCATGACTCATGGTTGTCGATGGCTGGCATGGGGGATTCGGGCGTACCCTTTGGTAATCCGGTGGATGACTGGGGTATTCGAGTCAACGAAAACGGTAACCCTGTGGGTGCCAGCGTAACGCGTGGCGGAGCGACCAACTCGCCCGCTTCGGAGTTCGCTGTACGTAAGATGGTTGAGTGGTTGCGTGATTTTGCGCCACCAGAAGCCCAAGGCATGACCTTCGGTGAGGCTGGCCCAGTACCCGCGCAAGGCAATGTTGCGCAGCAAATTTTCTGGTATACCGCCTTCACCGCTGACATGACAGACCCTGCGTTGCCAGTGACCGATGATCAAGGTAACCCGAAATGGCGCATGGCACCATCACCGGTAGGCCCGTACTGGGACGATGGTATGAAGGTGGGCTACCAAGACGTGGGCTCGTGGACCTTCTTCAACTCCACTCCACAAGATCGCCGCACCGCCGCGTGGTTGTTCGCCCAGTTCACGGTAGCTAAAACCGTATCGCTGGAGAAAACCATCGCTGGTTTGACGCCGATTCGTCGTTCAGATATCGACTCGCCAGAAATGACCGAGCTAGCACCAAAGTTAGGTGGTTTGGTGGAGTTCTATCGCAGCGAAAACGAAAGTATGTGGACGCCAACAGGCACCAACGTACCGGATTATCCGCGCTTGGCACCTCTCTGGTGGCAGAACCTGGCGCCAGCGGTTAGTGGCGAAGTCAGCCCACAGGTAGCCTTGGATAACCTGGCGAATGCCATGGACAACACCATGATGCGTTTGGCGCGGGCGAATGTGTTCTCGCAGTATGAGCCGCGTTTGAACGAGCCTCGTGATCCGGAATACTGGTTCGCCCAGCCCGGCTCACCAAAGCCTCGTCTAGCCAACGAAAAAGTACCTGGCCGCACCATGCCATATGACGAAATGATGCGTGCTTGGGTTGCCGGAGAGTGGACGCCGTCAGGCGACCGCTGACCGCTAAACAGTGGTTGATCGTTCGCTTTCAGCCACTGTTGTGTTCTTACTTGTTTTTTCATTGTGTCCCTTGCCGCCTTAGGGCGGCTTTTTTATGCCCAAGTAAGGGCGGGTTCGATCCAGCAACCAGGTCAGATAAAAATAATTCGGCTGACCCACGAGGTGTGCCATGACGAGTGCCATAGAAAGCTCCAGAGCGATCAGCTCGACAATAACCCAACGCATCAGTGTGCGTTTTAATCTGGTCACCAGCGCTATTGTTTTGCTGCTGCTGACACTTTTTTCTGCCTTCAATTACCGGCAAACAGCGACTGCTCTAACCGAACAATTTGATGCCCAAATCGATTTTGTAGCGTTCCGGTTGCAGCAAAGCATACCGCCCGCTATTTGGAATTTTACCCCCAGCCAAGCACTGCTGATTGTTGATGCCGAAGTAACGGCTAACGTCATTGAAGCAATTTTTGTTTATGACGATGAAGGTGCTTTGATCGTCGGGATGAACCAAGATGCTGTTGGCGATACCCAGGATGTTTCACCAGATAACTATCAACATCGACAACCGGATCGCCAACTTGACCTAGCATGGGGCGATGCCTACGTCGGGCGTGCCGACATCTACACCGATGCATCCCAAATACACCAAGCCTTGCAGAACTCCGTGCTGAACTCTGCGGTGCAAAATACCCTGCTGATTGTGATTTTAATCGGCGCAGTCATTTTGCTGCTTAATCGCTTGGTAACACGCCCTATCAAGGTGTTGGCGGAAGCACTGGACGATATCGCCCAAGGCGATGGTGATCTGACGCGCCGCATCCCCATTCGGCGTCATGATGAGATAGGGCGTCTAGGCGTCAGCTTCAATACCTTTATTGAGAAGATTCGTGACTTGGTGCAAGAAGTGATTGTCGCCGTGAATGAGATGGACAGTGCCATTACCGATACGCAAACCGTGGCCGCGCGCACCAATCAAGGCGTGAAGGCGCAGCGCTTGGAGACCGATCAGGTGGCCGTGGCCATGCAAGAAATGACCGGCACGGCAGAGAGCGTATCGCACAGCGCCAGTGCCGCAGCCGAGGCCGCGCATAATGCAGATATAGAAGGCCAGCGCGCGCGAGAAATAGTGCAACAAGCCATCGACGGCATCAATATCTTGGCCAGCGATATCGACCAAGGCGCGGCAGTGGTTAATTCGTTGGAACAAGAAGTCGCCAGCATCACCACCGTATTGGATGTCATTCGGGGTATCGCTGAGCAAACCAACCTGCTGGCGTTGAACGCCGCCATTGAAGCTGCTAGGGCGGGTGAGCAAGGCCGTGGCTTTGCGGTCGTGGCCGATGAAGTGCGCACGCTCGCCAGTCGCACGCAAGCCAGCACGGAAGAGATCCATAAAATGATCGAACGTTTAGAAAACGGCGCTCAAAAGGCTGTTACCACCATGAACAACAGTTGTACTCAGGGTGCAGCGGCGGTGAAAAAAGCCAGTGGGGCGGACGCTGCGCTGAATGCCGTCTCTGCAGCCATCGCCAGCATTAACGCCATGAACACCCAGATCGCCACTGCTGCAACCGAGCAGACGACCGTGGCGAACGACATCAGCCAAAGCCTGACGCGTATCGTGGATATTGCGGTAACAGCGGAACAGGATACGCAAGAAGTGGATGGGCTAACCCGTGAGCTGTTGCAACGTGCACAGTGCTTACACGGTTTGGTGGGGAATTTTCAGGTCTAGAAAGAAGTAGGGCGGGTGCTTTGCACCCGCGTGACAAGTATGCATTATACAGTAATGCCTTTGCCTCTCGTTAACTCGCGGACGGAACCTTATTCAACAAATACTGGGTTAACAAGCCGACTGGGCGACCTGTCGCGCCTTCTTTAGCGGTTGTCCACGCTGCACCCGCGATGTCCAAATGCGACCACGTATAGTGCTTAGTGAACTCGGCCAAATAGGTTGCCGCCGTAATAGAACCGCCCGCACGACCTTGCCCAATGTTGCGCAAGTCCGCGTAGGGTGAATCCAGCTCGTCGCGGTAGTCGTCCCACAATGGCATTGGCCAAGCACGATCCCAGATGCTCTTGCCTGCTTCCAGAATTTCCGCCTGCATGTTGTCGTCGTTGCTGTAAACCGCCATCGGGTGGTGACCCAAACCAACAACAACCGCGCCCGTTAAGGTAGCAATGTCAATGACCGACGCAGGGTTAAAGCGCTCTGCGTACGTCAGTGCATCACACAGCACCAAACGGCCTTCGGCATCGGTGTTGAGGATCTCAATGGTTTTGCCCGACATCGACGTCACCACATCGCCCGGGCGTGTCGCGCGTGCCGAAGGCATGTTTTCTGCCGCCGCTACAATGGCGACCACGTTGATCTTAGGCTGCAGTTCCGCCAGCGTCGACATGGTGCCAAACACGGAAGCCGCACCGCACATGTCGTACTTCATTTCGTCCATACCCGCAGACGGCTTGATGCTGATACCGCCGGTATCGAACGTCAAACCCTTACCCACCAACACGTGCGGCTGGTCGTCGCTGCCCGCGCCGTGGTAATGCATAACAATCAGCTTGCCGGGCTCGTCGCTGCCCTTGGATACGGCCATAAAAGCACCCATACCCATGGCTTCCATTTCCGCTTCTTCAATGATGTCGGTCTGGATGTTGTCGTAGCGGTCCGCCAACTGTTGCGCTTGCTCAGCCAAATACGTTGGCGTACAGACGTTCGGTGGCAGGTTACCCAGTTCACGCGCCACGTTAACACCGTGGGCGAGGGCTTTACCCAGTTCGATGGCGTCTTGTGCATCGGTATCGGTGATCAACCGGAACTGCGTCGTTGCAAATTCAGCGTTCTTTTCAGATTTGGTGGTGTCGTAACGGTAAGCGCCCGTCAGCGTCCACTCCACCAACTTCTGTACCGTCCATTCCGCCGAGCGACCAGACACATGTAAGCCGTTCAACAACACGGACAGTGCACTGGCTTTTGATTTGGTCATGGCTTGCGCAATGGCCGCACTGACTTTTTTCAACTGGTTCTCGCTGACTGACAGCGAATCGCCCGTACCAATCAACAACACTTGCGCGCCGTCGGCTTGCAGCAAGGGCGTAACATCACCGAGTTTGGTGCTGATCAACTGCGCCGTACGCCACTGAGCGATGGGACCACTGAGGGCGTCGGGAAGTTCGCTGACCGCGTTGTCTTCTTTGCCGATGAAGCCAATGATTAGATTGTCGCTGGCGGCAAAATCGGCCGCGGCGCTGAGCTTGAATTGCATGTCGTGCTCCTGTGCAGAATGTCCTGTGATTACTGCTGACTATCCTAGCGCCGTAGGCGCGGGAAAGACAGAGCATTAGCGAACCAAAATGGGGTGGCGGTGTATGGGTGCATGTACGGGCGGGGATAGAATGTTTTTGTGAAATCGAAGCTGGACCGATCTATGCCGCTTGGACTCAGCAACACTTGCAACTACAAACTTAAGGACCAATACAAAAATAGCGCGGCGATAGCGGCAATGCCAAACATAACTTTGCCAAGTTTTACATGTGCCTCGGCTTCACGCTGGGTACGCAACTTCAACTGATGAACCTCGGGTCCCGACAAGCTATGGCAATGCGTACATGCAGACTCTTTTTCAGGGTACCGCAGTTCGCATCGCTTACATTTCACGGTAGGATTGGGGCGAAAGTAGAAGGCTCGCATCGTAATAAATTCCTTGTTGAAGTTCCTGGCTAGGGCTGCCTTTGCGAGCAAAAATAGTGCGAATCATACCACCATTGCAACGCTAAAATTAACTCAAAACCACAGTAGCAAAAAAATGTGCTTTCGCACGAAAAATGAGTTTTTTGAGGGGGTTAAATGAGGCTATGGACGCAGGGGGATGCCTCAAGGCGCGCCTTTCGGCCTGCCGTGAAGCGCTGGAGGCATGCCCCGAAAGTCCATGCCGGGGCCATCGATCTTTAACTAACACTGCCGACGGGTTACCACCGCTAAGAAGAAAACGCCGGGCGTGGCTTCTTGGCAACTTTCGGCGGCAGCGTAACACGCTGTTGGTGTGCCGTGGCCCAGTGCACCAGTTGCAGCGTGCCGTCTTGGGTTTCCACCACCGACGAACAGCTTTCCAGCCAATCGCCATCGTTGATGTACAGCACGCCTTCTATTTCTTCCAGCTTGGCTTGGTGAATGTGGCCGCACACAATGCCGTCTAACCCACGGTCGCGGGCTTCGGCAATGGCGCGTTGCTCAAACTGCTGCACAAAGTGCTGTGCTTTTTTGCTGCGCACTTTTAGGAAGCCCGAAAGTGACCAATACGGTTTGCCCAAACGTGCCCGCCATTGGTTGAGCCAACGGTTGAGGTGCACAATGGTTTCATAGGCGTGGTCGCCCAGCCAGAACAGGAAGCGCGAGTGGGCAATTTCGTCGTCAAAGCAGTCGCCGTGCACCACCAACAAACGTCGACCGTCTACCATTTCATGCACGTATTCCAAGTGCACTTCCACATGGCCCAACTGGTGGCCAACCAACTTGCGAAAGAAGGGATCGTGGTTGCCGGGTACATACACCACGCGCACGCCATTGTCGGCCATGGTCAGAATATGGTTCACCACCGCCTGATGGCTTTTGGGCCAGTGACCACGTTCGCTCATCTTCCAGAGATCAATGATGTCACCCACCAAAAACAGTGTTTCACAATGGTGCTGCTGCAGGAATTCCAGCAGGTGTTGGGCTTGGGCGTTACGGTTGCCGAGGTGAGTATCAGAAATCCAGATAGTGCGGTAGGTCGAGCGGGCTTGTGTCGCTGTCATGGCGTGGTCCACCGATCAGGGATAATGACACAGTCTGATCAGGATTTATGACAACGCGAGAACAGTTAGGTGAAGTTTTGATGATGAGCAGAAGAACAGAGCGCGGCATTTGGGGCCGCGCTCTGCTGATAAGATAGCGCTTAGTTGTTGCTGTGCAGTTCGTCGTTCAGGGCAATGGCGGTTTTGTTGGTTAAGCACTCGACTTGGCCATTGGCTGAATTGCGGCGGAACAGCAGGTCGGACTTGCCGGCCAGTTCACGCGCCTTAACCACTTCAACAGGCTTGCGTTGGTCGTCCAACACCTGCACCTTGGTGCCTGCGGTGATGTACAGGCCTGACTCAATGGTGCAGCGGTCACCCAACGGAATGCCGGTACCTGAGTTGGCGCCCAGCAAGCAGTTTTCACCGATGCTGATGATGATGTTGCCACCACCCGACAGTGTGCCCATGGTCGAGCAGCCACCACCCAAGTCAGAACCGTTGCCGACGGTAACGCCAGCAGAAATACGGCCTTCAACCATACTGGTACCCAGTGTGCCCGCGTTGAAGTTGATGAAGCCTTCATGCATGACGGTGGTGCCTTCGCCCACATAAGCACCCAAGCGCACGCGTGCGGTGTCAGCAATGCGAATGCCTTCGGGTACGACGTAGTCGGTCATTTTCGGGAACTTATCGACGCACTCAACGCTCAAGCGCTCGCCCACAAGGCGGGATTGCATCTGACGCAGGTGCAGGTCGGGCAGGTCAATAGGGCCCTGATTCGTCCACGCAATGTTGTGCAGCAGGCCGAACATGCCACTCAGATCAATGCTTTGTGGTTTAACAAGGCGGTGCGACAGCAAATGCAGTTTCAAGAAGGCTTCGGCGACCGATGAAGGCGCTTGGTCGGTTTCCAGTACCACCAGTACCGATGGTGTTTCGTACACGGCACCGCGTGCGGCAAAGTGTGCCGAACGAGAGAAACCAGCGTCGGCGAACGGTTGCGCCAAGAAAGACAGGTTGGTGCTGCGCAGTTCCAGTACTGCGTTGCCGCCTTCGTAGCCGAGGTCTTTGGCTTTATCCAGCAAGTCTTGTTCCGGGTTCAGAATAGGCTGTGGAAAGTAGGCTTCAATGATCTTGCCTGCGGAGTTGCGGGTAACGGTACCCAGGGCCAATGCGAATGTCATAGTCTGTCTCCTATTGGGAAAAATGGTCAGCCCACTGTGCGGCGTCAAAGCCAACCAGCAGTTGCTGGCCAGTATCCACAACGGGTCGTTTGATGACGGAGGTGCTGGCCGCTGCTACCTGAGCAATGGCGGCCGGGTCGCCTGAATCGCAGGCGGCTTTGTCGGCGTCGGATAATTTGCGCCAAGTCGTCCCGCGCCGATTGATCAATACGCGGTGGTCGACTTTTTCTAACCAGCGCTGCACGGTATCGGGGTCGATACCCTGCTTTTTGTAGTCGTGAAAGTCGTATGACACCTGTTGTGTGTCGAGCCAAGTAAAGGCCTTCTTCATGGTGTCACAGCTTTTGATGCCGTAAATAGTGGTCATGAAAGGTCGCTGTCCTTGTTAATCTTTATTCAGTTGATCAACGAAGCGGGCAATGCGCTCCGCTGCTTCGATGCATTCGGGTAGGGTAGCAACCAGCGCCATGCGAATATAGTGACTTCCGGGATTAACACCCTGTGCTTCTCTTCCCAGATACGAGCCGGGGAGCACGGTCACGTTTTGCTGCGCATACAACTGTTGGGCGAAGTCGGTGTCGGCGATGGGCGTACGCGCCCACAGGTAGAAACCGGCGTCAGGCATCGCTACTTCCAGTTTAGTACCTAAAATGTCCAGTACGCGACGGAATTTTTCACGGTACGCCGAACGGTTGTGTTCGACGTGGGTTTCATCTTGCCACGCCGCCATGCTGGCTTTTTGTACCTGTAGTGGCAGCGCTGAGCCGTGATACGTACGGTAATTCAGATAGGGCGTCAGTAGTTCGGCGTCACCAGCGATGAAGCCAGAGCGCATGCCGGGCAAGTTAGAACGCTTGGACAAGCTGTGGAACACCACAGCGCGCTTGAACTCGTGATCACCGCGCGCTTTGCAGGCTTCCAATAAGCCGGTAGGGCGCTCGTTTTCGGTGAAATAGATTTCCGAATAGCATTCGTCACTGGCGATGATGAAGTCGTGCTGTTCGGCTTTTTCCAGTAACCAAGTCAGGGTGTCGAGCGGTATGACCGCGCCCGTGGGGTTGCCGGGTGAGCACAGAAACAGAATTTGGGTTTTTTGCCAAACGTCGTCACTGATGTTGGTGAAGTCGGGATTGAAACCGTTTTTGGCTTCGCAGTTCAGCAAATAGGTTTGGCCGCCCGCGAGCAGGGTGGCACCTTCATAGATTTGGTAGAACGGGTTGGGCGTCATCACGTACGGCCGGGTGTCGGCTTGGCTGCGATCAAAGGCGGCCTGTACGAAAGAGAAAATGGCTTCGCGTGTGCCACACACCGGTAACAGGTGGCGCATGCCGTCGACCTTAGGCAGGTCAAAGCGCTGTTCTAACCAGCGAGCGATGACGTGGCGCAGCTCCGGTACACCGGCCGTCGTCGGATACACTTCCAAATCGTCTAAGGCGTCGGTTAATGCATCGCGTACAAATAAGGGCGCAGCGTGCTTGGGTTCACCAATGGACAGGGCGATGTGGGGTAAATCGGCATTCGGGGTGACGGCGTCTTTTAACGTGCGCAGACGCTCAAAAGGATAGGGCTGTAGGCTTTGCAATAAATGGTTCATCAGTTTTGCTCTATCAGTTCGTTCAACTTCCGCGTCATCAGGCTGCGTAAGCGCTCGCCCAGTTCGGGGTCTTTTATGGGTTCGTTGTTGGCGTCGACGACGAAGAAAACGTCTTCTACGCGTTCGCCCAGCGTCGAGATGCGGGCGTTCTGCAGGATGATGCCCAGCTCGATAAACACCTCACCAATCAGCGCCAGCAGGCCGGGGCGGTCGGTGGTGATGACCTCGACCACGGTGCGGTGGTTGATGAAGTCGTTGGATAAATTAACCCGTGTTGGCACATTGAAATGCTTTAACACCCGTGGTACGCGTCGGCTGATTTGACGGCGTTCGGGTGGTTCTTCAATGGTCAGCAGCAAGCGATGCTGAATATCGCGCACGCGGTCGCGGTCGGTCATGTCGATGGGGCTGCCGTCTTCTTCCAGGACGATAAAGGTGTCGAGCGAGTAGTGTGACGACGGCGAGGTCATGATGCGCGCGTCGTGAATGTTCAAGCCCAACTGGTCCATCACAAAGGCAATGTCGGCGAACAGGTGCGCACGGTCTGGCCCATAGATGAAGATCTGCGTGGCAGACTCAAACGCTCCGGCGTTCAGCTCTTGCATCAGCACCAGTGGGATGCCGACCCCTTGGCTCGATATGGCTTTGGTGTGCCAGGCGATGTTTTCTGCCGTTTCGCGCAAGAAATAGTCATCACCCGGATTGTCCCAGAAGGTACGAATCTCTTCTGCGGTAAAGCCATCGGCCTTAAGCAGCTCTATGGCTCTTTGCTTGGTTTCTTCAATGCGTTCTTCTTTGCCGACGGGGTTTTCCAGCCCGCGGCGCAGGGCGCGCTTGGCTTCGGTGTAGAGTTGTTTTAACAGTGCCGCGCGCCAACTGTTCCACAAGGCGGGGTTGGTCGCGTTGATGTCGGCGACGGTCAGCACGTAGAGGTAATCCAGGTGCACCAAGTCCTGCACTTTTTGGGTGAAGCGGTTAATGACGTCGGGGTCCGAAATGTCCTCACGTTGGGCGGTTAAGGACATCAGTAAGTGATTGCGCACCAGCCAGACCACCAATTCCGTGTCCCAGCGCGGCAGGCGGTGACGTTCGCAAAAACTGTAGGCTTCTTCAGCGCCAATGATGGAGTGGTCGCCGCCTTTGCCTTTGCCCAAGTCATGAAACAGTCCAGCGATGTAGATCAGCTCTACTTTGGGCAGCTGGTGAATGACCACGCTGGCAATCGGGAACTCAACCAGGTTCGAACGGTGGCGGAAACGGCGCAGATTCTGCACCGTTTGCAGGCTGTGCGCGTCCACCGTGTAGACGTGGAATAAGTCGAACTGCATCTGGCCGATGACTTGGCCGAACTCTGGCAGGTAGAGGCCCAGAATGCCATATGCACTCATGCGGCTTAGGTTGGTCGAAACCCCTTGTGGGGAGCGAAACAACTCGATGAAGAATGAGATGTTGCGAATGTCGTTGCGAAACGCCGGGTCGATCAGATGCCGGTGTTCGTAGATGGCGCGAATGGTGCTGGCGCGTACACCTTTGATTTCCGGGTTTTGCGCCAATAACACAAAGATTTCCATCAACGCCGAAGGGGTTTTGTCGAATACCCTTGGGTGGCTGATTTCTATGTAACCGTTATTGTTAAGAAAGCGGGAATTCAGTTTGATCGGTGGTGCAGGAAGGTCGGTGTTCAGAATGACTTCGTCAAAATGCTGCAGCAGCATGTCATTCAATTCGCGTAATCGAAAGACCGTGCGATAGTAGGTCTTCATCAACTGTTCGACCCCCAACGCTTCCTCGCTGTCTTCAAAGCCGAATTCTTCGGCAACGGCTTTTTGCAGGTCAAACAGCAGGCGGTCTTCTTCGCGCCCGGAGATCATGTGCAGGGCATAGCGAATGCGCCACAGGTAGTCTTGGCCGTCGATCAGAGTTTGGAACTCGTTCTGCGTCAGGAAGCCGCGCGAGACCAGTTCTTGCAAGCGGTCATCGCCGAAGTGGCGTTTGACCACCCAACCGATGGTTTGGATGTCGCGCAGGCCACCGGGTGAGGTTTTGACATTGGGCTCAAGGTTGTAGGCGGTGTTGCCGTACTTCTCATGACGCAACGATTGTTCATTCAACTTGGCTTTGTAGAAGTGCGCGCTGGGCCAGATATTGTCTGGACCCACCAAGTCGGTCATGCTGGTGAATAATGCTTCTTCGCCGCACAGCAGGCGCGATTCCAGCAAATTGGTCACCACGGTGACGTCGTCGGTGGCCTCTTGGCGACAGGATGCCAAGGTGCGCACGCTGTGGCCGATGTCGAGGCTTAAATCCCACAGCAGGGTGATGAAGCCTTCAACGGATGATACGGCGGATTGCACGTCTTCTTCCGTGTCGAACAACAGCAGTAAGTCGATGTCGGAGCGCGGTAACAGTTCGCCGCGTCCGTACCCACCAACAGCGATCAGGGCTGCCTGCGCGGGCCAATCATAATGTGCCCAAAGCAGGTGCAAAAGTTCGTCAATGGTGGCGGTGCGGCTCTTTACCAGGTCGCGGACAAAATCACCGGCACGAAATCGCTCATCCAGTCGAGCTTGCGCCAGACGCAAGGACTTTTTGATGCTGCTGATGGCAACGGGCTGGTGATTCAGCGCTTGTGTCACAGCGGTTACATCAAGCAATGAGGCCTTCGACATGTTGGGTTCTCGGCTACTGGATTCAGACCTTTTGGGGTGCTCTGGTATCGGCATTGAGTATGATGCAGTTCACTAGAATGGCAATACTTCATCGGCGCGTTTTGTCAGCACTTCCGGGCCATCTTTGGTGACCAAGATGGTGTGCTCCCACTGGGCCGACAATTTATGGTCCTTGGTGACAACAGTCCAGCCGTCTGCCAGCAATTTGTTGTGCCGCTTACCCGCATTGATCATGGGCTCTACGGTGAACGTCATGCCTTCCTGGATCACGGTGCCGGTGCCGGGACGTCCGTAATGCAGGATTTGCGGGTCTTCGTGAAACACTCGACCGATGCCGTGTCCGCAGTACTCACGCACCACCGAATAATGGTTGGATTCTGCGTGCTGTTGAATGACGTGACCGATGTCGCCAATCGTCGCGCCGGGCACAGCGGCCATGATGCCTTTATACATGCATTCCTGCGTGATGTTGATCAGGCGTTGCACGTGCGGCTTGGGTTCACCAATGATGAACATCTTGCTGGTGTCGCCGTGAAACTCGTCTTTTATAACGGTGACATCAATGTTGATGATGTCGCCTTTCTTCAAAATCTTGTTGTCGTCGGGGATGCCATGGCAAATAACATGATTCACGCTGGTACAAATTGACTTCGGGAAGCCGCGGTAGTTCAGCGGTGCGGGCGTGGCTTTTTGTACGTTCACTATATAGTCGTGACAGATACGATCCAGTTCGCCGGTGCTGATGCCTGCTTCAACGTAAGGCGTAATCATGTCGAGCACTTCAGCGGCGAGACGACCAGCAATGCGCATCTTTTCGATGTCGGCCGGGGTTTTCAGGGTAATTTGTTCTTTAGCCATGAAAAAGATGAACTTCAGGTTACAAAATGAAGCGCTAGTGTAGAGGTTTTTTGACCTCAGTTCATCCTATCGCGGCGATAAAAGTCGTTAGCATGCGGCGCTGTGGCGGATTTTGCGTGCGCATTCTTCTTCCTATTTTCGAGAGGGTATGGTATAAAGCGCGCGCCCCGATTGGCGGGGTAAATCCACACAGACGATTACAACGCTTTTCTGGGTGCCGCAAGGTTAGAAAAGTGGGGTGTACTGACTCAGTATTCTCCATGGGTCGTTTGGAGGCTTAACCCAAACAAACTATGAGGTTTATCATGGCTGTAACTATGCGTGACCTGCTTAAAGCAGGTGTGCACTTCGGACACCAGGCGCGTTTCTGGAACCCAAAAATGGATCAGTACATTTTTGGTGCGCGTAATAAGATCCACATCATCAACCTGGAAAAAACGGTTCCGATGCTGAATGAAGCATTGAAGCAAGTTGAAGCTCTGGGTGTGAACAAGCGTAAAGTGTTGTTCGTCGGTACCAAGCGTGCGGCGTCTGACATCATTAAGCGTGAAGCAGAGCGTTCGTCTATGCCTTACGTATCGCACCGCTGGTTGGGCGGCATGCTGACCAACTACAAAACCATTCGTCAGTCTATCCGTCGTTTGCGTGAGCTGGAAACCCAGCAGAACGATGGTACGTTTGATTTGCTGACCAAAAAAGAAATTCTGATGCGTCACCGTGAAATGGAGAAGCTTGAAAAATCCATCGGTGGTATCAAAGAGATGGGCGGTTTGCCTGACGCATTGTTCGTGATCGACGTTGATCACGAGCGCATCGCTATCACCGAAGCTAACAAGCTGGGTATCCCAGTTATTGGTGTAGTAGATACCAACAGCAACCCTGATGGTGTTGATTACATCATCCCAGGTAACGACGACGCCATTCGCGCCATCGAAATCTACGTGGGTGCCATTGCTGACGCTGTAATGAAAGGTCGTGAAAGCGCCGGTACAGCGAAAGACGAGTTTGTTGAAGTAGCTGAAGAGAGCACTTCTAACGAAGCTTAATTTCGCCCTGCAACTATGAATCATTAAAGGGGGGCATGACCCCTCTTTTTTTAACGAGGAAAAAATTCCATGGCAAATATTACTGCTAGTCAGGTCAAAGAACTGCGCGAGCGCACAGGCTTGGGCATGATGGAGTGCAAAAAAGCACTGGTAGAAGCGAACGGCGATATTGAAGTGGCCATTGATGACCTGCGCAAGTCGAGCGGCCTGAAAGCTGCTAAGAAAGCGGGTCGTACTGCTGCTGAAGGCGTTGCGGTCAGTCGTGTGTCTGCCGATGGCAAGTCAGCTGCGCTGGTTGAAGTTAACTCTGAAACCGACTTCGTTGCACGCGATGATAACTTCCTGAAGTTCGTTGATCTGGTTGCTGACAAGGCATTCGCTGACAAGCAAGAAGACGTAGCTGCCTTGATGGCTGGTGAGTTGGAAAATGCACGTGAAGCCTTGGTGCAAAAAATCGGTGAGAACATCACTGTGCGTCGTGTCGCTATGTTGACTGGCGGTGCAGACTCGGTAATCGCAGGCTATTCACACGGCGGCCGTATCGGCGTGCTGGTAGAATTGAAAGGCGGCAACGAAGAGTTGGCTAAGGACATCGCGATGCACGTAGCCGCGATCAATCCTCAGTTTGTCAGTGCCGAGCAGGTGCCTGAAGAAGTATTGGAGCGTGAGAAAGAAGTTGTACGCGCCCAATCTGAGTCCTCTGATAAGCCAGCTGAAATCATCGAGAAGATGATTCAAGGCCGTATCAAGAAGTTCCTGGCTGAAATCAGCCTGGTGGAACAGCCTTTCGTTAAAGACCCTGACGTTAAAGTCGGTGATTTGGCGCGTAAGGCCGGTGCTGAAGTCGTGAGCTTCGTACGTTTCGAAGTGGGCGAAGGCATTGAGAAAGAAGAAGTTGATTTCGCTGCTGAAGTGGCGGCGACTGCGGGTCTGAACCGCTAAGAACCACTCTACGATCAAGGCGCTCGCGGCGATCGTAAACTGGCTCTATAATCAGCTTCGGCTATCGGGTGTGCGCACGCACACCCGTCGTTTTACTTAAGGCCGGTCGCCGCACGCTCTGCGATCTGTCTTATCTTCCTGTCCTAGATTGAGGTTCCTATGCCGCCCAAAGACCGCTCTGCCCGATACAAACGCATTCTTCTTAAACTCAGCGGCGAGGCACTAGCCGGTCAAAAAGAGTTTGGTATTGATCCCAGTGTGTTGGATCGGATGGCGCTGGAAATTGGTCAGCTGGTCGGTATTGGTGTGCAGGTTGGACTGGTGATCGGTGGCGGTAATCTGTTTCGTGGTAAAGAGTTGAGTGAAGCAGGTTTAGACCGTGTTACTGGTGACCATATGGGTATGCTCGCAACAGTGATGAATGCCCTTGCAATGCGCGATGCCTTGGAGCGTGCGAACATCCGGACTCGTGTGATGAGTGCTATACCGATGAGCGGTATTGTAGAACATTACGATCGTCGCACCGCCGTACGTTACCTCAATCAGTCAGATGTAGTAATATTCTCCGCCGGTACGGGTAACCCCTTCTTCACGACCGATTCTGCAGCTTGCTTGCGTGGTATTGAGATTGATGCGGACATCGTCATGAAAGCCACCAACGTTGACGGTGTTTATACTGCAGATCCGAAGAAGGACAAAACGGCCACGAAATACGATGTGCTCACCTACAGTGAAGTGCTGGAAAAGCAATTGGGTGTAATGGACTTGACCGCGATATGTCTGGTCCGTGATCATCGCATGCCGGTACGTGTCTTTGATATGCACCAACCCGGTTCGTTGCTGAAAATCATGGTAGGCGAAAACGAAGGTACGCTGATTGTTGAGGATGTAGACAATGTTGAATGAAATTTTAAAAGACACAGAAGCCGCCATGCAGAAATCCATGGATGCTTTGGACCATGCCTTTAACCGCATCCGCACTGGCCGTGCCAGTCCGACGTTGTTAGAAAGCGTGACGGTTGATTACTACGGTACTGAAACCCCTATTACTCAGTTGGCTAACGTATCGGTCGAAGATGGCCGTACCTTGGCTATCTCCCCTTGGGAGCGCAACCTGGTGCCAGCCATTGAAAAAGGCATCATGAAGTCAGACTTGGGTTTGAATCCATCAACCACGGGCGACACTATTCGTGTCACCATGCCGATGTTGACCGAGGAAACGCGGAAAGACTACATCAAGCAAGCGCGCAACGAGGCTGAAAACGGCCGCATCGCTGTGCGCAACGCGCGTCGAGACGCCAACAATACGGTGAAAGAGTTGTTGAAAGAGAAGGAAGTCTCTGAGGATGATGCGCGCCGCAACGAAGATCAAATCCAAAAACTGACCGATAAATACATCGCGTTGGTGGATCAGCATCTCGCTGAGAAAGAAGCTGAATTGATGAAAGTCTGAAAATCTCAGAAGTAGATTCTATGCAGTAGATTGATGCAAGGGCACTAGGATTGTGGTCAGTCCTGGTGCTTTTTTAATTTCGGCCTGACCTTGTGCAGTGGTTCAATGAATCGAGTGTCGCTGATTTCAAGGTGGCGAAGCTCGGTTATAGAAGCACTGTACGTAGAATTGGTAGCAAGTTGTAGGAGAGAACATGCCGGACTTTTCGGCTCTTACCGTGGTGCCTAGGCATATTGCCATTATTATGGATGGCAACAACCGCTGGGCCAAAGGACGTATGTTGCGTGGCGTTTCCGGCCATAAGGCTGGCGTTAAGTCATTGCGTTCTACGGTGGAGCATTGCGCGAAGGCGGGAGTTGAAGTGCTCACGCTCTATGCGTTCAGTAGTGAAAACTGGCAGCGCCCGGAAGATGAAGTCAGTGCGCTGATGGAGTTGTTTTCTTGGGCTCTCACCAAAGAAGTTTACAAGCTGGTCGAGCACAATTTGCGGCTTCGGGTGATTGGCGATAAGTCTGGATTCAGTTCGGCCATTCAGCAAAGCATTGTGCATGCGGAGTCGTTGACGGCAGACTGTACCGGTATGTTGATTGTAGTGGCGGCCAATTACGGCGGCCATTGGGACATTACTCAGGCTGCGAAGACGCTCGCTGAACAGGTTAAGGCGGGCTATTTGCAGCCCGGTGACATTACGCCGGAATTGTTGGGTCAGCATGTAACGTTAGGCGATTTACCAGCCCCCGATCTTTGTATTAGAACCGCGGGTGAGCAGCGGCTCAGCAATTTTCTGCTGTGGCAGCTGGCGTACAGCGAGTTACATTTCTCTCCATGCCTTTGGCCAGATTTTGACGCAGAGGCACTCTATGTTGCGCTGCAGGATTACGCTTCACGCGAGCGTCGCTTTGGCGGTCGTGTGCCGGGTGCTCAGTAACAGGACATTACAATGAAAATAAACAGTCGAATTAAAACCGCCATCGTATTGATTCCCATTATGTTAGTGGGCATTTACCTATTACCTTTGGCTGGCTTTGCCATCTTTATGGGGCTTATCGCCGTCCTTGGTGCTTGGGAATGGGCAGACATGGCTGGCTGTGGCCGGCGCATGCAACGCTTGCTCTACAGCCTGTTCATTGGTGTCTGCGTGTTGGGGCTCTATGTGGTAATGAGTCAGCAGTTGGTGGCTGACGGCTGGGCGTTGTCGATCGCGGTAGCTTGGTGGCTGTTGGGGTTTGCGTTGATTTTGCTCTATCCTCGGGCAACCGGTGTGTGGGGCACGCCGTTTCGTCGCTTGGTGGCGGGCACCCTGGTGCTGTGCTCAATGTGGGTGGGCTTTTACTGGATTAAAGGCGCCGATGAAAGCAATGTACTGATCACCTTGTTGATGTTGCTGGTTTGGGGTGCCGATATCGGTGCTTACTATGCTGGTCGTGCCTTTGGTAAGCGTAAGCTGTTGCCAAACGTAAGCCCCGGTAAAACCTGGGCGGGTGCAATCGCTGCAATCGGTAGCGCGATGTTGATTGGCATAGTGGTTGTGGCGCTGGTCGTGGATACCCAGCTCTGGCGCTGGGAAGATTATTTGTTGCTGCTGCTGTTCGCTGGCTCTGTGGTGGTGATGTCCATTGTGGGTGATCTGGTGGAGAGCATGGTAAAGCGCCAGCGTGGTTTGAAAGACAGCGGAGCCTTGTTGCCCGGTCACGGTGGCATCATGGATCGTATTGATAGCATGTGTGCAGCGGCACCTGTGTTTGCTGCCTTTCTTTATGTTTGGCCGGCTTTGTGACCGGAGCAGACTGCTACAGGGTATTTTCAATGGTACGAGGTAACTGATGGTCCAGCGAGTGACTGTGCTCGGCGCAACCGGCAGTATTGGGCAAAGCACCCTTGATGTATTGAGTCGTCATCTCGATCAGTATGAGGTCTTTGCGCTAAGCGGACACCGTAACCTGCGGTTATTGGCGGAGCAGTGTGCGCAATTTCGCCCTGAATTTGCCGTTGTGCCGGATGATCTGGCGGCTGTAGAGTTGATGGCGGCGTTGGCCTTGCTCAGCCCCGCGACACAGGTGTTGGTTGGGGAGGATGCCTTATCTCGCATCGCGGCGAGCCGGGAAGTCGATATCGTCATGGCGGCTATCGTAGGTGCTGCCGGTTTGAGGCCGACACTGGCCGCTGCGAATGCCGGTAAGAAGATATTGTTGGCCAACAAAGAAAGCCTGGTGGTGGCTGGCCATTTGTTGATGCAGGCAGTGGAGCAGGGCGGCGCGACCTTGTTGCCAGTCGACAGTGAGCACAATGCTATTTTTCAGTGCCTTTCCTCGCCTAGTGACCCTGCCGTGGTATCGGTGGTGCTGACCGCTTCCGGTGGTCCTTTTCGCACGCTGCCCGCTGCGGACCTGGTGAATGTGACGCCTGAGCAGGCATGTGCCCATCCGAACTGGTCCATGGGGCAGAAAATCTCCGTCGATTCTGCGACTCTGATGAACAAGGGCCTGGAGCTGATTGAAGCGTGCTGGCTCTTTGATTTACAGCCTTCTGACATCGAAGTAGTGGTGCATCCGCAAAGCGTCATTCATTCTATGGTTCGATATGTGGATGGCTCCGTGATTGCGCAAATGGGCGCTCCTGATATGCGAACACCCATCGCTTATGGCTTGGCTTGGCCAGAGCGTATTGACGCCGGGGTAGCGCCTTTGGATTTTCATGCGCTAGCGGGTTTAACCTTTGAGCAGGCTGATATAGCGCGCTTTCCGTGCTTGCGTTTGGCTGCAGAAGCCATGGTTATGGGTGGAACGGCACCGGCGGTGTTGAACGCCGCGAACGAAGAAACGGTGGCGGCTTTTTTAGCCGGAGACATCGGTTTTATGGACATACCGCGTATCAATGAACAAGTACTGACAAGCAGTCCAGTCGACCCGGTAGTGGATGTCGACCAACTGCTTGCGGCAGATCAGGCGGCACGTTTGCGTGCGCGACAATTGATTGAGGGTGTGTAGTCATGTTAACCACGATATTGTTCTTTTTACTGGCCCTGTCGATATTGGTCGGTGTGCACGAAGCCGGGCATTATTTCGCTGCGCGTTGGTGCGGTGTGCGTGTATTGCGCTTCTCCATTGGCTTTGGCAAGCCCTTTCTGACGTGGCGCAATAAAGAAAATACTGAGTTTTCGCTGGCGCCGATTCCGTTAGGCGGGTATGTGCGCATGCTGGATGAGCGTGAGGGCAACGTGGCAGAGGAAGACTTGCCATTCACCCACAATCGCCAGTCGCCGCAAAAACGTATTTTTATTGCAGCAGCCGGTCCGTTGGCCAATTTCGTTTTGGCAATTGCTATTTTTTGGCTGATCAGCATGTTGGGTGTGTCGGTCGTGCGGCCGTGGGTAGAAGCACCACAAGCGACGAGTGCTTGGGTCGGTCAATGGCCAGAGGGTCGTGTAGAAATCGTGTCGGTTGACGCCCAACCGGTGGCGGACTTGCGTGATGTGCAGCTGGCGTTGTTGGGGCGACTGGGTGAGAGCGGCGAAATCGTCTTAGGCTTACGCGCCCCTGAAGGTGCTCAATATACGGTGAGTTACCCAATTGAGCGTTGGTTGTCACGGGCACAGGACCCCAATCCGTTTGCTGAATTAGGTTTACAGTTTTGGCGTCCTGAGCGGCCTGCAATAGCTGCCTCGATTATTTCTGGCGGTGCCGCGGAGCGGGCAGGCATGCGGGCAGAAGATCGTGTGCTTTCCGTGAATGGCGACGCAATAAGCGGCTGGAATGAATGGGTTGACGTGGTGCAGCGCAACCCAGATACGGCTATCGTAATGGTTGTCGAGCGCGCGGGTAGTCGGGTAGACATCACCTTGGTGCCAGATTCCGCCACAGACGAGCAGGGCAACATCGTTGGTCGAGCTGGCGTGTACGCAACGCAGGTCGACAGCAGTGATTTGGTGCGCACCGTGCGCTATGGCCCGGTAGCGGCCGTTGGTGAAGCGGTACAGGAGACCCTATCGACGTCGGGCATGATATTAAGCTTCCTGAAGAAGATGGTGGTAGGAGAGGCGTCCGTTAAAAACCTCAGCGGGCCGGTATCTATTGCGCAGGTGGCAGGCGATTCCGCGAGCTTTGGTTTGGTGTCTTTCCTCAGCTTCTTGGCGTTACTGAGCATCAGCCTGGGGATCTTCAATTTACTGCCTATTCCGGTGTTGGACGGCGGTCATATTCTGTATTATGTTGTCGAACTTGTGCGCGGTAAGCCATTGTCAGAGCGCGTACAAACCATAGGCTTTCAAGTGGGTATTGCGCTGTTGATTGGCGTAATGGTGATTGCTTTTGCGAACGATTTCCAGCGCTTCTAAAAGCGCTTTGTAGAGGGTGGTCTTTTTTTGACGCCCCTCTTAGAAAGGTTGGTGTAAAAAACGCGAGGAAAGGTTGCTGTCACACCGCCTTACCTGCAATTTTGCCCGACTGCGTTGAGTCAAAGTCTCGGCGAACCGAATATTAATCCTGAATAATAGAGCTAATCATAAGGATCTGTTTCATACATGGCGCATTTTAAGCTGTTGGGTGGTCTTTGCCTGCTAGGGGTCACTCTGAGCGCTGCTGTTCCGGCGACACCCATCGAAGTAGACGGTTTGCGCAGAGTTTCTACTGCGGCGTTTCTATCTTCCCTCCCCGGCGTCAACGACGGCCGTGCGGCCGATGATTTTAATTCCGCAGAAGCTGTAAGAGCCCTCTACGCCACTGGTTTATACCAAGATGTGGCGGTATATCGCACCGCGACGGGTGCTTACTACTTTGAAGTGCTGGAATACTCCATCATTGATCGAGTGAGCTTCAGTGGTAACAAACGTATCCCAACCGAAGCGCTGGATTCGGCTTTAGAAAACGTCGGTGTGATCGAAGGGCAGTCCTATCAACCGGCCATCGTGGCGCAAATCCAGTCTGAATTGGAAAGCCAATATGCTATTCAGGGACGCTATGACGCTCGGGTAGAAGTCAGTATTGAACCTTTGCCGCAAAACCGTGTGGCTATCATTATTAATATTGAAGAGGGTGCTGCAGCTGCCATCCGCTCTGTTGAAATTCGTGGCAATGAGGTGTTTGAAACCTCTGAGCTTTTGCGTGAAACGCGCCTCCGCCCACGTCGCTCGGGCGACTTGCTGCAACTCTTTTCGCGACGTCATCAATACAACCGTGACGAATATTCCGGCGACCTGGAGCGGCTCAGCAGTTACTACTACGACCGGGGTTATGTTCGCTTTAACATTGAGAACAGCCAGATTTCTCTAGAGCCGGACCTGTCTGGCGTGCATCTGCTGACTGAGATTTTTGAGGGAGAGCGCTATCGTTGGGGCGATATTTCGGTAACAGGGGATTTTGCTGACCGTGAGGAAGATATCCGGGCAGCCGTGCGCCCAGTCAGTGGCGAGTGGTTCTCGCGTGCCGAAATGGTATCGACGCAAAACCGTATCATTGAAATTCTGGGTAACGATGGCTACCTCTATGCTGGCGTAGAACCGCAAGCCAGCGTCGATGACGACGATTTGCGCGTTGATATGGTGTTTGTGGTTCGACCCGGCCCATTGATGTACGTGCGCAGTATTCAGTTCGTCGGTAACCAAGGTACGCTGGACGAAGTGTTGCGCCGAGAAATGCGCATCGAAGAGGGTGGCTTGGCGCGCAATGGCGCTATTACGCAATCGCGTCGCCGCTTGCAGCAGTTGGGCTTTTTCAGTGTGGTGAACGTCCGCCAACAGCGTGTGCCGGGCACTGACGACCAAGTCGATATCATCTTTTCTGTACTGGAAGATAAAAGCGGAAACCTGCAGGCATCGGTTGGTTTTCAGCCCGGTGTTGGTGTATTCGGCGCCTTGGAATTCTCCCAAACCAACTTCTTGGGGACCGGAAAGAGCCTGTCGTTGCGCAGTCAGTTCTCGGAAAGCACGACTATCTTGTCGTTGAATCATGTCGACCCATACTTTACCAAGTCCGGAATCAGTCGGGATTTAAATCTGTTTTACGAGCGACGCAACAATCGCAACGTAGAAACCTACGGCTTGGATCGCTGGGGTGGGGAGTTTGCTCTGGGTACGCCGGTCAGTGAAAACAGTCGGATAAAGCTGGGTGTGGGCTATACCCAGACAGAACTCTATGTCGGCAACAAACCGCCTTTGGAAGTGACCGACTTCCAGTCCGAATACGGCAATACCTATGGAGACTGGACATTAGAGCTGCAGTGGAATTACAGCAACCAGATTGGCAGCTTCTACTCCACAGAAGGCCAACGTCACAATGTCTCGGCAACCGTAACGGTGCCGGGCAGTGATTTGAATTACTATCGTGTGACTTATCGTGGGGACTATGTGCAGCCCGTGAGTCCTTGGGATGGTTTTGCCATTCGAGTGCTGGGTCAGGCGGGTTATGGTGATGGTTTCGGTGATACCGATCGTTTGCCATTTTATAAGCATTTCTTCGCGGGCGGCCCCGGTACGGTGCGCGGCTATCGCGATCGGACAGTGAGCCCTTTCAGTACTACTGAAGTAGGCAATGAGAATTCAGCCGTACCTTTCGGTGGCAACATATTGTTGAGTTCTGGTCTTGAGCTGATCACCCCAACGCCGTTCTTCCGTGATCAGTCGTTGTATAGGACGGCTTTGTTTGTCGATGTCGGCGGTGCCTTTACGGAGCGCTGCTTGCCGGGTAACGACCAGTGTCAAGAAGGGATCAGTTTGGATGGTGTGCGAGCATCATACGGTGTGGACTTTGTATGGCGCCCGGTCCCTATGCTACCGTTGCGCTTTATCTATGCGCGGCCCTTGCTGGAGCAGGAAGATGACCTGCTGCAACGATTCCAACTCTCTTTCTGGAGCAATTTCTGATGACGACATTGATCTCACCTCGTATTTTTGTATCAGCACTCTTGGCCTTTTTTGTATCTGCCGGTGCCATGGCGCAGTCGAGCGGAGAGGCCCGTATTGCTGTCCTTGACCAAGAATACGTGCTCTTCCAAAGCGAAGCCGCTAAACAAGCCACGGCCGAACTGCGTCAGTCATTTGGTGGCGAAGAACGACGTGTTCGTCAGCTTGAAGAAGAGGTGACTGAGTTGCGCGCTCGTTTGGATGCTGATGCCGGCCTGCTGACGGAGAACGAATTAACTTCACTGAACCTCCAAATCGAGTCTAAACTGAGAGAGCGGGAAGAGTTGGTGCGCCGTCTGCAATCGGCACAGCAAAACCGCCGCCAAGCCTTTTTGCGCGAATATGAGAGTGTCCTGACAAGCGTGTTGGAAGACATTATTGTAGAGCAAAATATTGTGTTGCTGGTGTCTGCTGCAGAAGTCATTTATGCGCGCCCAGAGCTGGATATCACACCATTGGCGTTAGATCGATTTAATGCTGCCATCGCCGCTGGCAACAATTAAGTAGCGGCTTGGTTGCTAAAGAACAATAAAAACAGGCTAGATAGATTATGTCAGAGTCGGCTTTCGCGACCTTCACAGCAGCGCAATTGGCTGCCCAGGTTGGTGGGACGGTAAAGGGTGATCCGGATCAAACCATCACGTCCATAGCCCCGATAGAGACCGCGCGCGCGGGTCAATTGAGCTTCGTAGCACGCCGTCAGTTTGTTAAAAAGGCAGCTTCTTCGGCTGCTGATATTCTTCTGGTAACGGCCGATTTGGCCGATACTTTGTCACATACCTGTATTATTGTCGCTGACCCCTATCGTGCTTACGCTCAGGTCTCGCAATTATTTTGGGACAAGTACTGGTTCACTCCTGGTGTTCATGCGACCGCCGTTATTGCGCCCGATGTTGAAGTGCCTGCCGATTGCCGAATCGGACCGCAGGTAGTGGTTGAGGCCGGAGCAGTCATCGGAGCTGGTGTTGAGTTGGATGCCCAGGTTTATGTGGGCGCGGGGGTGCGTGTTGGTGCCAGAACGGTTATCAGGCCACGTGTTACCCTGTATCCCGGCGTTGTCATAGGCGAAGACTGCATGATTCAATCGGGCACGGTAGTCGGTGCTGATGGCTTCGGCTATGCTCGCCACCCCGGTGGCTGGGAGAAGATCGCCCAGTTAGGTGGTGTGCGGGTCGGTAATCGGGTCGAAATTGGTGCCAATGCAACCATTGATCGCGGTGCGCTCGCCGACACGGTCTTAGGCGACGATGTGATCATCGATAATTTAGTACAAGTGGGCCATAACGTCCAAGTCGGAGATAGAACCGCCTTGGTTGCTCAGAGTGGTATCGCGGGTTCGACCATTTTAGGCAAGGATGGGTCTGTGGGCGGGCAATCGGCAGTAGGCGGCCATCTGACGATAGCAGACAATGTACATTTCGTGGGTAAATCCATGGTTGCGCAGTCCGTGTCTGAACCCGGACAATACGCCTCCGGTCTACCAGCGCAACCATTCAACGATTGGCGTCGCGCCGTGGCACGCATTGGCCAGTTGAAGGTGCTACAGGATAAAGTAAACGCTTTATGGGGTAAGTTCGGTGACTCTATTGAGCAAGACAAAACCGACAAAGCATAATTCAACGCCGTGAACAAAGAAGGAAGTTCTGCATGAACCTCACGCTGCCGCTTGATCATGAACAAATAAAAACCCTGTTACCACATCGCTATCCTTTCTTATTAGTTGATCGAGTAACAGAGCTGGAGGCCGGAAAAACCATTCGCGGCTACAAGAACGTCTCTGGTAATGAAGAGTTTTTTAACGGCCACTTTCCCGGTCAGTCGATTATGCCGGGTGTGCTGATATTGGAAGCCCTAGCCCAAATAGGTGCTATTCTAGGTTTTGCTTCATCGGGCAATCGACACGAGGACGGCTTTCTCTTCCTGTTTGCCGGTATCGACAATGTGCGCTTCAAACGCCAAGTAGTGCCAGGGGATCGGCTTGACCTTGAGCTCGAAATTGTCAGCTGTAAACGCGGTATCTATAAAATGGAATGCCGTGCCAAGGTGGACGGTGAACTGGCCGCCAGTGCTGACATTCTATGTGCAGAGAGACAGGTAACTCAGTGATTCATCCGACTGCCATTATTGACCCCAGTGCGACACTTGGTGCTAACGTCTCCGTCGGTCCCTACTCCGTCATCGGTGCCAATGTCACCATTGGGGCCGATTGCGAGATTGGCCCGCACGTGGTTATCAAAGGGCCGACGACTATTGGTAAGCGCAATCGTATCTTCCAATTCGCTTCCATCGGAGAGGAGTGTCAGGACAAAAAGTACCGCGGTGAGCCAACGCAGTTGCATGTTGGTGATGACAACGTGATTCGGGAATGTGTGACCATGCAGCGCGGTACGGTCCAGGACGAAGGCCTGACTCGTGTGGGCTCACGGGGGCTCTATATGGCGTATGCACATATCGCGCACGATTGCCGGATTGGTGATGACGTGATCGTCGCCAATGCCTCGCAGATCGCCGGGCATGTTCACTTGGGAGATTACGCCATTCTCGGTGGGGGTACCATGGTGCATCAGTTCTGCCGTATTGGTACAGGCTCGATGACTGGCGCTGGAACCGTGGTCTTCAAAGATATTCCTGCCTATGTGATGGCGCAGGGTAACCCGGCCAAAGCCTACACCATGAATTTCGAAGGGCTTAAACGGCGCAACTACGACGCTGCAAGCTTGGCAGCACTAAAACGTGCTTACAAGACCGTGTATCGTCAGGGCATTACATTGCAGGAAGCGATCGACATTCTGGCGCGGGATACCACGCCCTGCGTGCAAACCTTTCATGCCAGTCTGGTTGCATCCAAGCGAGGGATAGTGCGCTGACATGACTGTTAACAGGCCGTTAAGAGTCGCCGTTATTGCCGGTGAAGCGTCAGGCGATCAGCTGGGTGCTGGCTTGTTGGCCGCACTCAAGCAGCGAGTGCCGGATATTGAGTTCGCGGGCGTGGGTGGATCTGCCATGCAGAGGCAAGGCTTGGTATGTTGGGCCGATCAAGAACAACTGGCGGTAATGGGGCTGTTCGAGGTGCTGCGTAAGTTGCCGTCACTGTTGCGTTTGCGTCGCCGCTTGCGGCAGCAAATTATAGACTGGAAACCCGACCTCTTTTTGGGTATCGACGCCCCCGATTTTAATCTGCCACTGGCTCGTATGCTGCGTGTTCAGGGGCTGACCACGGCGCACTATGTGAGTCCGTCGGTCTGGGCGTGGCGTCAGGGCCGAGTGCATGGTATTCGCCGTTCCATCGACCTGATGCTTACCCTATTTCCCTTTGAAGGTGATTTCTACGCGCAACATGACGTGCCCTTTGCTTTTGTGGGCCACACGTTAGCGGATCGCTTACCGATGCAGCCGGATACAGCGGCCTATCGTCACAGGCTAGGATTAACCGGAACAGAGCCCATACTCGGTTTGTTGCCGGGTAGTCGACGCGGCGAAGTAGCCCGCATCGCTCCGGACTTTCTCGCCGCAGCGCGCTTGCTGAGGCAGCGGACCCCAACGTTACGGGTGCTGATACCTGCCGCCAATACCTTGCGCCACCAAGAATTGACTCAACTATTGATGCCGGATGACGCCGACTGGATGACGCTGCTGGAGGGCCATAGCCATGACGTCCTCGGGGCCAGTGATGTAGTTCTAGTGGCCAGTGGTACGGCGACCTTGGAAACTGCTTTGCTTAAGAAGCCCATGGTGGTGGGCTATCGTTTTAGTGGATTGACCTACTGGGTTGGCAAGTTTCTGATGCGTATTCCTTGGGTTGCCTTACCCAACATTTTAGCGCGTCGTTTTGTGGTGCCTGAATTACTGCAGGGTGAATTAACGCCCGAGCGCGCTGCCGATGAACTGTATGATTTCTTGCATAACCCCGAGCGGCGCCAGCAATGTATTGAGTGTTTTGAAGATATGCATAAGCGGCTTGGCCGGGCGGCGGATGATGTCGCTGCGGATGCGTTGCTCGACCTGATAGCAGAAAAAGCAGCAGAGGGTAATGCCGGTGCTTGAACTCGACACTAGATACTCCGGTTGTGTGGCGGGTACGGATGAGGCCGGAAGAGGGCCGCTGTGCGGGCCTGTTTATGCCGCTGCAGTTATTCTAGATCCAGCCCGGCCGATTGAAGGCTTGAACGATTCCAAAAAATTGAATGAAGCAGCGCGTGAGCGCTTGTTTGGAGTCATTTGCGCGCAGGCTACCGCGTGGGCGATTGCCAAATGCAGCGCTGCAGAAATTGATCGTTTTAATATTCTGCGGGCCAGCCATTTGGCCATGGAGCGGGCGGTAGCCCAACTGGGTGTGGTCCCCGAAAGGGTGTTAGTGGACGGTAATCGACTGCCGAAACATCTCAATCTGCCTGCTGAAGCCGTCGTAAAGGGTGATGCGCGACATTCAGCCATCGCTGCGGCTTCCATACTGGCCAAGGTAGCCCGGGATCGTGTCATGCGCGAACTGCATGAGCAGTTTCCACACTATGATTTAGGTACCAACAAGGGTTACCCGACACCGGTGCACTTGAGTGCCCTGGAACAGCATGGCCCCTGTGCTGAGCACCGACGCAGTTTTGCACCGGTGCGGCGCTGGCTGGAGCAAACGAATATTCAGGGGGACCTGTTGTCCTCCTCATCAGAGTTTATGGATACTTGATTTATGACTGAATTCGTTCATCTCCGTTGCCACACGGAATACTCCTTAATAGACGGCCTGGTGCGCATCAAGCCCTTGGCTGGGACGTTGCGTGGCCAGGGTATGCCAGCGGTCGCGATGACAGACCAGACCAATTTCTTCGGTCTGATCAAATTTTACAATGCCATGATGGGGGCGGGGATCAAACCCATATTGGGCAGTGACCTGTGGTTGGAAAACCCAGACGAACCCGACCGACCCTTTCGTCTGCCCTTCTTATGTCAGAACCAAACCGGGTACAAGAACTTAATCGAATTGATCTCTCGGGCCTACCAAAAAAACCAGGACCTGCATCGAGCCATTGTTAAAAATGAATGGATAAAGGAGTTGAATGCCGGCTTGATCGTGCTTTCTGGGGCCAACTACGGTGATGTAGGGCAGGCGATTTTACGCGGCAATGCAGCCGTGGCAGAAAAGCGTGTGCAGTGGTGGAAAGACTGTTTTGGTGATCGTTACTATCTCGAACTGCAGCGTACAGGTCGTGCGGGTGACGACATCCATGTGACAGGAGCCATTGCTCTGGCCGGACGCCACGGTGTGCCTGTGGTGGCCACTAATGATGTGATGTTTTTGACGTCGGACGACTTTGAAGCGCACGAAACTCGTGTTTGTATCAACGAAGGTATGGCTCTGGATGACCCGCGCCGCGAGCACCGTTTTTCCGACCAGCAGTATCTGAAAACGGCTGATGAGATGGCTGAGCTGTTCACGGATGTCCCCAGTGCAATCAGCAACAGCGTGGAAATTGCCCGTCGCTGCTCGGTGGAAATCGAATTGGGTAAGTACTATTTACCAGACTACCCCATTCCAGAGAACTTGGCGGAAGATGCCTTTTTTACCGAGCATACGCCCTACGCTGTGATCGAAGAGCGGGTAAAAGCGGCCATGGCGGAAGCCTGGGCGGGGAGAGAAACGGAGGCAGAGTATCAAACTGCGCTCAAAACCGGCATCTTCTTTCATTTGGTGTCGTGGCAAGGACTGGAAGAGCGGTTGGCGATCAGTCACCGCACAGACGACCCCAATTATGAGAGCGAGCGCAAAGAGTACGTTGATCGTCTGAATTTTGAACTCGACATCATTATTCAGATGGGTTTCCCTGGTTACTTCTTGATCGTAATGGACTTTATTCAGTGGGCTAAAGACCACGATATCCCGGTAGGGCCTGGTCGTGGTTCCGGTGCTGGCTCACTGGTGGCCTATGCACAAAAGATCACCGACCTTGATCCATTGAAGTATGACTTGCTGTTCGAGCGCTTCTTGAACCCAGAGCGGGTATCCATGCCCGACTTTGACGTCGACTTCTGTATGGACAACCGTGATCAGGTTATTCAATACGTGGCGGACCACTACGGTCGTGATGCGGTGTCGCAGATCGTGACGTTCGGCACCTTGGCCGCTAAGGCGGTTGTGCGTGACGTGGCCCGAGTACAGGGTAAAAGCTACGGCTTAGCCGATAAAATATCCAAGCTGATACCGGGAACACCGGGCATGACCTTGGAAAAATCATTGGAGGAAGTGCCCGAGCTTAAGGCGTTCATTGATCAAGATGAAGAAGCCAGAGAGATCTGGGACATGGCGCGTAAACTGGAAGGTATTACTCGGCAAACCGGCAAGCACGCGGGCGGTGTCGTTATTGCCCCAACCCGTCTTACCGATTTCTCGCCGCTGCTCTGTGAGCCCGATGGCAGTGGTCTGGTCACGCAATACGACAAAAATGATGTGGAATCCGCCGGCTTGGTAAAGTTCGACTTCTTAGGGTTGCGAACGCTGACCATCATTAAATGGGCACTGGAAATCATTAATGCCCGGCGGGCACAGCATCAAGATGAGCCCATTGATATTGCGCATATTCCGTTAGACGACAAGGCGTCGTTTGACCTATTGAAGCAAGCGAAGACGACGGCTGTTTTCCAGTTGGAATCGCGCGGTATGAAGGCGCTGATCAAGAACATGCAGCCAGATACCTTGGAGGACATGATCGCCTTGGTGGCCCTGTTTCGCCCGGGGCCACTGGATTCAGGCATGGTTGAAAACTTCATCAACCGAAAGCATGGTCGTGAAGCGATTTCCTATCCCGATGCTACCTATCAGCATGAATCACTCAAGTCGATTCTGGAGCCGACCTACGGCATCATCGTGTACCAAGAACAGGTCATGCAGATTGCGCAAACGCTGGCTGGATATACTCTCGGTGGCGCCGACCTGTTGCGTCGCGCCATGGGTAAGAAGAAGCCGGAAGAAATGGCGAAGCAGCGGCAGACGTTCGCCGATGGTGCTGAGAGCAAGGGTATTGATGCCGATTTGGCCACCAAGATTTTTGACTTGGTAGAGAAGTTCGCCGGGTACGGCTTCAACAAATCGCACTCCGCTGCCTATGCCTTGGTGTCCTATCAAACGCTCTGGTTAAAGACGCATTACCCGGCTGCCTTTATGGCGGCGACCATGTCTTCGGAATTGGATAACACCGACAAGGTCGTAATCTTCCTTGAAGACTGCCGTGAGATGGGCGTGACCGTACTGCCACCGGACGTTAATGCTGGCGACTACATGTTCACCGTGAACGATAAGGACGAGGTGGTCTTTGGCCTTGGCGCAGTCAAGGGAGTGGGTGAGGGCCCGGTATCCGCCATTGTGGAAGGCCGTACGGACGGTCCATACAAAGACCTGTTCGATTTTTGTTCGCGGGTTAATTTGAAAAAAATGGGGCGGCGTGTGATCGAAGCGCTGATTAAGTCTGGAGCGCTAGATACCATTGGGCCGAGCCGTGCCATCCTGATGGCGGCCTTACCGGATGCCATCAAAGCCGCCGAGCAAACCACGGCCAATGCCGCAGCAGGCATGGTGGATTTGTTTGGCGATATTCAGTTGAACGATGAAGCGGACCCCTACCATGACTACCGCCATCTTATTGAATGGCCTATTAAAGAACGGCTGGCGGGGGAAAAAGACACGTTGGGGCTGTACCTTACCGGGCACCCGATTGACGAATATGAAGATGAAGTAAAGCGCATTGTGTCGGCGCGTTTGGCGGATATTCAGCCGCGCAAACAAGATATCCAAACCTTGGCCGGTTTGGTAATCGACATCCGCCGTATGAAAACCAAGGCAGGCAAGGATCTGATGTTCGTCACCTTGGATGACCGCACTGCGCGTATTGAGTTTGGTGTCTTTGATGATCAGGACGCCAACTGGGTTAGCCTCATTGAAGTAGGCCGAGTGATCTTTGTGCAGGCAGAGGTTACTTGGAATGAGTACCGCGAAGAGAACCGCGTCAAGGTGTCCGACGTCGTGGATGTGGCGCAGGCTCGTCAGCGCTTTGCCAAGGCTTTGGTGCTGCGCGTTGGTGCCGTAGCGGATCAGTCCATTAAGCAGCATTTGGAACAATTGCGCTCGGTCCTGACGCATGATGCAGCGGATACGCCCGCTGTGCCGCTGCATATTGCCTATCAGCGCACCGACGCGCGCGGCGAAATTCAGCTTGATGATAACTATAAAGCACCGTTAACCGATGAATGCATTTATCGCATGCGCCAGCTGTATGGCGTAGATGCGGTGGAAATGCGCTTTCATTGATGATTGGGGGTATTGGCCGCTGAGCGGTTACGCTGCGGGGTGTGCCTAGCCCCGACCACAGGTATTGTTTACTTAAATTCACAGCTCAATCATGAGCTTTCTGCTTGTTTCAATGCAGCCGAACGGCTAGGCTGCACACAGAACATTTTTAATGGGTTCGGGAGAAACATCTAAAAACTACTGTGCTTGCACTGGCGGATTTTTTAGACGTTTCTCAGACCTAGAAATTTAATGAGTGAGAGTGGGGACGCGCAATCCATGAATCCCAACTATCTTGATTTCGAACAGCCCATTGCGGAGCTGGAAGCCAAAATAGAAGAACTGCGACTGGTTGGTAATGATCATGACCTGAACATTACCGAAGAAGTTGATAAGCTGCGAAAGCAGGCAGTGAAACTGACGGAAAATATTTTTACGAACCTTTCCGCTTGGCAGGTATCCAAGTTGGCACGCCATCCGTTGCGTCCCAATTCTTTGGAATACTTTGCGCGTATCTTCACCGAATTTGATGAGATGCACGGCGATCGTCACTACGGTGATGACGGTGCAATCATTGGTGGTACGGCGCGCTTGGATGGTCGCCCAGTGATGGTGATCGGCCAGCAAAAAGGCCGCAGCGTGCAGGAAAAAGTGAAACGTAACTTCGGTTCGCCGCGCCCAGAAGGCTATCGTAAAGCATTGCGTTTGATGGAGTTTGCCGAGCGTTTCAAGTTGCCGGTAATGACCTTTATCGATACCGCCGGCGCTTATCCCGGGATAGGTGCAGAAGAACGCGGGCAGAGCGAAGCCATTGCCTATAACCTGCAGCGTATGTCGAGCCTAGAAGTGCCAATCATCTGTACCGTCATCGGTGAAGGTGGTTCTGGTGGTGCTTTGGCGATCGGCGTGGGCGATCATCTCAATATGCTGCAGTACTCTACCTATTCGGTCATTTCTCCAGAAGGCTGTGCATCGATCTTGTTCAAAACATCTGATCGGGCTGCTGACGCGGCGGAAGCCATGGGCATTACGGCCGATAAGTTGCACGCGTTGGGCTTGGTGGATACGGTGATACAAGAGCCTTTGGGTGGCGCTCACCGGGATCTGGATCTGACGGCAGCGAAGATCAAAAACAGCTTACTCAACACGCTGAGCACGTTAGAGCAACAGCCGATGCCGCAGATTTTAGACCAGCGTTATCGGCGCCTGATGTCTTATGGGAATTTTACTTAGAAACGACTGGGTGCGGGCTGGGTAGTGTTGAAATTTGCTTCGAAATGACCGCCTGCAATCAGCAGGCGGCACCGTTGACGCAAATTATGTTGCGCCAGATAGTCGCTTGTAACGTTTCTGAGTGCGCCTAATCGTAAGGTAAACAGAAGGGGGAGGGTGGTTTAATGACGTTGGCGCAGCGCCCTCCATTCCATGAATTCCTTCATCTCAGCGATGGTGTACTTGCCCTGCGGCACAAGTGCTACCTACAGGGTAAGGCGGCCATGGATCGCGTGCCCGCCTATTTATTCTCAATTGTTCATATTGCGTCCGATCAACTCATCGGCGAAATAGATCTGCGTTTAGAACCTACCGAATACTTGCAGCAATACGGCGGCCAAATGGGGTATCATATTGATACTGCGTACCGCGGCCATCGCTTTGCCGTCCGCGCTTGTTTATTACTTCAAGAGGTCGCCCATACGCATGGTATGACCGAACTCTGGATTACCTGTAACCCGGATAACCTAGCATCGCGTCGAACCTGTGAGCTCATTGGTGCTACCTACGTGAACAAAGTCAAAGTGCCCTTTGCCAGTGAACTGTATTGGCGTGGAGACCGTTTTAAATGCCGTTACCTCTGGGATCTGACTCAGCAGCATTATATGCCCGCCTAGATCATTTGGCGGCGGAGCGCGCGCCTCGTATCTGGGTCGGCTTGAGTGGCGGTGTTGATTCCTCAGTGCTGGCTGTGTTGGCGGCGCGACGCTGGCCGCAAAAAACCCATCTTGTACATGTTAATCATCATCTGCAGTCGCCTGCTGATGAATGGGCTCAGCATTGCCGTCAACTGGCTGAGCACTTAGCGGTGCCCATTGTCGTGAAAGACGTTGCCGTTAGTGCCAAGGGGGGCCCGGAAGGCGCGGCCCGCGATGCACGCTATGAGGCCTTTTGCGCCTGTTTGGCGGAAGGTGATCTGCTGTTATTGGCTCATCACGCCGATGATCAAATAGAAACCCTGTTCTACCGACTTCTGCGAGGTACAGGTGTTGACGGGCTGTCCGGCATGCCCGAGTGGCGCGCATTGGGCGTGGGTCAGCTTTGGCGGCCGTGGTTGGCGGAGCCGAGGGCGCGGGTCATTGCTGCAGCACAGGAACTTAAGCTTACTTGGATCGAAGACCCTAGTAATGACCAGATTGACGCCGATCGCAACTTCTTGCGGCAGCGGGTGCTGCCATTGCTGGAACAGCGCTGGCCACACTATCGAACTACGGTAGAGCGCGCGCGTCAAAATTTAGCGCAGACTGCGCAGAGAGAGCATCAATACTGGCGACGTGCGTTAACGGAATGCCTGGATGATGGCGCCTTGAATATCGCGTCGCTGGCGTCCTGGTCAGAGGCTGATCAGTTATCATTGTTGCGCGCGTGGCTGTTGGATCTCAAACCCAGCCAACAACAGTTGCTGACAGTTTGGCGTGAAGTTGTTGGTGCGGCTGCGGACGCACAACCGCAGGTGCAATTGGGTGCGACGTCTGTGCGGCGTTACCAACAAAAGCTCTACCGTGTGACGGATGCTGCCCTGATGCCGGAGGCACCATTGCCCTTGTCGTTAGGTAGCGTGTTGCGCCACCCTGGTGTTGGTGAGGTGGCGCTGATACCGCCTGAGCCCAACGTGCTGGGCTTGCCACTCAGTGCAGAAATAGCATCGCGCGGTGACCTCAGCATCCGTTTCAGATTAGGCGGTGAGCGCTTTAAGCCAGCAGGGCGCTCAGGCAGTCGTGACTTGAAGCGGCTAATGCAAGAATGGCGAGTTCCGCCGTGGCGGCGTGACCAATTGCCGTTGTTTTATGTCGGCGAGCGTTTGGCTGCCGTAGGGTGTACGGAGGCGCGTTCGGGTTGGTATGCCGATGAATTTCTGTCTGCGCCGATTGAGCCGGCGGGGATCTTGTGTTACCGTATCGTTCCATCTTGAGAGTGGATTGGTCGGCGCCGTTTTGAGCCACTTCTGCTCCAAAAAACCACAAATCATTTAACCCTTCCTTGCCTGATCCATGAGCACAGTCTGATGCGGTCGCTGGTGGGGTTTTTTGTTTTTACACCAAGATGGGCTACCTATGACTCGCTACATTTTCGTCACCGGCGGTGTTGTTTCTTCTCTCGGGAAGGGCATCGCTTCTGCTTCGCTTGCTGCTATTCTGGAAGCGCGCGGCCTCAACGTCACCATGCTCAAGCTGGACCCCTACATCAACGTCGATCCAGGTACCATGAGCCCATTTCAGCATGGCGAGGTCTTTGTGACGCACGACGGTGCCGAGACGGACTTGGATTTGGGGCACTATGAGCGCTTTATCCGCGCCAAAATGACCCAGAACAATAACTTCACCACCGGTCGCGTGTATCAACACGTGCTGAAGAAAGAGCGTCGCGGCGACTATTTAGGCGGCACGGTGCAGGTCATACCGCACATCACCGACGAAATTAAACGGCGTGTCATCGCTGGGGCAGGTAATGCCGATGTGGCGCTGGTGGAAGTTGGCGGTACAGTGGGTGATATCGAGTCTTTGCCTTTCCTTGAAGCCATCCGTCAGCTGAAAGTGGAGCTGGGTAGCCGCCGTGCCTTGTCGATGCACCTGACCTTAGTGCCCTATATCGCTACGGCCGGTGAGATCAAAACCAAGCCAACTCAGCACTCCGTAAAAGAACTACGTACCATCGGTTTGCAGCCCGACATACTGATCTGCCGCTCGGAAGTTGAAATTGACCGCAGTGCTCTGAAGAAGATTGCGTTGTTCACTAACGTGGAAGAGCGTGCCGTTATCCCTCTGCCCGATGCCAATACCATTTACCGTATTCCGCGCATGCTGTCTGACTGTGGTTTGGATGACATTGTGGTGGAGAAATTTGGTTTGGAATGCTCTGCAGCGGATCTCAGTGAGTGGGACGATGTGGCTGAGCGTAAATTAAACCCCGAAAAAGAAATCACCATTGCCATGGTCGGTAAGTACATGGAGTTGCTGGATGCCTACAAATCGCTCATCGAAGCCATTGATCACGCCGGCATTCGCAGTAAGACCAAGGTGAAAATCCGCTACATCGATTCCGAAAAGATTGAAGAGCAGGGCGTCGGCCTGTTAGAAGACGTCTCGGCCATTTTGGTGCCCGGTGGGTTTGGTTACCGTGGGGTTGAAGGCAAGATTGAAACCGTGCGCTACGCTCGCGAGAATAAGATCCCTTATCTGGGCATCTGCTTGGGTATGCAGGTGGCGGTTATAGAGTTTGCACGTCATGTTGCTGGTCTGGAAGGCGCCCATTCCACCGAGTTTGATCGTCAGAGTCGTCATCCAGTGGTCGGCTTGATCACGGAATGGATAGAGTCTGATGGACGCAAGGTCGAGCGTACGGAAGAGTCTGATCTGGGCGGCACCATGCGTTTGGGTGGGCAGGAATGCAAACTGACCGCTGACAGTCTGTCGGCGGAAGCCTACGGCAGTACCGATATTGTGGAGCGCCATCGTCATCGTTATGAAGTGAACGATCACTATGTGCCCCAGCTGGAGAAATACGGTTTGCGCATTGCAGGGCGCAGTGTGGATGGCAATCTGGTAGAAGTGGTTGAAGTGCCAGACCACCCATGGTTTGTGGCCTGCCAGTTCCATCCCGAGTTCACCAGCTCGCCACGTGATGGGCATGGTTTGTTCAGCGGTTTCATTGCGGCGGCCACCCAGTACGCCCTTGATAACAAGCAGTTGTAAGTGATGGTCGGACTGGGTGAGGAGGTATCACTCAGTCCGTCGATCTTCAGGGTGTTCTGCTGTCGTCGTAGTCATCACTTTTGTAATTAAACAACAATATGTTATAGCAGCCTCTATACTTTGCTGTCTTTTTGTAAGAAAATTACAGCAATAGAATAATAGGCAGTGCCGCTTCGGCATGCCGCCAGCAACCTGGAGAGTATCGAATGGCGATTATCGCAGATATCAAAGCACGGGAAGTTCTCGACTCACGTGGCAATCCTACCGTAGAAGCTGATGTTTACTTGAAATCCGGTGCCTTTGGCACAGCCTGCGCACCATCGGGCGCATCAACAGGCTCGCGCGAAGCGCTTGAGCTGCGCGACGGTGACAAATCACGTTACTTGGGCAAGGGCGTGAACAAAGCGGTTGAAAACATCAACACCGCTATCCGCACTGCTCTGGTTGGTCAAGACGCTGATCAGCGCGCCATTGATAAGATCATGATTGACCTGGACGGCACAGAAAACAAATCCAAGTTGGGCGCTAATGCTATCTTGGCTGTTTCTCTGGCGACCGCGAAAGCTGTTGCTGCTGAACGTGGCATCGAATTGTATGAATACATTGCTGAAGTTAACGGCACGCCGGGCAAATACAGCATGCCAGTACCTATGATGAACATCATCAACGGTGGCGAGCACGCCGATAACAACGTCGACATCCAAGAGTTCATGGTACAGCCCGTTGGTTTCTCTTCTTTTAAAGAAGCTCTGCGTTGTGGTGCGGAAATTTTCCACTCACTGAAAAAAGAGTTGTCGGCGCTGAACTTGAGCACTGCGGTTGGTGATGAGGGTGGTTTTGCGCCTGACTTAGAGTCTAACGAAGCGGCACTGGCGATCATCGGCAAAGCCATTGAATCCGCTGGTTATAAGCTGGGTGAGAACGTAACTCTGGCACTGGACTGTGCAGCCTCTGAGTTCTACAAAAACGGCAAGTACGATTTGGCCGGTGAAGGAAAGGTTTATGACTCGCGCGGCTTCTCTGAATTTCTGAAGTCCATGTGTGACAAGTACCCTATCGTTTCGATCGAAGATGGCTTGGATGAAAGCGATTGGGACGGCTGGAAAGTGCAGACTGAATTGCTGGGTGATCGCGTACAGTTGGTCGGTGACGATCTGTTCGTAACCAATACCAAAATCTTAAAAGAGGGTATTGATAAAGGGATTGCCAACTCTATCCTGATTAAGTTCAACCAAATTGGTTCGCTGACAGAAACGCTGGAAGCCATCAAAATGGCCAAAGATGCGGGTTACACTGTGGTCATCTCGCACCGTTCTGGTGAGACTGAAGACACTACTATCGCCGACTTAGCGGTGGGTACTGCAGCGGGTCAGATCAAGACAGGTTCTTTGTGCCGCTCTGACCGTGTATCAAAATACAATCGCTTACTGCGTATTGAAGAACAACTCGGTGAAAAAGCCGTGTACAATGGCCGCAAGGAAATCAAAGGTCAGGCGTAACCTGCGCATTGTCGATGCTGTAGAGCATGCATAAAAAAGGGGCCTTTGAGGCCCCTTTTTTATGACCATGGACGGTCGGTCTGCTGGCAACGCACGACGGCATGGACGCCGGAGGTAGAGCAATGCAGGAGCGATTGCCGAGGAGCGATTGCCGAGGAGCAGTCGCCAGAATTATGTAATAGGTATTCTTCAAGGTTAATTAATGAAAAACCTGGTGCTTGTGAGCCTGGTCATACTGCTGGTTTATCTACAAGGCCGCCTGTGGTTCGGTGATAACAGTGTGGCTGAAATTCGCTCGCTGCAAAGCCGTATCTCTCAGCTTGAGGCACAGAATAACGTACAACAGCAGGTCAATGATCAGTTGCGCGCTCAAGTACGCGCCATGAAAGACCAAACGGAACAAGATGCATTGATTGAGCAAGCGAGAGAGCGCTTGGGTTTGATTGCGCCTGGTGAAACGCTCTATCTTTTTGTCGATGAACAGCAGTAGGGACAAAGGCTTAATATGATTGAAGAGCAACCGCAATTCTGGGTGTTGATACCAGCGGCGGGGTCGGGCCAGCGTATGCAGTCCGATATCCCCAAACAGTACTTAGAGGTGGCCGGAAAAACGGTTTTGCAGCATACGGTCGATCGCTTGGCGAGTGCGAACGGTATTGCTGGCTTGGTGTTGGTGACTGCACCGGATGACCAGCGTGCCGAGATTATTATGCCGCAGACTATAGCCTGTCATCGGGCGGTTGGTGGGGCAACTCGGGCCGATACTGTGTTGTCCGGTGTGGAAAAAATCATTGCGCTGGTGGGCACCGAAGTGTGGGTACTGGTTCATGATGCTGCCCGACCCGGCGTGCGCCAAGCGGATGTCGAACAACTGATGGCCGTGTGCGCCGGTAGTGGCGAAGGCGGCATCCTGGCGCAGCCGGTACGTGACACAGTCAAGCAAGCGGCACGGGATATGACCATTAGTACTACCTTGCCGCGCGAAGAAATTTGGCTGGCGCAGACTCCGCAATGCTTTAAAGCTGGCTTATTGCGCAGCGCTTTGCAGCAGGCGATGGCATCTAGCGCTACCATCACGGATGAGGCGTCGGCGATGACCTTAGCGGGGTACGCTTGTCGCTTGGTTCCGGGGCATTGGCGCAACATGAAGTTGACTGAACCGGAAGACATGCCTTTGTTGGAGTGGATACTGAGCAATGAAGCCTGATATGCGTATTGGACATGGCTATGACGTACACCGCTTTTCCGATGATGAAACCGGTGGTGAGCAAAAGCTGGGTGGCGTGGCGATACCCGTCACCCATCGTTTGCTGGCACACTCCGATGGCGATGTCGTGTTGCATGCCCTTGCTGATGCCGTTTTGGGTGCCTTAGGGCGCGGCGATATCGGAGAGCATTTTCCCGATACTGATGCGGCGTGGTCTGGAGCCGATAGTGCAGAGCTGTTACGTACGGTTTGGAAATTTGCTGAACAGGCTGGGTTTGGTTTGGCTAATCTGGACCTGACCATTGTGGCTCAGGCACCGAAGCTCTCACCCTATAAGGCAGCGATGCGTGAGCGAATTGCTGGTTTACTCGGCGTCACCATAGATCAAGTGAATGTGAAAGCCACCACTACGGAGAAACTGGGCTTCGTCGGGCGGCGCGAGGGGATCGCTACCTACGCGGTGGTGTTGCTATGTCGTCACTGAGTGTTGCTGACCTACCGACGGCCAGTGGTGAGGTACTGTGTGGTGCTGTTATCCGTCGGGAACCTGCCGACTTCCAAGTCACGGAGATGTTGTCTCCGACGGAGCAAAATGAAGGCGAGCATCTTTGGCTCTGGGTTGAAAAAGCCGGCGCCAATACGCAGTGGGTGGCCACCGCACTGGCTGACCATTTCAAAGTAAGGCGGCGCGATGTTGCGTATGCCGGACTCAAGGATCGTCATGCGATCACTCGTCAGTGGTTCAGTGTCTGGCTGCCCGGAGGCCAGAAACGTGGCGATCCCGTGCTGCCAGAGCATGCCGAATACCAGGTTCTGACGTGGCGCTGGCAGGCCAAAAAAATTCGCCGCGGATTGCATGATGGGAACCGGTTCGATTTACTGTTGCGTGATGTAGATCTGTCTACAGCAATTTTAGAGCCAAGGCTGGCCGCAATAGCGGCCTCCGGTGTGCCGAATTACTATGGCCAACAACGTTTTGGTTATTCGTTTGACCCTCAGCCTGAGCGCATAACCTGGAGTGAAGATCGCTTTACTCGGGGCATGCAGTTGTCAGCAGTGCGCAGCTACCTATTCAATATGCAGCTGGCGGAGCGTGTCCTTGCAAACACCTGGCGTGTTGTCGATCTGCCAAGTTGGTTGTGTTGGCGGGGCTCGAACGCTGGCTTCATAGCCGAGCGTCTGGATGAGCGACTAGAAGGCTTGCTGGCGACCGGTGAATTGTCTCCCAGCGCATGGCTGCCCGGTCTGGTTGAGGATCCAAGATTAGCGGCACAGCCAAGCGAACTTACCAGTCTTGCGAGTCATCGGGTGTGGTTAGACCAATTAGAAGAGCGTCGTGTTCTCGCGGCGCGCCGGGCGACGATATTGCCCGTGCGTGGTTTAGCGCACGAGCTGAATGAGCAGGGCCTACAATTGACGTTTGAATTGCCTCCGGGTGCCTTCGCCACGACGGTGTTGAACGAATTGTTCGCAATAAAGGATGAGGCTCGTCTGGCGGCACAGACCAGCCTCGATGAAGATTAAGTGGGAAAAATTTGGTTATGAGCACAGCCCCCAACGCACTTCAGCTGGCTGGTATCGGTATGACGTCGGCGCGTGCCCGTCAGCGTATGATTGATCGGCTGGTGTCTCGTGGTATCTCCGACGAGGCGGTCTTGATGGTGATGGCCGCTGTGCCACGCCACATCTTTGTGGATGAAGCCTTGTCGCACCGTGCTTATGACGACACTACCTTGCCGATAGGGTACGGACAAACGCTGTCCAATAGTTACACGGTGGCACGTATGACGAGCCTGGTAAAAGAGTGTTCAGCGTTGGAGTCTGTACTAGAAATTGGCAGTGGTTCGGGTTATCAGACCTCTGTGCTGGCGCACCTGGCCAAGCAGGTCTGGTCAGTTGAACGCATTGCCGAACTGCAAGACCGGGCGCGTTCTCGTTGTCGCCTGTTGAGCCTGTCTAATGTGCGCTTTCGCGTCGCCGATGGTCACTGGGGCTGGGCGGAAAAAGGCCCTTATGATGCCATTGTGTGTACGGCGGCACCCGATGCCGTACCAAGCGCCTTGTTGGATCAGCTCAGCCCGGAAGGCGGTGTACTGGTCATTCCGGTGGGGGATCAACAACAACAGCGCCTTATGCGTTATCGGCGCTATGGTGATGACATTCAGTCTGAAGACGTAGAGGAAGCGTTTTTTGTGCCCTTAGTGAACACACAGGTACCGTTATGAAATCGATACCTAAAGGTTCAAAGTGGGTTGGTTGGGTAGCGCGCGGCTTCCTGATGGGAGTTGCCGACATGGTGCCTGGCGTTTCTGGCGGCACCATGGCTTTGATCACCGGTATTTATGACCGCTTGATTACAGCGCTGTCGAGACTTGATTTAACCGCGCTTGGCTTGCTGTGGCGCCGTGATATAGCGGCGGCTTGGCGCCATGTTGATGCGAACTTCTTGCTGTGTTTGCTCGGTGGCATCCTTATGGCTTTGGTGGTCATGAGTCATGTGGTCAGTTGGCTGTTGGTAAATGTCCCGGTGGCGCTGTGGGGCTTTTTTCTCGGCCTGCTCGCCGCCGCGTTACATGCCTTGTTGGCGGACGTCGTCTGGGGTAGGAAGACTGTCGTCGCAATGCTGGCGGGGACGCTGCTGGCGTTAACCACAGCATTCGCCTCTGGCGCGGCGCTTGAACCCATCCCTATTTGGTATTTTTTAGGCGGCATGGTGGCGATCAGCGCCATGATCTTGCCAGGTATCTCGGGCAGCTTGATATTGCTGTTACTGGGGTTATATCTGCCCGCCGTGGAAGCGATTCGGCAGTTTGATATTGGTGTGATATTGATAATCGGCAGTGGCTGTGCGACGGGCATACTTTTGTTTTCTCGCCTCTTGCGCTGGTTTATGACGCAGCATCGCATGTTGACCATGGCAGCCTTGTGTGGTGTTGTGCTGGGTGCCATGCCTAGGCTGTGGCCATGGCAAGGAGGAGAGGACCTAATTCAGTTGTCTTTGCGTTTGCCAGACAGTACAGCCTCATTGATTACAGGTACCATGGCTGTGGCTGTTGGTGTTTTGGTCTATGCTGGTATCAGATGGATGTTACGAAACAGTGATCAAGGTGTGTAAACAGCGTGAGACAGTATTTTTTAGACTTTTTGGTTCTATATGCTACTTTTCTTAACAACTTCAATTACAAAAAATAACATTTGTGAATGACTAATTTCTGGCCGGATGATCACAAGGTGTCAAAAAAAAGTAGCATTAATGCCTATGGCTGGATGCTAATGCGGACGCTTACACTCGTTTTTTTGTTAAGTGCCTACGGGTGTGTCAATAATGCCGCATTTATTGCCCTAGAGGATATCCCATCGCGGCCAGCGACGCAGACGAGCAGTGCTTCTCAGCCGAGTCGATCGACACCACCAAGTCAAACACAGCGCCCGGCAGCAACGCCCAATCAAAGTGCGATCGCGCAAGAAAGTCGACCCTCTACTTATCGTGTGCAAGCGGGTGATACACTCTATTCCATCTCCTTTCGGTATAACCTGGATTTCCGCCGAGTAGCGGCCGCTAACGATATTCCGCCGCCCTATACCATTGTGCCTGGGCAGGTTATTCGACTGACAGAAAGCAGTGTACCGACAACAGCGTCGGCGCCACCCAGTAGCAGCGCTCCACCAGCGACTACTGCACCACCCCGTCAAAGTTCTGCCTCTCCTAGTGCGCCGCCGCCGTCCGCCAGTATGCCAGTGACAAATTGGCGTTGGCCGGTAGAGGGGAATATAGTTCGAACGTTTTCGTCTGCTCCGTCTGGATCAAAGGGTATTGATATCAGTGCCCCTATGGGGGAATCTGTAGTTGCAGCAGCGGATGGACGAGTTGTTTATGCAGGAGATGGTTTAAGAGGTTATGGCAACCTGATCATTCTCGAGCATGCCGGACGAGTTTTAAGTGCTTATGCATTTGCCAGTGTGATAAAAGTCAGCGAGCAGCAACAAGTGAAGCAAGGTGACGTTATCGCAGAGGTTGGTGCCAGGGGTGACGAGCCTCTTTTGCACTTTGAAATTCGACAGGACGGTCGACCCGTAGATCCGCTCAGCTACCTTCCCAGACGATAGAATCGGGACTTCTGGGAAGTATAACTAAGGACTGACAGGCTTTGTCTGGCGGTAGTTTACGGACTGGGGGTGACATCATGGCAGCGACTGAAATTGTCAATGTGAGCAGAATAGCAACAAGTGCTGTTTTCTTGGATTCAGAGAGCGTCGATACAGAAGATGCGGTGCTGGAACTAGAAGGCATTGTTGACGAAGACAGAGACGATGCAAAAGAAGAGGAAGTTGACAGCACCCCGTCGTATCAAAAGACGCTGGATGCTACGCAACTCTATCTGAATGAAATTGGTTTCTCGCCGCTCCTAACCGCTGAAGAAGAAGTGCATTTTTCGCGCTTGGCGCAAAGTGGTGTGGAAAGTGGCCGTAAGCGTATGATTGAAAGTAATCTGCGTTTGGTCGTTAAAATCGCTCGCCGATACATTAATCGCGGTTTGCCTCTGCTGGACCTGATCGAAGAGGGCAACCTGGGACTGATTCGCGCCGTTGAGAAATTTGATCCGGAACGAGGTTTCCGTTTTTCCACCTATGCTACATGGTGGATCCGTCAAACGATCGAACGCGCGATCATGAACAATACCCGCACCATTAGACTACCTATTCACGTGGTGAAAGAGCTCAACGTCTATCTGCGTGCCGCGCGTGAGTTAGCGCAGACCCTTGACCATGAACCAACAGCAGAAGACATTGCCCGGTTGCTTGATAAACCCGTCGATGATGTTAAGCGCATGCTGGGGCTGAATGAGCGCGTTTCTTCAATAGATACGCCGATTGCCGCTAATTCAGACAAAACCTTATTAGAGACCATTGCTGACGACAATGTGGGCCTTGATCCTGAAGATACTTTGCAAGAAGACGACCTCAAAAGCAGCATTGATGGCTGGCTGGGTGAGTTGTCCGAGAAGCAGCGCGAAGTGGTTGTGCGACGCTTTGGTTTGCGGGGCCATGAGACCAATACATTGGAAGAAGTCGGCCGTGAGATTGGTTTGACGAGAGAGCGAGTACGGCAGATTCAGGTCGAAGCCTTGCGTCGCCTACGCGACATTATGGAAAAACACGGCTTATCTGCGAACGCCATATTCCACGAATAGTCGGCGATCGAATGTAAACTTGCTGTGTTTTACCTTGGCACCGGACTGCGCAGTGCCTAAGCTCGTAGTGAGAGTTTAATGAACTAGGAGAGCAATATGATAGTAGCCCTGCTTGTAGGCGTTGGGTTGGTGGCTCTAATGGCTAGTCGAATCGATTGGTCGTTCATTAATGAAGACCGTCCGGAACCCATTCGCATTAAAATTGACGAAGACAAACCACGACGAGATTAAGTCATTCGGCGTTGGAATAAAAAAAGCCCGTTTCAAAACGGGCTTTTTTGTATTTTAAAGGTCTGCTGGAAAGGGGTTTTAACAGCACCAAACCGAGCAAAGGTGCTCTTAAGCGTTCGCTTAGCGCTCCAGCTGGGCAAATTTCCCTGGCACGCCATTCCACTCTTCAGCGTCAGCCAGCGGGTCTTTCTTTTCAGTAATATTGGGCCACACTTCGGCTAACTCAGCGTTCAACTCGATGAACTGCTGCTGGTCTTCCGGCACTTCATCTTCAGACAAAATGGCTTCAGCGGGGCACTCCGGCTCACACAGAGCACAATCAATGCATTCATCCGGGTGAATCACCAAGAAATTAGGGCCTTCGTAGAAACAATCCACGGGGCATACTTCAACACAATCGGTGTATTTGCATTTAATACAATTGTCCAGAACTACAAATGCCATGTCGGCGACTCCCGTGTTGATGCCTCTCAATTAGGTTGCGTATTCTATTGACCTAGGCGCTCGCTCACAAGGTCAGAACCACTCTAATAACCAGTTTTTTAAGAACAATTAGTTATTTGTTAGTGCCAGTAATCTTAATCAGGCTTTGTTCTTCCATTCATACAACCATTCCAGCGCCTGTCGTGGTGTCATGTCATCCGGTACGAGATTTTGCAAGGCAACTAAGATCGGATGCTCAGGTTGAAAAAACAAATCGTGCTGTGTCGGCTCAGACACCCTTCGCCCAGCCTTTGGGTTGACCGAATTATCTTCCAAATCTCGCAACTTCTGCAGGGCGTTGTTCAGTACATCGCGCGGTACGCCAGCCAGCTTGGCTACCTGTATACCATAGCTCTGGCTAGCAGGGCCTGCCAGTACCTGATGCATAAAAATGATGTGATCGTCATGCTCGGCCGCGCTCAAGTGCAAATTGCCTACCCCAGTCAGTTGTTCGGTCATGGTGGTCAGTTCAAAGTAATGGGTTGCGAACAAACACAGTGATTTATTCTTGCCTGCAATGTGTTCTGCCGCTGACCATGCAATGGATAGACCGTCAAAGGTCGATGTGCCGCGGCCTACTTCATCCATCAATACCAAGCTGCGCTCGGTCGCATTGTTCAGGATGTTGGCTGTTTCCGTCATTTCCACCATAAACGTAGAGCGTCCGCCGGCGATATCGTCGCTGCTGCCCATGCGTGTGAAAATTCGATCGAGATCACCCACGATGGCTTTGTTGGCAGGTACGAAGGAGCCAATGTGAGCCAGAATGGCAATCAATGCATTCTGGCGCATAAAGGTCGATTTACCACCCATATTGGGACCCGTTACAATCCACATGTGGTGGTCGTGGTTCAGTAGCAAGTCATTGGGCACAAAGGGCTGATCAGACAGCGCCTGAACGACAGGATGACGCCCAGATTCGATGTGCAGTTCCGCTTGGTCAGTCAGGATCGGGCGCGACCAGTTCAGTTGGTCTGCTTGTTGGCAGAAACAGCACAGTACGTCGGCTTCAGCAATCGCCCGTGCCGCAGCCTGTAGGTCGTGCAGCCTCTCTAACAGCAGGTCGAGCAGTTCCTCGTACAGTTGTTTCTCGCGGGCTAGTGACCGGCTTTTACTGCTGAGGACGCGGTCTTCGTATTCCTTTAGCTCGTCGATGATATAGCGCTCGGCGTTCTTGAGTGTTTGCCGGCGAATATAGTGTGCAGGCACCCCCGCTGATTGCGCCTTACTGACTTCGATATAGAAACCATGCACGCGGTTATAGCCTACTTTGAGCGTTGATAGTCCTGTTTGCTCTCGTTCACGCGTCTCCACTCGAGTCAGAAGGTCACCCGCTCCCTGGCTCAGTTGGCGCAATTCATCCAAAGCTTGGTCGTAGCCATCACGAATCACACCGCCGTCGCGGAGCACCACGGGCGGGTTTTCTTCCAGCGCTGATAGTAAGGTGTCAGTCAGATCGCCAAAATCCACCAAAGCGTCGTTCAGGCGATCAGCCAGCGTATTATTGAGATCAGCCAGCAACGCTTTAGCCTGTGGTATCTGCTGCAAGCTGTCGCGCAGACGGGTCAGGTCACGAGGGCGTGCCGAGCGCAATGCTACACGCCCTAAAATTCGTTCGAGGTCACCTACCGGGGCAAGGGTATCGGCCAACTCGTCGGCACGTAACTGTTCGCGTAGAGCATCGTTGAAGTCGAGGCGGTCATTTAAAATCGACTGATCGCGCAAGGGGCGGCTCAGCCAACGCCGCAACAAACGTTTTCCCATGGCGGTGCGCGTGTGGTTAAGTACCCAGTTCAGGGTGAAGTCTTCGCCGCCTTGCAGATTGACATCAAGCTCTAAATTGCGCCGCGAGGCAGCGTCTAGCAGAATGGCATCGTTCGGCAGGTCGGCGGAAATACTTTGCAGGTGACGCAAATCAGAACGCTGTGTGGTGCGAGCGTATTCCAACAAGGCACCCGCACAATTGATGGCCGCCGTCATCTGATCAATACCAAAGCCTTGCAGATTCTTCACGCCAAAGTGTTCAAGTAACAGTGTACGACAGGTTTGGGCTTCAAAGTGCCAAGGTGGCAGCTGACGGATGCCGGTAAAGCCGTCGAGCAGATTCCCCCAGTCGGCGTCCTCGTCGATCAGTAGCTCGGCCGGTCGGAGGCGCTGCAATTCAGCCATGGCTGCAGGAATAGAGTCGACCTCCAGCACCCCGAAGCGGCTGGTGCTGATGTCGAGATAAGCGACCCCCACTTTGTTGCCATTGCCCGGGCGGTGCCACAGGGCCACGAGCTGGTTGTCTTGTCCTTCGGCCAGGAAGGCCTCATCGGTTAGGGTGCCAGGAGTGATCACCCGCATTACTTCGCGCTGAACTGGCCCTTTACTGGCACCGGGCTCGCTGGTCTGTTCGCAAATGGCGACAGTGCGGCCCAATTTGACCAATTTCGCAATGTAGCCTTCGGCTGCATGATAGGGTATGCCCGCCATGGGGATGGGTTTGCCACCGCTTTGTCCGCGTGCGGTCAGCGTGATATCCAGCAACTGCGAGGCCTGTCGTGCATCATCATGAAACAGTTCGTAGAAGTCCCCCATGCGGTAAAAAAGTAGGTCGTGGGGGTGCTGCGCTTTGATGCCTAAATATTGTTGCATCATTGGCGTGTGTTCGTTGGCTGCCAAGGCGAATTCCATTTAAAGTGTGCATTTGATGAAGGCGCTATGGTAACAGAGGAAAGCGACGATGAAAGTCCCCAGTGATCACGACTTACAGGAAATGGCCGGACAGGTTGCGGAGGCATTGATGCGCGTGGGCGGCAGGATGGCAACCGCAGAGTCTTGTACGGGCGGTTGGATTGCCAAGGTGTGTACCGATGTAGCGGGCTGCTCGGATTGGTTCAATGGCAGCCTAGTAACTTACAATAACGCTGCTAAAGAGCACTTGGCGGGCGTCAGTACAGCGCTCCTGCAAGAGCACGGTGCTGTGAGCGAGCCCGTTGTGTTGGCGATGGCAGAAGGGGCCGTGCAGGCACTAGATGCACAGTGGGGTGCTGCCGTGAGCGGTATTGCCGGACCGACGGGCGGCAGTGTGGGAAAACCTGTCGGTACCGTATGGATTGCCTGGGGTAGCGCCGGAAATATGCAGGCAGAACGCCATATTTTCATCGGCGATCGCGATACGGTGCGGCGTCACTCTGTTGCTGTGGCCTTACACAATCTATTGAAAACACTGCAATTACAGTGATGTCGAATTGATCTTTCGTAAGGCTTTTCATTGCACAATGATTGTGGCAATATACTGATTATATATACAGTACTTGCTGATTTGGGCTGTGTGATTCCATTACCCAGTCAGCGGGTCAATACCGATCGAATACAGGAAGCAGGAAAATGACTGAGAATCGTAGCAAAGCACTTGAAGCAGCATTAGGACAGATTGAACGGCAGTTCGGGAAAGGCTCTGTGATGCGCCTCGGTGATGCGGGTCGAGTCAAGATTCCTGCTATTTCCACTGGCTCTTTGGGGTTGGATATAGCTTTGGGGATTGGCGGTCTGCCGAAAGGCCGTGTGGTAGAAATCTACGGCCCTGAATCGTCGGGTAAAACCACGTTGACCCTGCAGGTCATCGCCGAAGCGCAAAAAAGTGGCGGCACCTGTGCCTTTATCGATGCCGAGCACGCATTGGACCCTATTTACGCTGCTAAACTGGGTGTGAATGTGGATGACCTGCTGGTGTCGCAGCCTGATACGGGTGAGCAGGCACTTGAGATTGCCGACATGTTGGTACGGTCTAATGCCGTCGACGTCGTGATCATTGACTCTGTGGCGGCTTTGACGCCTAAAGCAGAAATTGAAGGTGACATGGGTGATACCCATGTTGGTCTGCAGGCGCGCTTGATGTCGCAGGCGCTGCGTAAAATTACTGGTAACATTAAGAACGCCAACTGCTTGGTGGTGTTTATCAACCAGATCCGTATGAAGATTGGTGTGATGTTTGGTTCGCCGGAAACCACCACCGGTGGTAACGCCCTTAAATTCTACTCCTCTGTGCGCTTGGATATTCGCCGTATCGGCACGGTGAAAGAAGGCGAGGAAGTCATCGGTAGTGAAACACGGGTGAAGGTGGTTAAGAACAAGGTCGCGCCACCGTTTAAGCAGGCTGAGTTCCAGATTATCTACAACAAGGGTATTTATCGGTTGGGTGAAGTGATCGACTTAGGCGTGAAGATTGGCTTGGTTGATAAGGCCGGTGCTTGGTACAGCTATAAGGGCGATAAAATTGGCCAGGGTAAAGCGAATGCAGCCAAGTTCCTTGAAGAGAACCCCGCAATGGCAGAGGAAATTGAAGGCTTAATTCGTAAGCACTTTATGGCGGACCCTGAAGAGGCGGCTCCAGAGGCAGACGAAGCAGCGAAGCCCTTGAGCAAAGCGGCTGCCGCTAAGGCAGCAAAGCTGGCGCAGGAAGAGAAAGCCTCGGCAGACGCGGAAGATTTCGAATAAGTTATGCAGCGCACCCCTCGTAATGTCGCGCTGGATGCCCTGGCGCGCCGCGAACACAGCGTCCGTGAGTTGATGGAGCGCCTGCATAAGGCGTTTCCGGAACAGGACGCTGATGCCTTTTTGCCGGTGATTGAGCGCCTGCAAGAGGATGGGCTGCAGAGTGACGAACGCTTTGCTGAGGCCTATGTGCGCATGCGCGTTAATAAGGGTCATGGCAGCGTGAAGATTGCGCATGAGTTGTTACAGCGCGGTATTGATGAGTCATTGGCTCAGCGCAGTCTGTCTGGTTGCAATTGGTTCGAGTTAGGCATGGCAGCACTGCTTAAAAAATTCGGCCACAGTGTACCCGTGGATATTGAAGAAAAAGCACGTATGGCCAGATTTCTGCAACAGCGGGGATTTGCCTACGGACTTGTAGACGAAATCCTTTCCTGATCCTAGATACTCCCGCTAGCCCCTTCTATCAAAGCCAGACCCATTGTACTATTGCGCACAATTTTATTGCATTACGGTGTCTGTTGATGAAAACCGCTGAAATACGCCAACGATTTCTGGATTTCTTTGCCCGCGAAGGGCATGAAATCGTGCCTTCTTCCAGCCTAGTACCTGCGAACGACCCTACTCTGTTGTTTACCAATGCGGGTATGAATCAGTTCAAAGATTTGTTTCTGGGTCAGGAAAAGCGGGCGTATACGCGAGCTACTTCTTCGCAGCGTGTCGTGCGCGCAGGCGGTAAACACAACGACCTTGAAAACGTGGGTTACACCGCACGGCATCACACCTTCTTCGAGATGCTGGGCAACTTCAGTTTTGGCGACTATTTCAAGCAAGACGCTATCGCTTTTGCGTGGCGTTTTTTGACGGTTGAGTTAGGCCTGCCGAAAGACCGTTTGTTAGTCACTATTTATGCCGACGATGATGAAGCCTTTGGTATTTGGGCGAACGACATCGGTGTGCCAGCTGAGCGTATTATTCGCATTGGAGACAACAAGGGTGCGCGCTACGCCTCTGATAACTTTTGGCAAATGGGCGACACCGGCCCTTGTGGCCCCTGTACTGAAATATTCTATGACCACGGTGACCATATTTGGGGTGGTCCTCCGGGTAGCCCGGAAGAAGATGGTGATCGTTTTATCGAAATCTGGAATGTGGTGTTCATGCAGTTCAACCGTCAGGCCGACGGCACCATGGACCCATTGCCCAAGCCCAGCGTGGATACTGGCATGGGACTGGAGCGTTTGGCTGCCATACTGCAAGGCGTGCATGCTAACTACGAAATAGACTTGTTTCAGAACTTGATTGCCGCTGCGGCCAAGGCCACAAACAGTGCGAACGATGACAATGCTTCGTTGCGCGTGCTGGCCGATCATATCCGCAGTTGTGCGTTCCTGATTGTCGACGGTGTGATGCCATCGAACGAGGGGCGCGGTTATGTATTGCGCCGTATCATTCGTCGTGCGGTTCGTCACGGTCACAAGCTCGGTTGTACGTCGGCTTTCTTCCACAAGCTGGTGTCGCCTTTGGTGAGTGAAATGGGAGAGGCCTATCCCGAGTTGGCAAAGGCGCAAGCACAGGTGGAGCGCATTCTGCTGCAAGAAGAAGATCAGTTTGCCAAGACGTTGGACAACGGTATGCGTTTACTCGAAGAAGCGATCGCAGGCTTGTCCGGCAGGGTTATTCCTGGTGCAACGGTATTTACCCTGTACGACACCTTCGGTTTTCCAGTGGACTTAACCGCTGACATCGCACGTGAGCGTGAGCTCGAACTCGACATGGAAGGTTTTGAAGCCGCCATGGAAGAGCAGCGAAATAAAGCGCGTCAAGCGAGCAAGTTTGGCTTGGATCTATCTAATCTGGTGGCTTTGGATACAGAGACACAGTTCGCTGGTTATGAGTTGTTGTCCGTGGCAGGCCGCGTGACCGACATACTCCGCGATGGACAGCGCGTTGATCAGCTCAACGCTGGCGAAGAGGGTGTCGTGGTTTTAGATGAGACCGCTTTCTATGCAGAGTCGGGTGGTCAAGTGGGCGATACCGGACAGCTGCGCGGTGACCAAGCAGTTTTTGAAGTGACCGACTGTCAGAAACAGGGTAAGGCGCATTTGCACATCGGTTCGCTGAGTACTGGCGCGTTGAAGGTCGGTGACGAACTTGGCAGTTTTGTAAATAGTAAACGTCGGCATATCACGGCGTTGCACCACAGTGCGACGCATTTGCTGCACGCGGCGTTGCGCACGGTGTTGGGCGAGCATGTGCAGCAGAAAGGCTCCTTGGTGACCGCCGATCGTCTGCGTTTCGACTTTTCTCATTTTGAAGCAGTGTCCGCCGAGCAGTGGCAGGCCATTGAGCAGATGGTGAATGAGCAAATTATGGCGAATACAGCCGTGCAAACGGAAGTGATGCCGATTGAGCAAGCGCGCGAAAAGGGCGCAATGGCGCTGTTTGGTGAAAAATACGATGACGAAGTGCGCGTACTCACCATGGGGACTGATCAGTTCTCAGTAGAGCTCTGTGGTGGTACTCATGTGCGCCGCACGGGCGATATAGGATTATTGAAAATCGTCTCGGAACAAGGGATATCAGCCGGCGTCCGACGAATTGAGGCAGTGGTTGGCCCCTGTGCCTTGCGTCTCGTTGAGCGAATGAGTGAGCAGCTGAGTGGTGCCAGTCAGTTGATCAAGGCAAAGCCTGAGCAGCTACTCGAGCGGTTAAACGGTATGGTGAAGCGCAGTCGTGAGCTGGAGAAAGAGGTTGAACGACTGCAGGGCAAGCTTGCTGCACAAGCTGGAGGGGACCTGGTGGCTTCTGCAGAAACGCTGGGGAGCGTGACATTGGTGGCGAGCCGGGTGACCGTGGCCGATGCTAAAGCCATGCGCGATATGGTTGACCAGCTGAAAAACAAGCTAGGCTCCGGCTTAGTGTTGTTGGTGGCTGAGCTCGACGGTAAGGTACAGTTAGCGGCCGGTGTTACAAAGGATCTACTGGGCCAGTGGCGCGCAGGCGATCTCGTTAATGTGGCTGCAGAAGCGGTGGGCGGTAAGGGCGGTGGCAAGCCTGATCTGGCCATGGCGGGCGGAAAAGACGTCGCAGCAATCGATAAAGCGGTTGCCGTGGCGCGTCAATGGGTGGTTGATCAGGTCGGTTAAGCCGACACAATAAAACTGTTGAGTCAAACTTCTCCGGCGGGCGCCGGAGACAAATACAGGAAACCAGGGTAATGGCGCTATATGTGCAGAAGTTTGGTGGCACGTCCGTTGGCAGTGTTGAGCGCATAGAAGGCGTTGCGGAAAAGATCAAAAAAGCGCGTGCTGAAGGACATGATATCGTCGTGGTTGTGTCTGCGATGTCAGGTGAGACCAATAGACTCATTGACTTGGCGCACCAAATTACCGATGAGCCAACACCGCGCGAGATGGATGCGTTGGTTTCAACGGGTGAGCAGGTGACCATCGCGTTGCTGTCTATGGCGTTGAATAAGCGCGGCTGCCCAGCGCGTTCCTACACTGGCTGGCAGGTGAGTATTAAGACCGACAGTGCGCACACCAAGGCGCGTATACAAGACATTGATGTCGAGCTGATGAAGAAAGACCTAGCTGCCGGACGCGTGGTTGTGGTGGCTGGTTTTCAGGGTGTCGACATTGACGGCAACATTACTACCCTGGGGCGTGGTGGCTCGGATACTACCGGTGTTGCATTGGCGGCGGCGTTGAAGGCCGACGAATGCCAAATTTACACCGATGTCGATGGTGTTTACACCACCGACCCTCGGGTCGTGCCCAAGGCGCAACGTATGAACAAAATTACCTTTGAAGAAATGCTGGAAATGGCCAGTCTGGGTTCTAAGGTTTTGCAAATTCGTTCGGTAGAATTCGCAGGTAAATACAACGTTCCTTTACGCGTGCTGTCTACGTTCAAAGACGGCCCGGGTACATTGATTACATTCGAGGAAGATAGCAAGATGGAACAGCCAGTCATCTCTGGAATCGCGTTTAATCGTGATGAAAGCAAGCTCACTGTGATGGGGGTGCCGGATATTCCTGGCGTGGCCTCGCGCATTCTGGGGCCAGTCAGTGCCGCGAATATAGAAGTGGACATGATCGTTCAGAACATCTCGGAAGAAGGTAATACCGACTTTACCTTTACCATCAACCGCGGCGACTTTAAGCGGGTAAAAGATATTCTGCAGCAGGTGTCTGATGATCTTGGTGCGCGCGAAGTGCGCGGCGACGACAAAATTGCTAAGGTGTCTATTGTAGGTGTTGGAATGCGCTCACACGCTGGCGTCGCTTCCAAAATGTTTGATGCTTTGGCCGCTGAGTCCATCAATATACAGTTGATCTCCACATCAGAGATTAAAATCTCGGTGGTTATTGAGGAAAAGTATCTAGAACTCGCTGTTCGGGCACTACATACAGCGTTTGGGCTTGATGCAGTAGAAGAAACGAACTAAAACAGATATTCTTGGTTGCTGCGCGATCGTGGAACCATTATTGGTTTGAGCTGCTAGCCCGTTTTTTACGGTGCTTTGCAGTTGTTATCCTACAGTACCGAAAGGTAGTGGCTCATAACAAAAGGGTTCTGGGACAGAATCCGATAACAGGAGACCGGAAAAGATGTTAATACTTACGCGCCGTGTAGGCGAAACACTTATGATAGGCGACGAAGTGACGGTCACCGTGCTTGGCGTCAAAGGAAATCAAGTACGTATCGGCGTCAACGCACCGAAGGATGTTGCGGTACACCGTGAAGAGATCTATCTGCGTATTCAGCGTGAGCTGGATGATCCGAGTGTGGGCGAAGACTAAGGCGTTGGTGTCGTTCAAGGCGCAATGTGCTAATCCATTAATTTTATTAAAGTTTTTCCTTTTAATTTAATTATTTCATGGTATTATGCGCCGCGTGATTCGGAGAGATGGCCGAGTGGCTGAAGGCGCGCCCCTGCTAAGGGCGTATGGGAGAAATCTCATCGAGGGTTCGAATCCCTCTCTCTCCGCCATCACATTGGTGGAAAAGCAAAAACATACTGCTCGCAGTTGTTGATGTTAGCAAAACTGTTATGCGCCCGTAGCTCAGCTGGATAGAGTACCTGGCTACGAACCAGGCGGTCGCACGTTCGAATCGTGCCGGGCGCGCCACTCCTTACCTAGGATTACAGGGTCCCTGATAGGGTTATCATCGTTGTACGCGCCCGTAGCTCAGCTGGATAGAGTACCTGGCTACGAACCAGGCGGTCGCACGTTCGAATCGTGCCGGGCGCGCCATTTCTTCTTGCTTTACTTTCCTTCGGCCCTAGTGGGCCTAGTCTCGGTAGCTATTCCGTTCTGCTCGTCTTTGTTTTTCTAGACTTTGGTCTATGTCCGCTGATTTTGTCTATTCAAATATCAGAAACTTTCAGTATTTCCTCGTTTTTACGATTTATCCGTAATTTTCTTTCATGAAGTCGTCTGTTTTGCGGCTAGATGAGCCGGATAAATACATTAAAAAATAGGTTAAAGTCGTCGAAAATACACTAAATGCTGTTAATGTGTCCCCATAATCAATTTTCCGGTTTCTCTGTGATCGTAATTCATAAGTGTGTTGCGAAATCCCTCTGCCTTGGGTAAAGTTGGCGCGGTTTCATATGTTTGATGTACCACGCGCTCTGCGCAAGGTGGTTGACCTCTCAATGTATGAAGGGTTGCAAGACGCTTTTTGACCAGAGGGATATTTCCTGATGTCCGACTTAATGCAAGAAGGCCTGGCGCTTATGGTGTTGGGAATGGGGACGGTGTTCACCTTCCTGATTATCCTGACTCTAGCGACTGGGTTTATGTCTGCAATTCTGCGGAAAACGTCACAGCCTGTGCCGCAGGCTGCCGGAGGCGGAAGAACGCAGAGTAGTCAGATGGAAAAAATTGCCGCTGTTGCAGCCGCTGCTAAAGCTGCACACGACCGATAAGAACCTGATTCAGTGTTAGGAAAAATGCCTCATGAGTACTAAGAATCCTGTAAAAATTACCGATGTCGTGTTGCGTGATGCACATCAGTCGCTGTTTGCGACGCGTCTGCGTCTCGACGACATGTTGCCAATTGCTGAGAAGCTGGACAAGGTTGGCTTCTGGTCCATTGAGTCATGGGGCGGTGCTACCTTTGATTCCTGCATTCGTTACTTGGGTGAAGACCCATGGGATCGCATTCGTGAACTGAAGAAAGCGATGCCGAATACACCACAGCAAATGCTGTTGCGGGGCCAGAACTTGCTCGGCTACCGTCATTATGCGGACGATGTAGTGGACAAGTTTGTTGAGCGAGCGGCGGTGAACGGTGTTGACGTTTTCCGAGTGTTCGACGCCATGAATGATCCGCGTAATCTCCAGCGTGCAATGGATGCGGTAAAAAAGCAGGGTAAACATGCGCAAGGCACAATTTCCTACACGACGTCGCCGGTGCACACCAAAGAAAGTTGGGTAACACTGGCTAAACAAATTGAAGATATGGGCGCTCAGTCGCTCGCCATCAAGGATATGTCCGGTATTCTGACGCCGTACGACGCCTTTGATTTGGTCACGCAGCTCAAAAAAGCTCTGGATATTCCGATCCAGTTGCACTGCCACGCCACAGCGGGCTTGTCCTCCATGACTATCTTGAAAGCCGTAGAGGCTGGCATCGATCACGTGGACACCGCTATCTCCTCTATGTCGATGACCTATGGCCATTCACCCACGGAATCCATTGTGGCTGCCTTGCAGGGCACCGATCGAGATCCTGGTTTTGATATTGAGTTGCTGGAAGAAATTGCTGCTTATTTCCGCGAAGTACGCAAGAAATACGCAGCGTTTGAAGGGGCACTGCGCGGTGTTGATTCGCGCATCTTGGTGGCACAGGTACCGGGCGGCATGTTGACCAACATGGAAAGCCAGTTAAAAGAGCAGGGTGCGGGTGACAAGTTCGACGAAGTATTGGCGGAAATACCCAAGGTACGTAAAGACCTGGGCTACATTCCTCTGGTCACGCCGACATCACAGATTGTCGGCACGCAAGCGGTACTGAACGTATTGACCGGTGAGCGCTACAAGAGCATCTCTAAAGAGACAGCGGCCATATTGAAAGGCGAATACGGTACTGCTCCGGCAGAGTTTGATGCCGAATTGCAGAAGCGGGTTTTAGACGGTGCCGAGCCGGTAACCTGCCGTCCTGCAGACTTGATTGAAGATGAGATGGATAAGTTGACGGCCGAAGTGAAGGAGCTTGCTAAGAAAGAAGGCTTCAAGCTGGCTGAAAACGTCGTCGATGATGTATTGACCTATGCACTATTCCCGCAGATCGGTTTGAAGTATTTGAAGAATCGTGGCAAGCCCGAAGCCTTTGAGCCTGTGCCCGTCGCAGCAGAAAAAGGTAGTAAGGCGGCAGCGCCCGCGAGCGCCGGAGATGGCAGCTACACGGTGACGCTGGAAGGCAAGAAATACGTGGCTAGCGTTGCGGCAGACGGTAAGGTCGCGGTGACTGTTAACGGCCGCACCTACGATATGACGGTGGCTGAAGGCGCCGATGCGGGTGCTTCTGGAACCAGTCCTAGTGCTGGCGACGGTGAACCCATCGCGGCTCCGCTGACCGGTAATATTTTTAAGATCCTGGTCGCTGCCGGCGATAGCGTTGAAGAAGGCGATACCGTAATCATTCTCGAAGCTATGAAGATGGAAACTGAGGTCAAAGCTGCCAAGGCTGGTACGGTCAGTCGTATAGCGGTCAAAGAGGGTGATTCTGTCAATGTTGGCGACGTATTGCTGGAACTATAGGGAGTCATCATGGAGAAGTTATTAAAACTGGTCGGTGACTCCGGACTCGCGAATCTAGAGTTTGGCCAAGCGGCGATGATCATCGTCGGGTTAATATTGTTGTATTTAGCGATCGCGAAGCGGTTCGAGCCTCTGCTGCTGGTGCCAATCGGTTTTGGGGCAATATTGGTCAATATCCCTGGAGCCGGGATGGGTGCGCCGCCGATCTATGACGACATGGGAGAGCTGGTTTCATACGGGGGTTTGCTCTATTACATTTTCAAACTCGGTATTGAAACCGGGATTTTCCCCCTATTGATCTTTTTAGGCGTGGGTGCCATGACCGATTTCGGCCCCATGTTGGCGAACCCCAAAACCTTACTGTTAGGTGCGGCGGCCCAATTTGGTATCTTCGGAACCGTTATTGGGGCGCTTTTGCTGAATGAGACTGGTTGGGTGTCTTACTCTCTCGAGCAAGCGGCGGCCATAGGGATCATCGGTGGGGCGGACGGCCCGACGTCCATCTATGTCTCCAGTCAGCTGGCGCCGGAGCTACTCGGTGCTATTGCTGTGGCAGCTTATGCATATATGGCCTTGGTGCCTATTCTGCAGCCGCCAATTATGCGGGCGCTGACCACTAAGAAGGAGCGGGTTATTGTGATGACTCAGTTGCGTCCAGTCGGAAAGGTTGAAAAGATTGCCTTCCCACTGGTCTTGCTGATTCTGGTAGCGATGTTTCTGCCTGCTGCCGCGCCTCTGTTGGGTATGTTCTGCTTGGGCAACTTGATGCGCGAGTCCGGGGTGGTGGATCGTTTGAGTGATACGGCGCAAAATGCCTTGATCAATATCGTGACCATCTTTCTGGGGCTCGGGGTTGGTTCAAAGCTGGATGCTGAGTCGTTTTTGAACATGCAGACTGCCGGTATTATGATTCTTGGTATTGTCGCGTTCTGTGCGGGTACAGCCACGGGTGTGCTGATGGCCAAGTTGATGAATACGGTTTCAACGAACAAGCTGAATCCTTTGATTGGTGCGGCGGGTGTGTCGGCGGTGCCAATGGCAGCTCGAGCGGTCAATAAGGTGGGTCTGCAAGCAAATAATCAAAACTTCCTGTTGATGCATGCCATGGGTCCGAACGTTGCCGGGGTCATTGGTTCTGCAGTCGCTGCGGGTGTTATGTTGAGCTTTCTGAGCTGATCGACCGTGTGGTTGATAAAAGCCGCCGTCAGGCGGCTTTTTTTATGCCGAAGTACAGGCTTGCATTGTCTTCCTTTCAAAGAAATGTAATTCCCCTTGCATGGTATTACCGCAGGTCCCTGTATTACGGTATGCTTCCCTGAATTAACACCGAGCTTGATAGGAGATTTGCATGTTAATGCCTTGGATGACCATCATCCTGATTGGCACCATTGTGTTGCTGACAGTGGTGGTGCACTTGCTGCCGCGGTCGCCACAAATTGCTTCCCAGGCTCCTTCTATTCTGACCACGCTGGGCATCTTTGGGACCTTCATTGGTGTCGCTTTGGGGTTGTATCAGTTTGATGCGATGGCGGTTGAGGATAGTGTGCCGTCGCTGTTGGAAGGTCTGAAAACAGCATTTTGGAGCTCCATCGCTGGTTTGTTGGGGGCATTGACGGTCAAAATACGCTATGCCATGGCGGACATGATGCGGCCAGTCGATGCTAAGGCTGACAGCCCAGTGACGGCGATGATCGCTGCAGTTGAGCAGCAAACGAAAGATGCAGATACCCATTTCAAAAGCTTGATTGCCGAGACGAAAGCAAACAGCGAGCAGCTGGCGCGCCACCAAACAGATATGGTCGAGGCTAATACTAAGGCGTTGTCTGCAGCTATCAAAGAAATCATCAGTGATTTCAATGCCAGAATTGAGGTGCAATACGGAGACAATTTCAAAAACCTGAATGAGTCTGTAGGGCGAATGTTGGAATGGCAGACTAAGAATCATGACACCACCAGGGCCATTGTTGCTGAGCTTGAGAGGGCCACTGGCCAAATGTCTCAGGCTACAGCGTCCTACGAGCGACTGATGATGCAGACCCAGTCCTTTAGCAATGTAGCAGAGGGTATGGAGGCGCTCCTTACGGGCCTGAATCAGCAAAGTGAGCAGTTAGCTCAGTATCTCTCTTCGATGTCCGGCATGGTGCAGGAGGCGCAACGCGGCTTACCTGACCTAGAAGAGCGTATTGGGGCGTTAACCACTGGGCTGTCCAGTGCGCTCACACAGCAAAACCAGGAAATGAGCCGTGTGATAGAGCAGACCGGAAAGCTGTGGCTAGAAACATCCGGTAAGTTGGCTACGGAGCTGTCTGATGGCGTTACGCATGTACAGCAGAAATTAGTCGACCAAGCTGGTCGCGCGTTGACGCAATCTGAAACTCAACTGCAACAATTGGAAGACATGCTGCAGGCGCAGTTGACTCAGTCGCTTCAAACGTTTGGTTATCAGCTGACGGCCTTGTCTGAAAAGTTTGTGAATGATTATACACCGCTCACCGAGCGTCTGCGCACGCTCTTAGTGGCGGTTGAAAGCAGTACGGGTGCGAAAAAATGACACCGTTTGAAGCCGAAAACGAAGAACACTGGCTCTCCGTATCGGATCTAATGGCTGGGTTGATGATGGTGTTTCTTTTGGTGGCCGTTATTTTTATGGTTAATGCCGAGCGGGAACGGCGCACCATCACTGATGTGGCGCTGCTTTATGAGCGTTTGCGCTTGGACTTGTATCAGGATCTGCTGACGGAGTTTGAAGCTGACTTGCCGCGTTGGGGTGCAGAGCTGGATGACGATCTGACCTTTCGTTTTACGCGCAACGACCTATTGTTTGATCGTGGTGACAATGCGATTCAGCCGCAGTTTGCCGCTATTTTGGAAGACTTCTTTCCGCGCTATGTGAACATCATTTATCGCGAAAAGTACCGTGATGACATTCGTGAGGTGCGGATAGAGGGTCATACGGATTCAACGTGGGGAGGCTTGGGTGCCGACGAGGCCTATATTCGCAACATGGAGCTGTCACAAGCGCGCACAAGAACCACGGCCGCATATCTGTTGGCGCTGCCACAGCTGGACGGAATGAAAGACTGGCTCAAAGAGAACCTGACGGCCAATGGCTTGTCATCGTCTAAACTGATTCTTGACCCAGATGGACAAGAAGACGAGGTGCGCTCGCGCCGTGTGGAGTTTCGTGTTGTCACGGATGCCGATCAGCGCATAGAAGAAATCTTGCAGAGGGCACGCTGATGCAGTTGCCTGATTTTCTGGATTTCGACGCCTTTAACGAGTTGCGTGATCGTATGGGGGCGGACAAGCTGGGTTATTTTGAGGTCTTCGACCCGCGGCGTCACTTAACCGGCGAGGAGCGCAGTGACTTGCGCACGCACGGGGTAACGGTTCGCCGTGAACAGCTCTTCTTTCTTGGCGACCATACGCTAGCCTACAAGAACTCTCGTGTTGGCGTGGTGGTCGGTAAAGTGCTGCATGTGACGCGCTGTAAACACCTGAGCAACTTTGTTGAGGGGCTTGCTGTGGGGGACGACGCCCCAATAGCGGAAGACATAATCGCGTGCAGGGAGTGTCTGCACCTGTTGCGCTTTGAAGGTATCGACCTGGAAAAAGAGCGTAAGCACCATCACAATGAGAAAATCATCGCGCAGTTTCGTTTAGCGCTGTTCTATGAAACCTACGCAGACTACCCATTGTATGAACGTCAGCATGTGCGACATCCTCTTTGACCGTATTCCTGTTAGTTCCGTAAGCTATTGGAATTCCAGAAAAAAATCCGTAGAAACGTTTGACATGCCCGCAGAATGGATTACAATGCGCCTCACTTTTTCGGAGCTTTAAAGTCCGATTGGGTGTGTAGCTCAGCTGGGAGAGCATCGCCCTTACAAGGCGAGGGTCAGCGGTTCGATCCCGTTCACACCCACCATTTGCGGACCGGTAGTTCAGTTGGTTAGAATGCCGGCCTGTCACGCCGGAGGTCGCGGGTTCGAGTCCCGTCCGGTCCGCCATTTACTTAAAGACCTAAGCAGTCTGAAAGTAAATAAGAATGGTTTTGGCTAGGTGAAGAAAGAGTACGCGTAACATGGTGTGGGTGTGTAGCTCAGCTGGGAGAGCATCGCCCTTACAAGGCGAGGGTCAGCGGTTCGATCCCGTTCACACCCACCATTTGCGGACCGGTAGTTCAGTTGGTTAGAATGCCGGCCTGTCACGCCGGAGGTCGCGGGTTCGAGTCCCGTCCGGTCCGCCATTCGTTTCGTTAAAAATGAAACGAAAAAGGAAGCGTCGAGCTTCCAGCCTGGTGACAAAGGCGACTTGTGGTAAACGCAAGTGTTACTGTAAAAACATCTTTTCAGATGTCTCGCGATACAGTTTGGGTGTGTAGCTCAGCTGGGAGAGCATCGCCCTTACAAGGCGAGGGTCAGCGGTTCGATCCCGTTCACACCCACCATTCGCGGACCGGTAGTTCAGTTGGTTAGAATGCCGGCCTGTCACGCCGGAGGTCGCGGGTTCGAGTCCCGTCCGGTCCGCCATTTCCTTTCAGTAATACACAACAGCTCGCGGTTTTCTAAGCTGTGAGTACTGTCTCTTAATATCCTTCCTGCTTTATGTTACCTTGGCCTGTCGGCAATATTTATTGTTATATAGAATAATACTTTCAGCTAGGTAAGGGTCATCATCGCCATGGTTCGTTCTTTATGTGTACAGAGCCTCCGTCTTGTTTCACTCGCTGGGTTTCTGCTCATTGGCTTATCTGCGAGTGCAGACACCAGTCGTTATACGGCGCAGGGCGCCACTGTTATTGACCGTGAAAGCGGCCTGCAATGGATGCGTTGCAATTTCGGCCAGCAGTGGAGTGGTAGCACTTGTACCGGTACTCCAGTGACCTTTCGCTGGCAAGACGCACGTATGGCGGCTGTGCAGCTAAATCGAGATGGCGGATACGAAGGGTATGCTGATTGGCGACTACCAACGCTCGATGAGCTGCTGTCGCTTGTTTACTGCTCATCCGGACAGCCGGCCACGTTCAAAGGCACTAATCGAGCTGGTTGTAGTGGTCGCCATGACACGCCAACCATCGTGGCAAGCCTGTTTCCCGGCACAGTAGAAGGTTGGTACTGGACATCGACTTCCTCAAGCGGTGACCTGGCATGGAGTGTCGCGTTCCATTACGGCTATGCGGATGTCGATTACAAGAGTTTTAACGAAACGGTTAGGCTGGTTCGCACTGCGGATTAGTCAGCCCTGCTGTGTGTAAAGTGCCAGAGTAGTGGATGAATCGCGGTGTTATTCAGTCTTAGCTCAGCGTTTATTGCTTGGTATTCAATAATGCTTCCAAGTTTGCAGCTGAGCGGTCCATTACTGGTCGATAGATGCTAATTTAAACGCACGTTTGAATTCTTCGCAGGATGGTACCGGCTATGCATTTCCCTACATTGTTTTCGCCACTTGACCTCGGCCCGTTCACGGTGCCCAATCGACTGATAATGGGCTCTATGCACACGGGATTGGAGGAGTCCCCCAAGCATTTTGGTCGACTCGCCGAGTTCTTCCGATCTCGTGCTGCTGGCGGTGCCGCATTGATTATCACAGGCGGGGTGTCGCCCTCTGATGCGGGTCGAGCAATGCCGGGTGGTGCTGCGATGCTGACGGAAGCCGACGTAGAATTGCATCGGTGTATCCCTGATGCGGTCCATCAAGCCGGTGGCCGTATCTGCTTGCAGTTGTTGCATACTGGTCGTTACGGCTTTCACCCCAAGGTCATCAGTTCAACGAACGCGCAGGCGCCCATATCGCCGTTTCAGCCTCATGCCCTCAGCGCTGAAGAGATTCAGGCCGAAATTGCCAGCTTTGCGGAGGCATCTCGCCTAGCCGAAATGGCGGGTTACGATGGCGTGGAGATCATGGGGTCCGAAGGGTACTTCATTAATCAGTTTACCTCGCCCGCCCTCAATGATCGAACGGATGAGTGGGGCGGCAGCGCAGACAACCGACAGCGCTTGGCAGTAGAAATAGTGAAAGCTGTTAAGGCCGTTGTGAGCGATAACTTCCTCATCATCTTCCGAATTTCCTTGTTGGATCTCGTACCAAAAGGAACGCCTTGGAGTGAAGTGGCTTCTCTAGCTAAGAAATTGGAAGCTGAAGGAGTGCATCTATTGAATTCGGGTATTGGTTGGCATGAATCGCGGGTGCCTACCATTGCCTCTATGGTGCCCCACGCGGCATTCAAAGATGCGACATCTCGTTTGAAATCCATTGTTGGTATCCCGGTCGCAGTAACCAATCGCATCAATATGCCAGACCAGGCCGAAGCTCTGCTGGCCGAAGGCCTTGCCGATATGGCAACCATGGCGCGGCCGTGGCTGGCGGATGCTAATTGGGGTGTAAAGGCAGAGCAGGGGCATGCTGAAGAAATCAACACCTGTATCGGCTGTAACCAAGCGTGCCTAGATCACGTCTTTGTGGGTAAATCAGTAACTTGTTTGGTCAACCCTTATGCCTTAAACGAACATAAATTGCAGGTTGTACCTGCTGCTGTACCGAAGTCTATCGCGGTCATTGGCGGCGGTGTGGCGGGTATGTCAGCAGCCGTTGAAGCGGCTGAGCGGGGGCATAAGGTCAGTTTGTATGAGCGCAATGAAACTTTGGGGGGGCAGTTCTTATTGGCAGCGGCCATCCCAGGTAAAGAAGACTATGCGCAGACATTGCGTTACTTCAAGGCTCGTTTAGCTGCATTGGGCGTGACGGTTCACCTAGGTGTAGAGGTGACTGCGCAGGATCTGAAGGAGGCGGGTGTGTCTACGGTGATCTTGGCGACCGGTGTGCGTCCGCGTGTGCCTGAATTGCCAGGAGTCGAGCGTGCGAACGTCGTTCGTTATGACCAACTGTTAAGTGGTGAGGTGGCTCCCGCCAGCAGTGTGGCCGTTATTGGTGCGGGTGGCATCGGCTTTGATGTCTGTGAGTTTTTGTTGCATTGTGATGCGCCGGTTACCGCAACGAAAGACTTCTTACAGCACTGGGGCATTGACTGCGAAGATGACGCACAAGGAGGCTTGGTGAAGCCGCAACCGCAGCATGCACATCGCCGTATTGTGCTCTGCCAGCGTTCTACCACAAAGCCCGGCAAGTCATTAGGTAAAACAACCGGATGGATTCATCGCACGGCATTGCGTATGGGTGGTGTGGAGCATTTGGTTGGCGTGGAATATTTGCGCATTGATGATGAGGGTCTGTGGTATCGCTTGGATGGTGTCGAGCAATGCCTTGCCGTTGAACAGGTGGTCTTGTGCAGTGGTCAGGTCTCTGAATTAGGTTTGCAAGAAAGCCTTATTGAGGCTGGACTTGGGGTGCACGTGATCGGCGGTGCGGACAAGGCTGCAGAGCTGGACGCTAAGCGCGCCATTCGTCAGGGCGTTGATGTGGTAATGGCGCTGTCTGCTTAAATGCGCTTGCAGATTGTACCCTGAGTGCACACGTGCATAATGTGAACTAACTTTTCGCAACAGCACGGAGTAACGTGTGCATTCAGAGGCAGTCTTCTTCTTCACCGACGGGCAAGTGAGCAAGGAAATGCTTTACAGTGAGTTTGCCGCAGTGCTCGACGGTGTGGTACCACTGCCGCATTTCTCCAACACCGTCGTAATGGCCGTCTATTTGCAACTGGACGAACAGTTGAATGTTACTGCATTGGTGTTCTTCGTACTCGCTTTTGACCGTGTCGGTCGTGTTGATCCGAAGTGGAATGTGCCGTTGCGCGAAATGGCCGCGCGCGGAAAGCCAGGGCCTCGCTTAGGCCGAACATCGCCGGCCCTTATCTGTCGAACGCAAGGGCCAACTCGATTCCTTGAGCACTTATGGGAACCTTTCGGGCGCGCTGTGCATGACCCTTATCGAGAGATAGAGCGAGTTCTGCGGCGCAATCGGTTGGGCTTGATGCCTGCCCGTGCGCTGGTAGATGACGATGTTCCAGTGCTGACCAGTGTGGCCGTTGATGATCCAAGCAGCGGCGCACGCCTGGCTGTGATGGAGAGGGAATTAAAGGCCGCCCGGGAACGCGTTCGTCATTATCAGCATCGAGACGAGCAATGGCAGCGCAAAGTCAGAGGGCTGGAGCAGGAATTGGAAGCGGTGCAACAGAACCTGCAGTCGGCTAAGGCCCTGAACCAACGGCTTGAACAGCACGTCAGGCAACTCAAAGCTGAATACAGTAAACGCCTAAAGGCTAAAAAGCGCGCTGAAGCAGGCTAAACGTGTTGCAAGCCTTGCCCCATCCATTGTTGGTTCAACATGAGGTTGCTCTGTTTATCTGGCGGGAGGACCTGAACCACGCCATCATTTCAGGAAATAAGTGGCACAAACTTCAGCCATGGCTGCGAGCGGCGGAAGCTAAACAAATTCGCCATCTTATGTCATTCGGTGGTCGCCACTCGAATCATCTGCATGCTTTGGCTTTCGCGTGTCATCAACGCCATTGGCGCAGCACTGGCTGGGTGCGCGGGCACGCTACGCAAGGTATGACTGCAACCCTGTCCGATTGTTTACGCTGGGGTATGCGGTTGCACTTCGTCTCACGACATCAATACAGGCAACGTCATTCTCCCGCTTGGTTTGCTAATGCTCACGCCCAATGGCCAGAAGCGCTTATTGTGCCGGAAGGTGGTACGAGTGAGCTCGGGGTGTCTGGTGTGAAGGCCTGGGGGCTGGCGATGGCCGCGCATCTGCCTGCCCAGGCATCGATCATGGTGCCGGTCGGTTCAGGCGGGACCTTAGCGGGCCTGTCGCGGGCTTTGGCGACTCGGTTTGACATCGTGGCCGTGCCCGTGTTCAAAGCGTGGCAAGGGCACTTGGCGGAGCTTAGTCGAACCTACCAGCTGCCATCGGTGCAAGTCTGGCCGGGTGCTGGTAAAGGTTTTGGGCGAACTTCGGCTGAAGAAGCTGCTTTCGATGCATTTTTTTGCCAGCAGTTCGGTTTATTGTTAGACCCTGTTTATACCTTGAAAGTCGCATGGCAGTTTTGGCGTCGCCTCGTGGCGGGCGAAATACCCCAAGGCTCTACATGGGTGTTGCTTCATACGGGCGGCCTGCAAGGGCGCCGGGATTGGGAAACGGCCGCCAAGCGCGTACAATGACGCCAAACATTGAAAGGTAGACCAAACTTTGCAGATTCACTGGTATCCGGGCCACATGCACAAGGCCCAGCGGAAGATCCGCGAAATTATCCATCAAGTGGATGTGATGATTGAAGTGCTGGACGCTCGTCTGCCTTTGGCCAGCCGTAATTCCTTGCTGGAAGAAATTCGTGGCGATAAGCCCTGTCTGATGATTTTAAACAAGACCGACCTAGCCGATGCGTCCGTCACAAAAAAATGGCTGGCGTGGTACAACCAGCAGAGTGGTATCACTGCCTATGCGACGCATACGGGTGAGCGGCGGCGTCTGCAAGACATTCCTCAACTGTGTAAGGACATGGTGCCGCGGCGCGGTATACCCGGCAAACCGGTGCGTGCTCTCATTGCCGGTATTCCTAACGTGGGTAAGTCCACGCTGATCAATGCACTTGCCGGGCGCAAGGTTGCTAACACCGGCAATGAACCTGCAGTAACCAAAAACCAGCAAAAGGTCGCCGCTGGCAAGTATTTTCAGTTGCTGGACACGCCCGGCATCATGCAGCCATCGCCCGGTGATGTTCTGGCCGGTTATCGGCTGGCCACCAGTGGTGCTATTCGCGCCACCGCTATGGAGTTCGAAGAGGTGGCGCTGTTCGCTGTCGATTATTTGTTGCAGCGCTATTCGGGGGCTCTTGCCAAGCGCTACCAGGTTGACGAGGCCAGTGATGATGCGAGCTTGGTATTGGCCGAGATCGCGCAGCGCCGTGGCTGTATTCGCGATGGCGATATCGACTTGCATAAGGCCAGTGAGATCGTGTTGAACGAGCTACGCGCCGGAAAACTGGGCCGTATCAGTTTGGAAGAGCCGAACCGGCAGCTACCCTATCGGCTGCTGCCGCCAGAAGAGCCGACCGAGCCCGAGTCGGACGAGAGCGCTTAGATTCTGAGCGAGCGCCCACCGTCTATGGCCAGGCTGGCCCCGGTCAGATAGTCGTTGGACAAAATAAAGTCCACCGCTTGTACAACCGGTTCAAAACCACCGAGCGTTGCCAAGGGTGTAGCGGCCAACACCTTTTCTTTGGCGGCTTCCGAGTGCTCGGGCAGGAATGCCAACGGTCCGGGTTGAATGGCGTTAACCCGCACGTCCGGCGCCAGTGTTTGTGCGTAGCTGTCGTTGAGACTTTGTAGGCCAGCCTTGCTGGCACAGTAAAGGCTAAACGTCGGGTTAGGCTTCTTCACGTAGATATCGGTTATGTGAATGATGTTGCCATGGCGCTGGGTGCTGGCGCGTAAATTGGCACTGAATACTTCATTTAAGACATAGGGCACCTGCATGTGCACGCAGGTGAACAGTGCTAAGTCGGACAGGCCTTGAACGTGGTTGTCTGCGGTTGGCTTAAAAGCCGATGCATTGTGAATGAGTACGTCGATGGATGGGTACTTTTCGGCTTTTTGTGTGGCCCAGTGCTGCACTGCAGTTAGGTCGGTCAGCTCAAGCTCTGTGATGTCAGCACCTTGTGCACGCAGCTCTTCCAACTCAGGATAGTGACTACGAAAGGTTCCCACCACTTGGTCGCCTTGAGCTAGAAAATGCTGAGCTAATGCTAAGCCGAGACGTCGGCCAACACCGGTAATGACTACCACCATAAAACACTTCTCCGAATGCGCCCTTTTCCGGGCATAAAAGAACCCCGCGACCACCAAGTAGTCGCGGGGAAAAGATTGCCCAGCAAACGATAATCCGTCATCAAAACTGAGCTCTTCCTAAACTCAGTGAGTGCAATTCAGTTATTGCACAGCCTGTGCCAAGCGCCTTGCCAATGCGTTAAAAAAATGAAAAAACCCTGCTAAACCCGCGTCAATCAGGACATTAGCAAACCTAGCTGCCACATTAGATTCGATACCTATACTACGCATACGTTGTTAAATATACGGCGGATCGTTCATTTTGGTGCACGGTGCCCATTAGAAGTGCCTTAATGTCAGTGTCGTTTTCAAATTTCAGTGCGGCTTTTTAAGACATTATGTCGTGGGTGCGCGCATTGCCACAGGGCCAGAATCGCCACTCCAATAAGGGCTAAACTGCCCAGAAAGACATTCTGATAGCCTGCCACCTCGGCCAGCAGTCCACCAAAACCTGCGCCTACCAATCCGCCGGTCTTGATCGCGTTGGAATAGAGTGTCGATGCCATGCCTAGCCGATCGCGCATCAGCGCCTGAAATACGCTGATACCGATGCCAGCCGCCAAGCCAATCAAAACAGCATTGAAAATTTGCAAGACGAGCAACCACGCAAAGCTCGAGAACAGGTAGATGCCCAGATAGAAGACCGCGCCACCCACGACCGCGATCCAAAGAGGTCGGAACAATGGCCAGCGGTGTGCCATGGCTCCGGCGCCAATCATCAAGGGAATCTCCAAGCCAGCGGCTAGGCCCATCAGCAGACCTGGGGCTATACCCATAATGCCCAGCGTTTCGCGCAAATACAGCGGCATATAAACGATGTACATGCTGTTTGCGGCAAAGACGGCCGCCAGCATTATAAAGAGCCATTTAATGCGACGATTGGCCGGCAGTGGCGTTTGTTGCGCAGCGACCAGTGCTGAGTCTTTTAGTCCCGGCAGTAGCGTCAGTGAGATAAAAAACATGCCGCCGGTAATCCACATCAGACGGGTGAAACCTATGGCTTCAAAGAGCAAGTAGGCAAGGGGTGGTCCGGCAATCCAGCTGAGCGATATACTGGCTCGCATGACCGATTGAAATAGCGCCGCGTGCTGGTCGTCTACCTGTTCGCGCGCCAATGCGAACAGCTGTGGTTGCGCCGTTGACGACAAGCCAAACCACAGCATGCCAACCACCAGTAGAAGTCCATAGTGGGTGGTGTAACCCATGGCAATAGACCCCAAAGCACTGATGGTGACAGCAACCCATAGAATCCCGATGCGACTCAGCCCCTTGTCCGAGGCTTTCGCTAAGTAATGACTGACGCCAATACCAGCCGCGGTATTTAACAAAAAGAACAGACCAATCCACAGTGGCGATATACCCAGCCCAGTCGCTAAATGTGTACTCAGTACCGGGAACACAGCGGCACCCGCCAAGCCCAACATCAAGGCCAGGAAGAGTAAGCGAACGATGATTGGAGAGAGCCAGAAAGCGGTCCAATGTTTGGCAGTGGTGGAGGTCATAGCGCCGGGTAGTTACCTTAAAAGGGAGAAGTACAAAATGTGACCCTTGATCATCGTTGCATAGCCTGCAACCGAGTTAATCGTCGATAATCAGAGTCTAATGCGCCTTTGGGGATGGCAGTTCTTGCGTCCATGGCGTCAGCAGATGTTGCGCGATGTCTATATCGGAGTCAAAAACCGTAAACAAGACGCGTAATTTAGCAACCAATGCTTCAAGTGTCATGGTGCCACTGCCGATCATGCCTGTCTCTCGGAGTGCGGCGGCGGCCTCGTAACGGTCCATGTCCACATTGGCGCGATAGCACTGGCTACGATTGATCAGTAGGGTGCCTTGTTTGTGGGCCGTTGTCAGTAAGTCACGTAACTCCGGCGTGTCGGGTGCGTTACCGCTGCCATAGGTCAACATGATCAATGCGCGAGGTTTGGTCTTAAGTAGTGCACGTAATCCGGTCAGGGGTATGCCTGGCAAGCAATGGTATATTTCAATGGGTTCATCACTGGATGGAATGAAGCGCGGCTGTGCTTGATCACCAGATGTCACCTCGGCAAGGTGAATGCCATGCGGTGCATCGAAGGTCTTAAACCCATCGGTATCCACTTTGGTTACATGGGCGCCGTGGAACAACGCGTTGTTAAAGGCCAGATAGACCTCGTGCAGGTCTCTGCGCTGCGCATTGTGGAGTGCCAATACCACATTGTCTAAACCATCCGTATGCGCTTCCCATACCGGCACTTGGCTGCCCGTCACAATAACCGGCTTACGAGTACCGCGCAGCATAAAGCTCAATGCAGCCGTGGTGTAGGCCATGGTGTCAGTGCCGTGCAGTACCACAAAACCATCATAATCGGCGTAGTGCCCAATGATATCCGTTGCCAGCTTGTTCCAATGTCCCGTTTCGATTTGCGATGAATCGATCAGTGGCATGTACTCTAGCCAATCAAATGACAGAGTTAGGCCTTCTTGGCGCAAGTGGGTGCGAATGCGTGATTCCAAGTAGCCTGGCTGTGGTCGCCAGCCACGGTCAGAAGGCACCATGCCGATGGTGCCACCGGTATAGATCAGTAAGAGTTTCATCGGTTAATTAATCAGCATCTGAATTTCGCGCACCATTGGCTGGGCATCGCTGAACGTACGAGTGCGTCGTGCCACCATGCTCAAGTTGTCACCAAGCCACGCCAATTGTGGGCTGATGGTGCGCAATTGTTCACTGATTGGCTCGTACTTAAAGTGACCGTCTTGAATGCTAACCTTATGCAGCTCGATTAACTCGTCGGTTAGATTACGCGCTAGGTTATGCAGAATGTCCTTGTGTTCCATCTGGCTGGATTCCCAATACAGGTCGTCCAGCACATGGATAAACTGGTCCAATTTTTCTGTGGCTTCAAGAATGGTGGTACTGGTCATAATTCCCCTGAGGCGAAGATGTTACCATGAACGTTGTAAGTGTAAGATAGCAGAATTCAGATCGATCGCACGATGTAATCGGCTAAAAATTCTAGGGACTCGTTATGCTTTTGGACACCCTTTTTGCCGCCTCACCGGCGTTCTGGCTTGGCTCGCTTATAGCGGTGTCTAGCCTTTCGCTTGCAGGCTGGTCACTGTGGCGCGGTCAGCGTTTGGCGGTCGAACGTGAGCGCGCTTGGGCTGAGTTAGCGGTATTGCGTCCGCAAATTCAGCAGCAACGCGAACAGATTGAAACGCAACGTTCGACGAATGAGCGGTTAGAGGACGAGCTGCGGCAGTCCGAGCGCAGTTGGTTTAATACGCGCAGCCAGCTGGAGCGAGAACTGGCCTTGGCGCGCAATGAGCTCGACAGCGAACGGCGGCAAATGGAAGAAAAGATTGCCTTACTGGAAAACTCCGAGCAGCGCCTGAACAGCCAGTTTGAGAATCTGGCGAATCGTATTTTTGAGCAAAAGCAGCAGACGTTCGCCAAGTCCAGCCAAGATAATCTCAATAACCTCATGCAGCCCATGCGTGAGCAGTTAAAGGATTTCCGGCAGCGCGTTGAGCAGGTGTATGAAAAAGACACCGATGATCGCCGAGAACTGCGCTTGCAGCTAGCCAGCTTGCGCCAACTCAACGAAGAAATGAACCAAGAAGCGCGCGCTTTGACCAACGCCCTCAAAGGTGAAAAAAAGTTGCAAGGCAACTGGGGCGAAATGCTACTGGAACGCATTCTGGAAGAGAGCGGGTTGCGTAAGGGCCACGAATACGACACCCAGCTCAGCTTCACCGGTAAAGATGGCAGCCGCCAGCAGCCGGATGCGGTGATTCACCTGCCAGATCAGAAAGACGTGATCGTCGACGCCAAAGTATCGCTGGTCAGTTTTGAGCGCTACTGCAATACCGAAGACGACGAGCGGGCGCTGCATCTCAAGGGGCACTTAAAGGCCGTACGCAACCAGATGGAGAATCTGACAGCCAAGAATTATGAAGACATCGCCGAGTTGAAAACACTGGACTTTGTGCTGATGTTTGTGCCGATCGAAGCGGCATTTTTACTGGCCATGGAGAACGACCCGCAGTTGTTCCGCGATGCGTTTGACCGCAACATTATTCTGGTCAGCCCCAGCACACTGCTCGCCGTCCTCAAAACCATCCACAACATTTGGCGCAACGAACAGCAAAACCGCAACGCGCAGACCATTGCTGAAGAAGCGGGCAAGCTGTACGACCATTTTGTGCGGTTTACTGAATCACTGCAGGACGTGCAAAAACATCTGCGCAAAACACAAGAAAGCATGGACCAGTCCATGAATCGACTGTCCAGCGGGCGGGGTAACCTGGTCGGACGTGTGGAGAACCTGCGAAAACTGGGCGCGCGGAATAAGAAACACTTGGCACTGGTCGATGAGTCGGACAGCGAACTGCCATTGGAGGAAGACAACGAATGAGTGACGTGACGAACGTAGCCTTCATTGGCTTGGGCGTAATGGGTTACCCCATGGCTGGGCACTTACAGCGCGCAGGACATAAGACCTGTGTCTACAACCGCACTACCGCCAAAGCCGAACAATGGGCCGCCGAGTACAGTGGGCGGTTTGCGCCGACGCCGGCATTGGCTGCGCAGGGTGCAGCTGTGGTGTGTCTGTGTGTCGGTAACGACGATGATGTACGCAGTGTGGTGTACGGTGAAGACGGCGTTTTAAGCCAGATGTCACCCGGTGCCGTGCTGGTGGACCATACCACCACCAGTGCTACGTTGGCCGAAGAGCTTGCAAGTGCTTGTGCTGAACGACAAATTCACTTTATTGATGCCCCTGTGTCCGGTGGTCAAGCCGGTGCAGAGAACGGCCGGTTGACCATTATGTGTGGAGGAGAAGCTGACGTATTCGCGCAGGTTAACCCCATTTTGAGTGCTTACGCTGCGCATATTCAGTTGATGGGAACGCACGGCCAAGGGCAGCGTTGCAAGATGGTCAATCAAGTGCTGATCGCGGGCATATTGCAAGGGCTCAGCGAAGGCGTCACTTTGGCGCAAGCGGCGGGTTTGAATATGGACGAGGTGATCACAGCCTTGCAGCAGGGGGCCGCAGGCTCATGGCAGTTGAATAATCGCGCCAGCACCATGGCGCAGGGCAAGTTTGATTTTGGTTTTGCCATCGACTGGATGCGCAAGGACTTAGGTATTGTGTTGGACGAAGCTCAGCGCCTCGGCGTGAATCTGCCATTGGCGGCGGAAACAGACCAGCGTTATAGGCGACTGCAAGAGCAAGGCTTTGGGCGCATGGATACGTCTGTGTTGATTCGAGCATTAAAACTTCAATAACTGATTTAAGTCGGCCGGGCGAAAAGTCTGGCTGCCCGGCCGGTTAATTGGCTCAGCGTGTAGCTTGCAGTGTCATCGACACCGAATCGGCAAAGCGCAGTGCAGCGACCTTGTCGATCTCAACCGATGCGTACTGCACTTCGGGATGCGACATCACAAGGTCCAATACATCGCGGGTCATCTTTTCCAGCAACGCAAAGCGAGTGCCTTCGACGAAATTAATCACTTCTTTGCAGATGGTGCGGTAGTTCAGGGTTTTTTCGATTTCTTCAGCGTTCCAGGCCCCTGTGCCGTCGAACAAGATAACCAAGTTCAACACCACATCCTGCTTGTTCTTAATTTCTTCTTCTTTAATGCCCACGTAAGTACGCAGGCGGAGGTTTTTGATCTGAATCTTGGCTTGATTATCGGCTTGTTGAATCACAGGCTATCCACCACCTTGAGTACGTCATCGTGGTGTGACTTGGTGGTGACTTTGCCCATCACATGGCGGATGATACCCTGCTCATCAATCACATAGGTCACGCGGTGTACGCCGTCGTATTCTTTACCCATAAACTTCTTCAGACCCCAAACGCCATAGGCGTTGCAGAGTGCCAAATCTTCGTCGCTCAGCAGGTCAAAATTCAGGTTTTCTTTTTCGATGAATTTCAGCAAGCGTTTTGGCGCGTCCGGACTCACACCCAATACCACCGTATTGCGCTGTTCAAATTCGGCGCGAGTATCACGAATGCCGCAAGCCTGCGTGGTGCAGCCGGGCGTCATGGCTTTGGGGTAGAAATACAGTACCACTTTCTTGCCCGAGAAATCACTCAACGACACCGTTTCTCCGTTCTGGTTCAATGTGGTGAACGCCGGTGCTGGAGTGCCTTCGGTCAATAATCTTGCTTCTGCCATGAGGTGTTCCTTCTCTGAATCGTGGGATGGTTTACTCTAACCGGACAGGTCGAGTTTGTCATTGATCGTTAATACGCACGGTGCGCTAAATTGGTTTTATGCCACGCCCGCTGTGGTAGACTTGCGCGTTCATTTCTCAGTGACGAGACACAGCCTCTTACCATGTTTTTTGTCGATAATCAGAGCCAATTCTTTCGCCCCTTGGTGAGCAAGTATCGCGCGCAGGCGGCCGAGTGCCTGATGGCGCTGTATCAGCGTTGTTATGGCGCAGAAGCGGACTATGGACAAGCCGTGGAGCGGGCACAGGTGGTGGAGACCTTTCAAGAAGCTCTGGTGCGTGCGCCCCTAATGGCGGATCAGCAGGGCGGTGAAGAGGTCATGGAGCTGGCTGATGACGCCGATTCGCGCTTTCGTGACACGCGAGAGCAAGCCAATTGGTTGGTGAATCAATTGATGGACGCGGGTTGGCTAGCCCGTATGGTCGACGACGCCACCTTGCAGTCTACCGTGGGTTTTACCCGTGCGGGGCGCCGGTTTACCGAAGCCTTTATTGACGATAAACGCCGTAACCAACACCGTTCGCGCCATCGCAACACGCGCAACACGCGAAACGCCTTGCAAAGCTTCTTAGCGCACGGCGAAGTCTACGACTTACTCGACGCCTACGACTATTCAGAGCGTATCATCAGTGACTTCACCGATGTCATTGAAGAGCTCAATGAGCGTCGTCGTGCGCTGGTGCGCGAGATGCAAAACGAATTTGATGTGCAGCGCGCCACCACCGAGTTTTTTGAGTTCATGGAGCAGCGCTTCCAGCCCGACATCGCCATTCGTCTGTCGGCGGACAGCGTCGAAAAATACCGTGAGCAAATCAGTGATGTGGTGCGCCGGATCCGCCGCAAACCCAAGGACTTCAAAACAGACGCCGAACAACGCTTGCGTGAGCTGCTGCCCGATTGGGTACAGCCCGGCCGTTCAGTGTTGTGGGCCTTGCTGGATGGCATAGAGCAGCGTCTGAAAAACGCCGCAGACGTGATGTTGCCAGCCTTACGGCGCTCGTTGCAGCACTTCACTAAGCGCGCTGATATCATTATTCGCCAAATGAATTACATGGCGATGCAAAAGCACGCCGATGTGGCCGCGGTATCGCGTCGCTTGGCGGCGCTGCCCGTCGTCGAGCAAAATCGACGTTTGGACGCGGTGGCTAGCATGATGGCGCGTTGTCAGGTGGGCCTCATGGACCCCGACCAAATTCGCTTGCAGGATCGCCAACGCAGTGCGGTGGTTAACCATCAGTTGATGACCGAGCCGGATGGCGACCTCAGTGCACGCCAGGCAGTGTATGTACAGCAGGCGCTGGATCAAGCGTTCTACATCAGTCAACAAAAGCTACAAGGCTTTATTGCGGACCGCTTAGCCAGTCAAGAGCGTCTCAGCACTGGTGATTTGCCGATTGAAACAGCCGAAGACTTTATGGCCGTTGCCCATTTGATCAGCGCAGGCCAGTTGGAAGACTGGGTTGTGGAACCGACTGGTCGCCATTTGCAGGACACTTTCTTCCATCAGCGCGACGAATTCATCCTGTCGCGCCGTGACATTACTAATAGCACCCCATCTACGGAGACCCCCTAATGCTGGAGGCCTTGCAGCAACAGTTAGATGCCGTTGGCATCACCATGGACGAATTCTCTGAGCTCACCGTACGTTTGCTGGAGTACGGCATTCTGAGTCGCGATGAAAGTCAGGTTGAACAACAACTCTACGACCGCTTTGCGCGTTGTGAGTCCCTCGTCAGCGACTACTTTTCCGTCATGCACATTCGCTTTTTGCACGATCGTCAGTTTGAGTATGTACGCTTGTATCCGCCCGGTGCCGATATTCCCGGTCAGCCGAGCGTTGAACAGTCTGCGGGCGCGCAACTGCGCAATCGTTTAACGCAACAAGAAGTGGCATTGGTTCTGGTGCTGCGCACGCTGTACGACCAAGGCCTGCGTGAAGCGCGGCTGGATGAACAGGGCGTGGTCGCCACGACGGTAGAAAATGTCGGTATAACGCTACGCAACCTGTTGGGTCGCCAGTTGCCAGAAAATATCACCGAGCGTCGTCAATTGTGGCGCCGTTTGCGTCAATGGCGTTTGATCCGTATGGCCGAAGACGCGGTGATGGAAACCGCTGATGCAGTGATTCAGATTCGTCCTACCATCGTGAGTTTGGTCAGTGACAGCGTACTGCAACAGTTGGATCAACCGGACGCGCTCACAGCAGACACGACGGCTACGGAGCCCGAAGCAACCGCTATTGAAACGGCTGATGTCGAAGCTCTTGACACCGAAAGCACGGACACAGAAATCCTAGACCAGGAAATCATGGAAGAGGATCGCTAAGCCATGTTCTTGAAGAAATTCGTATTCGTAAACTGGGGCAACATTCCTGCGCAGGAATTTGATTTCGGCCCTATCAACCTGTTTAGCGGTGGCAATGGCTCGGGCAAGACCACGGCCGCCGATGCCATTCAAACCATCATGACCGCCGCGCACGACAACCTGTTCCAGTTTAACCCTGGGCAAGAAGAAGCGACGCAGCGTGGACGTGGCAAGCAGGTGCGTACCCTGGCTTCTTATGTGCTGGGTTGCGACGACGGCAGCTACGCCCGCCCTGAACCGACGGTAGGATATCTGGCGGCGGTGTTTCACCCGACGCAAGGCGAAAGCGGTGAGCCCTTTACGGCCGTTATCGGCATGTCGGCACGTATTGAAAAGAACGGTCAGCAGCAAACCGCGCGCTTGAACGACCAGCAGTTTTACTTGGTGCAAGGTCACGAACTCAGTTTGGGTGACTTTATTACCGAGAGTGATTTGGTTGGGCGTGAAGTGGTGCCCATGGGCAAGCTGCATAAGCAATTACAAAAGCGTTTAGGCGCGCAAGTGGTCGAGAAATACGACACCAAAAAGCAGTACCTCCGCCGACTGTATGCCGCCTTGCGTGGCCGCGAGGATGCGCTGTCCGAGCGGGAAGCGCTGAACGCGGCGCGCGCCTTCTCGCGCTTTATGGCCTACAAGCCGGTACGCAGCATCAACGGTTTCGTGGCTAACGAAATTCTGGAGCCTAAGGACTTGGGCGAAGCCATTCGCACGGTGTCGGATTTGATGAAAACCATCAATGCGATGGAGGGCGAGGCCAACCGGCTCAGTAAGAACATTGCGCGCTTAAGTCAGAGTAAGAAGCAAGCTGACCAATACGTCGATCAGTGGATCGAACGACATGTGCTGGCTTATACCCTAGCGCAGGCGCGCTACAAGCGCGATCAAGACGCCTATTTGACCGCTAAGAATGCGCAGACGGACTTGGTGGACCAGTTCGATCAACGCACGCGCGAACGCCAATTGGCCGAAACCCAGCGCCAGCAAGTTCGCCAGGAGCAGGTGGCGTTGGAAGCCCGGCGCATGGGCATCAGCGAACTGAAAGACAAAGCGGTGCTGGAAAGCACACAAGAGAAAGCCAGCAAGGTGCTGCAGTTCACCTCGCAGTCGTTGGTGACGGCAGATAAAGCCCGTGTTGTGCTGACTCGCGCAATCGCCGACATTGCTCAGCTTTGGAGCTCCGAGCGCGAACGCCTGCAAGCCGAAGGGTTAAGCAAAGAAGCCCTACGATTGGCCGACGACAGCCCCAAATTGCAGCAAGTGCTGACCCAATTGGGTGATGAGTTGGCGCGCTTGTTAAACCGCGATTGGGTTGATTTGGATGCTATGGAGAACAGTGTACAGAGCACGCTGGAATTGGAAAGCCAAATTAACCAGTGGATGAAACGCTGGCTCGAAAAAGATCGCTATGTGGAAAACACCAGTTTGCGCGATTGGCTGGCCAAGGTACTTGACCGTCGTCAGCAGCGTTTGCAGCAGCTGGAGCGCCAGTGGCAGCAAAAATCGGCGGATACCCAAGCTCTGGAGCAGTCGCGTATTCATTACCCTGGTTTCGTCCGGTCGGCTCTGGAAGCCATTCGGCGGCAATTGCCGGAAGCCGATGCATCGGTGTTGTGTGATCATGTAAGTGTCACCGATTCGCAGTGGCAGAACGTGGTGGAAGCCTATTTGGGTTTGGCCCGTTTTGGTATTGTGGTGGCTCCGGAGTACGAAGCGGAAGCTGCACGTATCGTCCGGCAATTGCCGGGGCGTGATGGCCGCGCACGTGTCATTCAAGGGACGCGAGCAAAAGAAGATGTTGCCCGGCTCAGTCCAGTAAAGGACTCCCTGGTTGATGTTTTGGCGTTTAGCCACGCCACCGCCAAGGACTACCTACTGGCCAGTTACGGCAATGTACAACGGGTCGACAGCATCGATGCTTTGCGCCATACCCGGCGCGGTATCTGCGTTGAGGGTATGGGCAGCGGTGGCTACGCTATGTACCGCTGTGAATTGGACGAAAGTGACTTGGTGTTCGGGCAGGGTGCACGCGAACGCGCCGCCCGAGCGCGAGGCGAAGAGTTGCAGCAATTGCGCGTCGACATGGCGCAGTTGGAGGCAGAATGTCAGCGTTTGGCGCAGTTGTTCAGTGCGGTTGATCAGTTGACTCAGGTGTCAGTCAGTGAGCCGTATCAGGCCTTGCTGCAAGCGCAACGCGACCTGCAATCCGCTGAACGTCAGCTCGCGGACTTGGACATTACCCAATTTAAATCGCTGGACGACGAGTTTGAGCGTTTGCGCGATAAAGCCAGTCAACTAGATGATCAAATTCGTACGTTGGATGCCGATCTCGGTAAATTGCAAGAGCAGCGCGAGCAGTGTGACCGATTATGTAAGCGCCTCAGCGAGCAACAAGAAAAGACTCAGCAAGCGGTGGAGGATCATGAAAACCACTTAGAAGACTTGACGCACATTTGGCCGGACTTTGCGGTGGATGAGCGCCTCACGCTGGCTGATCAGGAGGCGGAAAGTGCCGACCCAGATAGCTTGGAATCACGCCACACCAACATGCTGAACGAGCTGAACGCGCTGGCGCATGATCTTGAACGCAATGTGTTAGAACACAATCAACACTGCCAACCCAGTGATGCCATGGTGTTTGCGGCTGATTTTGGCCAAGCGCACAGCGTCGATTTTTTCAGTCAAGTTGCCGGTTTGAACCTTGAAATAGGGCGCATTCACAAACGTCTGAAAAACAACGTGTTGGTGGAAAAACAGGATCAGCTCACACGCTTGCGTGACAGTTTCAACGATACTTTTGTCACCAACCTGTGCCACGCCATTTACCACGCCATTAATGACGGCAAGCGAATTCTGGAAGAGCTTAACCAAGAGCTGGAGCATCACCGGTTTGGTGCCGACAAAGAACGCTATTGGTTTGACTGGTCTTGGGTGCCTGAGTACCAAGAGTACTGGCAATTCTTTGAAGAGGTAACGCGTTCGCCCGGTTTGGGCGAGAAGCAAACCCTGTTCACCTTAGAGTTGTCGGCCAAGTCGCAGCGCGTGCGTGACCAGATCATGGGTATGCTGCTGGATGAAGATGAGCAACGTGCGTTGCGCGAGCTGGAGCGGATCTCCGACTATCGCAACTACCGCAATTACGAGATCTACAAGCAGCCAGCGAACAAAGAGCCCATTGCCTTGAGTCAATACGGCACGGGTTCCGGTGGTCAGTTGGAAACGCCTGCCTACATCATTCGCTCGGCGGCCATCACCAGTGCGTTCCGTTTCAACGAAGGCGATGCGCACCTGCGCATGGTGCTGGTGGATGAAGCCTTTTCCAAAATGGACGAAGCGCGTTCGAAAGAAGTTATCGAGTACCTGACCGAGTCACTGGGCTTGCAGTTGTTGTTTATTATGCCAACCAGCAAGTCTGGCCCGTTTATGGACTTAATCAGCAATCAGTTTGTGTTCTCTAAGGTGCCGACCGCGAACGGGATGCGCATTGGCGAACTGAACAGCCGGGTACTGGTGGATCGTCAGCGTTGTAATACTGAGCAGATTCAAAACCTGTGGGCGAACCACCGTCGAATCATTCGGCATCAGGCGGAGCTGGATTTTATGGAAGCCTTCGCCGAGTAAACCAGTCATCTGAGGTCAATAAACAGAGTGTTAGGGAGCTAAAATGCAACAGAGTTTGAACCACTGGTTAGACAGCTACGACATTCCGAACGCTGACCTGCTCAGTATTTTGGGCATGCTGGGTCTGATTGTGCTGATTTCTATCATCATTCACTTAATGTTGCATCGTGGTGTATTGCGTTTGGTCGACAACTTAACGCGCGATAAAAAGCGAGTTTGGAATGCCGCTCTCTTTGAGCGTAAGCTTTTCAACCGCTTTGCGTTTACGATTCAGGGCATCATCATTCATGTCCAAGCCGGGTTGTGGCTGCCCACGGAGTCCGTTATCCGCAGTGGCATTCAATTGGTGGCTCAGTTGTGGATTCTAGGCATGGCATTGCTGACGTTTTTTGCCTTGCTGGATACGTTATTGAATCTCTCTATGCGCAGTAAAGTTGGTCGTAATCTGCCTCTGCGGGGTATTTTCCAAGGGCTCAAGCTGGCAGCCGCTATTCTCATTAGCATCTTGGTGATAGCACTTCTGATCGGCAAATCGCCGGTGATTTTGTTCAGCGGCTTGGGCGCCATGACAGCGGTACTGCTGTTGGTGTTTAAAGACCCGATATTGGGGCTGGTCGCAGGCATTCAGCTGTCCGCCAATAAGATGCTGGCCGTTGGGGATTGGTTGGAAATGCCCAAATATGGCGCTGACGGGGATGTGATCGATATCACCTTAACCACGGTTAAAGTGCAAAATTGGGATCGCACCATTACCACGGTACCGACCTATGCGTTGATTTCGGACTCGTTCAAAAACTGGCGTGGTATGACCGATTCCGGTGGCCGACGCATAAAACGCGCCATACGCATTGATGGCACCAGTGTGCATTTTTTAACGGAAGAAGAGCTGACTCGGTTACGCAAGGCGAAGTTGCTGTCCGGTTATATCGAAGGGAAGATAAAAGATATCGAAGCCGATAACGCGGCCAGTGGCGTGGATTCGTCTTCTCCGGTTAATGGTCGTCGGCTAACCAATCTAGGCACTTTTCGTGCCTACCTGACTGCGTACTTGAAGGCCAACAAACGTATCCATGCCGACATGATTCAGATGGTGCGCCAACTGGAGCCCGATTCAAACGGTATCCCGTTGGAAATCTATGCCTTCTCTAACCAAATTGGTTGGGTCGAGTACGAGGGTATCCAAGCGGACCTGTTCGATCACATCTTTGCCGTACTGCCAGAGTTCGGCTTGCGCCTACACCAGACGCCCACGGGCTCCGACTTTCAGCGCCTGATGAGTCAGTAGTGAAAAGAGAGTATCTAAAACCTCAGAGGCGAAAAGCTGGGTAGGCAAAAATGCACGAAAAAGCGCAGTTTACTGGGCGTAAACGAGCATTTTGAGAGCATTTCTAACAACGCCAGCTTGAGAAAAGGAGGTTTTTAGGTGCTTCCTTTAGCGTATGGCAATGCCATCACGACCATGATGCTTCGCATCATACATCGCCGCGTCGGCACGCTGATACAGCGTATCGACGTCGTGATCGGTCACCGCCAAGGTGGCAATGCCGATGCTCATGGTTAAGTTAATCGTATTGTCTTGGAAGTGAATAGGTGTGCTGCGTAGGGCATTGAGTACCCGTTCTGCCAAGCCTTTCGCACCTAACTCATCGGTTTCCGGTAGGCAAACGGCGAATTCCTCCCCTCCGATACGGCCGAATATATCGGTGTCTCGTACAACTGAACGGCAAATGCTGGCAGCGTCTTGTAAGACTCGGTCTCCCGTTGCATGGCCGTACGTATCATTGATGTCCTTAAAGTTGTCGGCATCCATAACCAACATTGATAAGGGCATATTGGTACGCCGAGTGCGCTTGATTTCTACTGCCACGCAATCGAAAAAGTGTCGCCGATTGTAGAGCTCCGTCAGCGGGTCTGTGGTGGCTAAACTGTGCAGTTGTTGGTTGGCATGTGACAGATCATCGTTGCGTCGAGCTAGTTCAATGGTGCGTTCGGTGACCTTGGCTTCTAGAATTTGTGTTAAGTCGATGAGTTGGCGTTGCAGGTTAATAAACACTCGGAAAGACAGCACCGACAAAATCAAAACAAAGATTAACGCCCCCCACTCGGTGCGCTGTCGGTCCCAGGGTAAAAAACCATGTGCTGTCGCCATGTCATAGAACCAAAAACCGCCAAGGATGCATAACCCTGCGAATACGACGCGCGCTTGGACATTGCCTTGCACAATGCTGTGCACAACATGCGCGGCAATGATCAACAAGCTGATAACCAGGGTTACATCGAAGACTGGATAAAGATTGGCAATACTGACAACGTCGGTGATGGACAGCAGGGCAGACACTGCCACTAAGGCAGTTACACCCCATTTTAATATCACCAGAGAATGTCGCCAGCCACGCCCACTGAACTGTTCGACGTAGCCGGCGAGCGGGATAACCAACGCACAGTAGGCGAGTGCACCAACGATTTCCCATCGTAAAGGAGCAAAAAACAGCAATTGTTTCAGTTGTGCTTGGTGCAGTACCACCGCCGCTAGGCAAAAGGCGAACATGGACAAGTATAGATTGGTCAGCATGCTTCGATTAGCCAGCCAGAATATCCCAGAGAACAAGCCGACCAGTATCAGCATGGCACCGATAAACAGGCTGGACGCATCAGCCTTAACCATTCTTTGCAGGTGCACGATGTGTGGTCCCAGAATGATCTCACCCCACAACCCAATGTCGGGGTAATCCGAATAGGTACGAACGTAGAGGGTTCTTCCCGCAAAGTCTTCAGGTAACAGAATGATGTGCCAAGGCCACCCAATGAATCGACCTTGACCGTTTTCATCAAAGGTACCGTAACGGTAGATCAGTTCGTTATCTAAATAGAATTCGGCAATGAGGTCGATGCTGTATATGTACAGAGCAGGATCACGCCACTGATTGTCTGGCAACTGGGCCTTGAACCAGGCGTTTGTGCGGCCTTGGCGACCCGGTGGGTTGCTGGGAAAATCGATGGGTCTCCACGCGGTCTCATCCGGTTCGGTGATCCATAGCGGTAAGCCTT